>NZ_JALCZP010000006.1:0-201912 GCF_023555435.1 Polaribacter sp. Z014
TAAAACCATATTTATTTATAGATATGGTTTTTTGTTTTTTTAGATTCTTTATAAGGCTTCATATCTAAAAATTGAACTTCCATTTTTTATTGTTATTTCTATTCGTTTATGTGCTGCTGCAGCTGTTAAAAAGTGATAGATCTAATGAATTTTGAATAAATAAAAGAGGTGTTTTTTTTACTAATTATTTGTTATCCAATTGTAGGTGAGTGTGTTGAGTTCTGGTTTAATGGTTTTTATCTAAGGTTAAAATGTTTTTTGTTATTTAATATGTTAATTAACGAATTAGAACCGCCGTTTATCTTTAGTTAATGTTTAATGGTCTGTCTTGGTAGGTTTTAGGTTTTAATCCGTTGTATCTTTGAAGTAACAAAAGAAAAAAGAATAATACATAGAATTTATATAGTCCCCCAATTTTCCCCCTAATTTAATCCCCCAACTTTTCTAAAACCATATTTATTTATAGATATGGTTTTTTTTGTTTTTAGATTCTTTACAAGGATTCATATCTTAAAAATAAATTTCTATTAGTTAAGAAGTGATTCGGGATAGTTTTAAAGGATTATTCTGATGTTTATCTTGTAATTTGGAAGCAAACAAGCTTGCGTGAAGGATTGAAGCAATTGTTTGAGCTCTCACGCTTTTTAGCGTGAAGCGAGTGCGGAAAGCCTGACCTTTAGGGCACGCCCAAACAAAAAAAAATCCACCTAAAAAAGATGGATTTTAATATTGATAAATAACGATCTTGTCAATCTGAACTTGTTTGAGATTCTGAAATAAATTAAGAATGACAGTTTAAGTTTAGCTTAACGCTTCTTTAATTCTTTTGATTGCTTCTCTAATTTGTAATTCTGATGCTGCATAAGAAATTCTAATACAGTTTGGTGTACCAAAAGCATCTCCAGTTACTGTTGCAACGTTTGCTTTTTCTAAAATAAATAAAGAAAAATCACTTGCAGTTTCAATTTTCATTCCTTTAATAGTTTTACCAAAGAAAGCAGAAACATCAGGAAAAACGTAAAATGCACCTTCAGGAACATTTACTTTAAATCCGTCTATTTCTCTTAACAATCCAATAATGATATCTCTACGAGTTTTAAACTCGTCTACCATAAATTGAATTTTAGAAACCGGTGCTAAAACTGCTGTAATTGCAGCTCTTTGTGCAATACAGTTAGTACCAGAAGTAATTTGCCCTTGCATTTTTGTACATGCTTTTGCAATCCATTCTGGAGCACCTATGTAACCAATTCTCCAACCTGTCATAGCAAATGCTTTTGCCAAACCGTTTACAGTAATGGTTCTGTCGTACATGCTTTCAATTGCTGCAAAACTAAATGGTTTTGTATCGTAATTGATATGTTCATAGATTTCATCTGATAAGATAAAAATCTGTGGGTGTTTTTCTAAAACTGCTGCCAACGCTCTATATTCTGCTTCACTATAAATAGTTCCGCTAGGGTTGTTTGGAGAGTTAAAGAAAATCATTTTTGTTTTTGGCGTAATTGCCGCTTCTAATTGCTCTGGAGTGATTTTAAAATCGGTCTCTATAGAAGAAGGAATTTCTACATATTTAGCTTCACATAAAATTGCAATTGCAGAGTAGCTTACCCAATATGGTGCTGGTAATAAAACTTCATCACCAGGGTTTAACAATACTTGTGCAATGTTTGCAATAGATTGTTTTGCTCCTGTAGAAACTACAACTTGACTTGGTTTGTAAACTAAGTCGTTATCGCGTTTAAACTTGGTGCAAATAGCTTCTTTTAAATCAGCATATCCATCTACTGGAGAATACGAATTATAATTTTGATTGATAGCTTCAATGGCAGCGTCTTTAATAAAATCTGGTGTATTAAAGTCTGGTTCTCCCAAACTTAAACCAATAATATCTTTTCCTTCTGCTCTTAGTTCTCTTGCTTTAGCAGCCATTGCTAAAGTTTGAGATACAGGTAAACTGTTAATTCTGTCCGATAATGGATGTTTCATCTTACTGATAGTTGTTGTTGTGTTACTTATGCTATTTCAGGGTTTTTACCCAAAACTCCCAAATGTCTAAAATGTTCTATAATTGCTTTACGCATGGTAGCGTATTCATTATAAGGCAAATTAAATTCCTTGGCGGTTTCTTTTACAATTTTAGCTAATTTATCATAATGTACATGAGAAATATGAGGAAAAATATGATGTTCAACTTGATGATTTAAACCTCCTGTATAGAAGTTTACCAATGAATTAGTAGGTGCAAAGTTAGATGTTGTGTATAATTGGTGGACTGCCCAAGTGTGTTCTAAATTTCCTTCTTTATCTGGTAAAGGCATTTCTGTATTTGGTACAATGTGTGCTAATTGAAAAACCAAACTCAAAATCATACCTGCAGTATAATGCATTACAAAAAAGCCAATTAGAACTTTCCACCAAGCAATGTCTAAAACCAATAAAGGTAAAACAATCCAAAGTGCATAATATGCAATTTTAGAAATGACTAATTTGGTCCATTCGGTTGTAGGGTTTGGAAACTTACCATAAGATAGTTTACGTTTTAAATAACGGTGCATTTGCTTAATATCTGTGGTAATTGCCCAGTTAATGGTTAATAATCCGTACAAAAAGATAGAATAATATTTCTGAATTTTATGAATAGGTAACCATGTAGAATGTTCAGAGAAACGAATAATTCGTCCAGCGTCAATATCTTCATCATGTCCTTCTACGTTTGTAAATGTATGGTGTAAAACGTTGTGTTGTACTTTCCAATTATACACGTTTCCGGCAAGAATATAAATACTGCTTCCCATTAATTTATTAACCCATTTTCTTTTAGAAAAAGAATCGTGATTGGCATCGTGCATTACATTCATACCAACACCGGCCATTCCTATTCCTGTAACCACCATTAAAAGTGCCATTACCCATTGAGGCATAGAAACTGTTAAGATTAAAATAAAAGGAACCAGGAAAAGAGAAAACATTATAATTGCTTTTGTGTACAATTTCCAGTTTCCTGTTTTTCTTAATTCGTTTTCTTTAAAATAGGTATTTACTCTTTTGTTTAGAGTTCTAAAGAATTTTGCTTTATCTACTCTCGAAAAGTTTATTGTTTTCATTAATTTTATATATAGTTTACAAAAATAAGATTTTTAAAATATCTTTGTGTAACAAAGGTTGCATTTTGTTGCTAATTGTTTGTTGACAATAACTATTTTTGCATCATATACTTTTTTATGGAAATAATACACAAATATTTTAAAGACTTAACAGCAACTCAAATAGAACAATTTTCTAAACTTCAAGAATTATACCAAGATTGGAATTTAAAAATTAACGTTGTTTCTAGAAAAGATATAGACGAATTGTATCTGCGCCATGTGTTGCATTCTTTAGCAATTGCAAAAGTGATTCAATTTAAACCAGGTTCTAAGGTAATGGATGTTGGTACAGGTGGAGGTTTTCCTGGTATACCATTGGCAATTTTGTTTCCAGAAACACAATTTCATTTGGTAGATTCTATCGGAAAAAAAATTAAAGTGGTTGATGAAGTTGTAGCTGGTTTAGGTTTAGAAAACGTAAAAACTACAAACGGTAGAGTAGAAGAAGTAAAGGATACGTATGATTTTATTGTGAGTAGAGCAGTAGCACAAATGGAAACTTTTGTGGGGTGGACCAAAGGTAGAATTTCTAAAAAACAAAATCACGATATAAAAAATGGAATTTTATATTTAAAAGGTGGCGATTTAACAGAAGAATTAAAACTCTATACGTCTGCAACGATTTATGATTTACCAGATTATTTTGAAGAAGATTTTTACGAAACCAAAAAAATTGTTCATTTAGGAATGAAGTTTAAGGGGTAAATCTCTTTAAGAAATAAAAAATTATTAATTATTTAGATTTTAAAGGTTGCTATTTTTAGCAGCCTTTTTTGTTGCCACAATACTAATTATTAAAATTTGAGTAGCGTGAAATAACATAAGTGGTAATAGCATAATACCAATAGTTGACATGTTTCCAAAAAGTATTTTAGAAAATACGGTGCCGTGTACTAATGACTTTTTTGTACCACAAAATTGTGCTGTAATTTGATCTTCAGTATTTAGTTGTAGTTTTTTTGATAAAAAACCAGTGAGATAAAAAGCGGTAGCAAACAAGAGTAGCACACCAACTAAAATTAATGCCAAATCTAAAAAAGAAACAGCACTAAAAATGTTTCCTTCAAAAGATGCTGAAAAACTTTTGTAGATAATTAAAAGGATAATAGATTTATCAAAAAGGGTGAGTTTACTATTATGCTTCTGCGCAAAATCACCTAAAAAACGTTGTAAAAAAAGTCCAATAACAACGGGTACAATTATTTGAAGAATTAGTTTTAGATAGATTTCTGTAAAATCGAAATCTGATTGTACTTCATTTACAAATAATCCCATCCATAATGGAGTTATGGCAATACCTATAATGCCAGAAATACTGGCATTAAAAATTGCTCCTGGGATATTTCCTTTAGCTAAAGATACCATTACAACCGAAGAAGATACGGTAGATGGTAAGGCAGCCAAGAAAAAGAAAGCCAACCAAATGGTTTCTTGTTCTGAATTTTGAATAAAAGGATGTAATAATAAAACGAGGATTGGAAAAATTAAAAAAGTAGATAGTTGTACTAAAACATGTAATTTCCAGTTTTTAAGTCCTGCTTTTAACTTACTCGGACTTAATTTTAGTCCGTAAAAAAAGAAGATAAGTGAAATACCAATGCTACTGATAGTGTTAATTGGAAATTTACTTTCTTGTGTTCCCCATTGCGGAAATATATAGGCTATTAGTATTACGATTATTATAGATACTACAAACTTATCAATCTTTATTTTCATTTATTTTTATTGAATTAGCAGATCATCATTAAGCGTGGTTCCCCTGTGTTTTCTTTGGGAGCGCGATGTAAACAAGGTAAAACGTTGCTTTCTGGATGATCAATGGCTAGTTTCCATAAGTTTCCAATACCTAAATTAATTGGATATGCTTCTGGCTTTGCTTGATAATGTAAATCGAAGAAATATTCGGTTAAAAAAGATTCAAAACCATCTTCTGGTCCATCATAAAGTTTTTTGAGTTCAGTTCTTATTTTTGGAATTAATATTTTTTGAGTGCCTTGTAAATTTGGCAAAATATCGCTCGAAGCTCCATGATAGGTGCATAAAAAAGTGTCAGCAGGTATTGGTGAACGATCTACGTGAAAAGAATATACATCGGTAGGGAAAAAAGGAAATGCATCATCTCTCTCATAGTTTTTAATGATATTTAGCGTTGGAATTTTACCATTTTCTTTTAATATTTTAAAGTCATTTAAGAGAATTTCTCGGGCAAGTTGACCTTGTTCACTTAACTGAAGTTCTAGAAGTTTCTCAGGAAGAAGTTCAATCATATTTCCACTGAGTGCAACCTTTTTAATAATTTCAGAAAAATCACCTTTTAATTCACGATTCCAACAAAGAGCATTCACTTCTCCCTGAAAAGGAGTAGAAAGTAAGTCTTTAAAATTAGCAACACATTTAATTTGATGCTCAGTGGCAGATAAATTGACCATAATTATTTATACTTTTTTCTGATGTTACATATTTATGATAGCAATAAATACATCTAGATCAAAATTCTGCTTTTTAATTCAATCTAGACATTTCTTTTAGAAAAAATAATAGAAATTTTTCTAAAGAAGCATTTTTTTTAGTTTTAACTGTAAGAAAGTAAGAAGATTTAAGTTCAATAGATTTGTTAGTAAGGGCTGCTTTTGTATTTAATTCATGCCATAAGGCATCCCAAGTATCAATCACTTCTTTCGGGTTATACTCAGTTTTTGAAGCCAAATAAGCCGATTTTAGTTTTTCTTCACAATTTAAAAACCTACTTCTAGCATCTCCCGTTTCAATAAAAAGTTTTTCTATCAAGCCCAAAAGTTGTTCCTTATAATATTTTACGTTGGCATTCATTTTTTTCTGAAACAATACCATCATAGAAATAGGAGGTACAATTACATTGTCGGTAACACTTTCTTTTCCTTCAAAATCAAAGTTGTCTTTTAGGACTGCAATTTTCCAGGTTTGGTCTAACTCATAATTTATCTCATGGGTTTGTGCATTAAAAATCACTAATATTTTAGACCAAGAATCAAAATTTGCATTGTTCCTTAGTTGATAAGAAACCAAACCATCATCTATTTTTTTAAACCTTAAGTTGTCTTGAACTTCTTTTGCTGTTGGCATTCTAAAAGCAGGGTGCTCTTTTCTTAACTTAATTAGGTTTTTATAATAATCCAAAACATCACTGTTTTTTACTTTTAAATTCCAATCAATTTCATTGATGGAATCTGGAGATTTGTATGAATTATGATCTCCTTTTTTAGTACTCATCATTTCTGAACCTTCATGTAAAAAAGGTGTTCCTTGAGATGTAAGTACAATTGCTGTAGACAATTTATGCATTGCCTTAATTTCATAAGAAGAGGCATCTGGTCTAGATATTTTTAATTTATCATATAAAGTAAAATTATCATGACAAGAAACATAGTTTATCGCTTGCCAAGGTTCTTTTGCCCAAGCATCATTTGAATAATTTACGTATTGGTAGTTTACTTGCGGGTGTTGTATGGCACCTACGATTCCGCACTTTATAGACTCTTCGGTAAATTTTGCACCACTAACAAAACCAGTACTGGTATCATGAAAAACGGCTCCTTTTATGGCATCTCTTATATTGTCTGAAAAAGCAGCAATTTTTGGCATTTGAGGGATGTGCTTTTTTAAGGCACGTTTTTCTTCTGGTAACGGAGAATCTCCTCCAACCCAACCTTCTCCATAAATAATTGCATTAGGATTTATTTTATTAACCTCGTCGGCAATTAAATTCATGGTTTCAATATCGTGAATAGCCATTAAATCGAAACGAAAACCATCTAAATGATATTCCTCAGTCCAATATTTTACAGACTCAATCATAAATTTTTGAGTCATTTTTCTTTCGGATGCAGTTTCATTACCACAACCAGAAGCGTTAGAGTAACTACCGTCCTCATTAAAACGATAATAATAACCAGGATTTTCTAGATTAAAATTAGAAGTTTCTTTTACGCCTGTATGATTATATACTACATCTAAAACAACACCAATTCCGGCATCATGAAAAGCTTGTACCATGGTTTTAAATTCTTTGATACGAACTTCTGCTTTAAAAGGATTGGTAGAAAAAGAGCCTTCCGGAACATTGTAGTTTTGCGGATCGTAACCCCAATTGAATTGAGGCGTGCCTAAATCTGTTTCATCAATAGAATACTGATCGAAAGTAGGTAGTAAATGCACATGAGTAATTCCTAATCTTATGATGTGATCGATAGCAGTAGGAACATTTTGGGTGCTTTTTACGCCTTTTTCTATCAATCCTAAATATTTACCTGGATAAGATGAGTTTGCTTCTTTTTGAATGGTAATATTTCGGATATGTAGTTCGTAAATAATGGCATTATTTGCTACGTCTAGTTGCACATATGTATCTTGTTCCCAATTTTTAGGATTTGTATTTTCGGCATTAAAAACCATGGCTCTGTTACCGTTTACACCTACTGCTTTTGCATAAATACCAGGAGTTTCGGTCAACCAATTATCATCTATATAGGTTTGATATGTGTAGTAAATTCCGTCTAAGTCCTTTTCAATAGTTTTAAACCAAACACCGTTTTCTTCAGGGGATAAATCTAAAGTTTCAAAAACTTCAGAATCATTTCCTGTTTTATATAAGTTTAGTTTTACTGCAGTTGCTCTTGGAGACCAAATTTTAAAAGTAGTTTGTTCTTTAGAATAGTCTAACCAAAGACTTTTATCTGTTGTTGGGTATTCTTCAAAAGAAGAAAAAGTGTGAGGATTTTGTTCCATTTAATTCTGATTGAAAGTAGTAGAAAGTTCCTCATTTTTATTGAAATACGCAACAGAATTATTAAAAATATTTAATAGGAAATAAATAGGTTATTCAGGTAAATCGAAAGGATGTTGAAAACCTGTTTTTGTTAAATCAACGCTGTATAAATTTTTAGTGGCAGTTACAAATAATGTTTTTTTATCAGGTTTTCCAAAAGTACAATTGGTGGTTTGTTCTGGAAATAAGATAGACCCCGTTTTAGTTCCTTGTTTATCGAAAATTTGAATTGTTAATTTAGAACATACATATAAGTTTTCTTCTGTGTCTAAAGCCATTCCGTCTGCTTGAGATTTTGGTTCACCATCTTTAGCATTGGTTAAAGTAGCAAAAACGGTTTTGTTTGTAATTGTTCCGTCTGTTTGGTTGATGTCAAACTTATAAATATCATGTGTATCAGAATCGTTTACAAAAAGATGTTTTCCATCAATAGAAATTAAGACACCATTTGGGAATGTAAATCCTGATTCGGCTGCAACTGTTAGTTTTCCTTCTGGAGTGATGTAATACACTCTTCTCTTTGACTGAAAAGGAGGGTTTCTTCTTGTTGGGTCTGTAAAGTAAATTCCGCCTTTTTTATCAATACAAACCTCATTTGGGTTGTCAAAACGTTTTCCTTTATATTCTGTAAATAAGGTTTCAATTAAAGTTCCATCTACTTTTCTTCTAGCTATATTTCCTGCTCTAAATCCGCAGACTACTAAATTAAAATCTTGGTCAAACATCAATCCATTGCAACCATCTGTATTATTATCAAAAGCAAGAGAAAAAGTATTATTGGCTACAGCATATTTGTATACTTTCTTAGCAGGAATATCTGAAAAATAAATAAATTCAGAACCATCCCAAGCCGGACCTTCAATAAATCGAAATTGATCTGTACTTAATTTTACAGGCGTTTGTGCTTTGCTTTGGTAAGAAAAAGCAATGATAAGTAGAAGTGATAAGATTCTTGATTTCATAAGACGTTTTTAGAATTACGAAAATAGGAACTAAGAGAAGTTATAAAAGGATTCTTATTATCCTTTAATTGGCTGAAATTACCTTTAGGTATCGGTTTTACTGTTTTATAATTTTAAAAGTATAGGTGTCTAGTGGGCTATTTCCGGGAATCGTTAAAATATAAAGTCCATTTTGTAGATTAGAAAAATCGAAAGTACTATTTTCAGAAATACCTTTTTTTACGAGTATTGATTTAAAATTATAAATTCTGAATTGATAATTTTTTTTAGACAAATTTTTAATATATACTAAGTCCCTTGTTGGGTTTGGATAAGCATACGGTTTCGCTTTTAATGTAATTATTGGGGTAGCATCTTTTTTTGAACAAGCGCTTTCTAGGTAATATTCTATGTCATTTCTATCATGCTTTTTTACATAATTTAATGCTGCAGATTTTGTTAAATAAGTACATGATTTTTCAAAATTTTCTAGATCATATTGTATTATTCCTAAATATTTATAAGCAAAAGAATTATTTGGGTTTAATTCTAACGCTTCATTTAAATCGTTAATTCCGAGTGCTGTTTCGCCTAATTTGTGATATAAAAAACCACGAATTGTTCTTAAGTCATTCTCGCTGCCAGCAAATCCAAATTTATACAATGCTTCTTCTCTGTCAAAAGCCAAGTTAACTAACTCAAATGCTTTTTCGTACTCTTCAAATTCAGTATATATGGCCGCTAATGCTCTGTTTGAAAAAGCATGTTTTTTCCATTCAGATTTAACTTCTTCTAAATAATTGATAGCTAATCTATATTCTTTAATACCAAATAAATAAGATCCCATATTATATTTGTAAATATTGTTTTTAGGATCTTTTTCAATGGCTAAATTTCTATAATGTATGGCTAAATTTTCTTTTTGATAATATGCATTAATACCACCTAAGCGGTTGTAAAGACCTGCTTTTATTTTGTCTGGTACCGGTTTTTTCTGTTTTTCTGTATATTTAAAATAGCGTTCAACTTTTTTGAAGTTTTCTCTAGCTAAAAAGTGCTCACCAATTAGATGTCTTAAAATACCTTGTTGATAGATGTCTTGTATACTCTTTACATTGTAGTTGGTTTTTGAGTAAAGATCCTGAAGTATTTGTTTTTTTTCTTGAATATAAGGAGCGTTCTTTTTATTTATTTGGGTTTTATAGTCTATTCTTTTGGTAAGTTTACCATTGTCAAAAATATAACTAACAACCTTTTCACCTAGATCATTATATTTATAGCATTCACCATGCATGCGTTTATTTTTAAAGAAAAAGGTTTCATTTTTATTCCCAGATCGGTGATACGTTTTAATACTATCGATAGCCTTATCATTTCCATACCATCTTTCTATAGAGACAACTTTATTTTTAAAGTAACTCTTCAAAACCCTATTTTCTCCCTCTTGACTTATTAATTGATTGTAACTAAGTAAGGAAGTGAAGGTAAGTAGGGTAAATAGAATCTTTTTCATTTTATAAATTTACAGATAAAAATATAAAATAGAAGATTTTTTTTTAACTTATAAAACTTAAAAGATTGAAGAAGTTGTTTTAGAGGTAAACTTCTCTAAGAACAACATTCCTTTATAAGAATTTCCTTTAATATTTAATTTAGGACTCCAAACTGCAATGCAATATTTATCTGGGTGAATGGCAACAATTCCTCCGCCAACACCACTTTTTCCAGGCAAACCAACACGAAATGCAAACTCGCCAGATTCATCATAAAAACCACAAGTAAGCATAATGGCGTTTACTCTTTTTGCTTGACTCATAGTAAGTACTCTATTTCCTTTAACGGTAGTAAAATTGTCATCCGTTAGGTATAAAAATATTTGCGAAAGTTCTTTGCAGGTCATTTCTAAAGAACACATGTAGAAATAAAAATCCAATACGTTATCTACATCATTTTTAATGTTTCCAAAAGATTTTATAAAGTTACATAAGGCTACATTTCTATAGCCAGAAGCTTTTTCCGATAGCGCTACTTCCTCGTTATATGCTAAAGTAGGAATGTTAGAAACTTCTTTACAGAAGTCTAAAAAGTCTTCTTTTGGGTTTTTAAGATGACTAAGTAAAACATCACAAATAACAATGGCACCGGCATTTATAAAAGGATTTCTAGGTTTTCCTAAATCTGCTTCTAATTGTAATAAAGAGTTAAACGGATTTCCAGAGGGTTCTACATCCACTCTTTCCCATAATTTGGCACCTTCAAATTTGTAAGCTAAGGTTAAAGAAAGAATTTTGGTAATACTTTGTACAGAGAATTTTTTATTAAAATCGCCAACTCCAAAAGAGTTCTTATCGATGGTGGTAATACTAATGCCAAAATTATTTGGATCTACAAATGCCAATTCCGGAATATAACTGGCCACTTTACCAATATCATCTACATTTTTAACGTCGTTATAAACGCATTCAATTACTTCTTTATAATTTTCCATAGATTTTTGCTGATATTAGGTATCGCAAACTTATTCGAAAATTCTTTAAGAAACAACAAAAGGGTATAAAGTATAAAAGGAACCACGATACTGTAATTCCTTTTTAGTTATCGATGTCATTCCGAAATGAGACTTTTTTATGATTGAGAAATCTCATGATTTAGATCTAGAAAAAATGAAAAAAAAATAAGATGTTGAAACAAGTTTAGGATGTTAAGGTTTAGTCTTTTTAGATCTTTGTGCAACTTGTAGGTAATCACTCAAGAGTACACGTTATAGTTCTGGAAGTAATTTTTTTCCTTATTGAAATATTCTTGTATCAAAAGGAAAATTCTGTATTTTAGTTATTTTTATCTTTTTAAAGTCTTTATGATATGGGTTTATCAAATAATTAAAATCTCCTTGTACCACTGCAGACGGAACTTTTAAGAGACAAGCTTCCATGGCATCTATAAAGTCATCTCCAATTTTTTTTGTAACGGAATTAAAAGGATTACTGTTCCAATTTTCAATTAGTTTTTTCACATCAATTTTTTGGATAGAAACAGCATCCGGAACATCAATAGTAATCATCACATAGTCTTTAGGCAAAGTAGCAATTGTTAAATGTACGGCAACTTCTGCCATTGCCAAAGCTCTGCTTTCTGCTGTATAAATAATTTCAGTTCCTTTAGAATTCCATCTATTGTTAGATTTTTCGGCTCCTTTTCCGTTAAATTCCGTAGCGTATTTTCGTTTAGATAGTCTAAAGATATTCATTAGGCAAAAACTCCGTGCTCTATTCTATTTAATTCTTCCATCACCAATTCTTTACCGTAAGAATCTTTTATGAGTTCTGCAGGTTTTAAATTATGAAGCGCATAAGAGGGTGTATTTAACCATAAATAAAATTGTTCTTTAGAATCGAAAACCTCTTTACCAAGGTTATTAACTTCTGCTAATTCTATTATTTTTTCTGTATGTATTGGTTTAAAAACAAAAGTAGCATCGTTACTATATCTTTGTAAAGACTTTGTAGAAATATTTAAATAGCTAGCCCAATCTTCTTCAGTAAACGGAATAATACTTTTTATAGTATTAAATATTTTAAAAGGTAAACCGTTTTTAATAACCTGAATAATAAGCATTTTGTTTTCAAAGAATTCTGAAAATGTGATGTTTTCTTTGTTAAAACTAAAGGGAGAATTTAATACATAACTACTTATTGCTTCGTTAACAGCGGTAAAATCTGATGCGTTTTCTTTATAAACCATAACTTAATACATTTGACTACTAATTTAAGACTTTTGTCTTTATTTAAAAAACATTTTTACACTTTTTTTCTTTAATAAATATTATTTAAAAGGATTTTACTATTGATTTACAGTGTGGTATGAGATATTTTAACATAAAAAAAGGAACTACATTGCTGTAATTCCTTTTATTTATCGATGTCATTTCGAAATGAGACTTTTTTGTTCTTTCGACTTCGCTCAAGATAAACTAATGAGAAATCTCAGTATTTTTATCTAAAAATTACTATTATTTGGACTATTTTTAATAGAATCTACACAAATTTAATTTCAATTTACTTTTGATGTTTCACCAATTTTCAAAGGGCTACAATCAGCGATAAAGCAACTGAAATAGAATCATTTTTAAACGAATTTTATTTTGAGTATAAAATATTTAAGTTTTAATACTAAATAACAGCGAGTGTATTTAGTGTCGTTTTTTAAGTAATTGAAGCTTTATAAATACTGTCTATAGCACTGTCTAAAGTCAATGAAAACTCATCTGTACTTTGTTGAAATTTTAAATTGTTTAAAAGAGCTCTAGAAAAACTAGCTATTACGCCTTTATTTTTAGCTAACAATGTGTTTGCTGTTTCAATATCATACCCTCCAGAAAGTGCAAATACTCTAATAACTTTAGGGTGGTTTACTAAGTCTTTATAAAAATCTGGAACTGTTGGTAATGTTAATTTTAAAATAACAGATTGATTTTCGTCTAACTTATCTAATTCTAACAGAATATTTTGCTTTAAAAGGGCTTCAATTTCAACTTTGTCTTTCGCATGAATGTCAACTTCTGGTTCTAGAATAGGAATTAAACCACATTCAAGAATATCTAAACCAAAAGCAAATTGTTGTTTTACAATATCTCTAATTCCGTTTAAATTGTTTTCATAAATTACAGAACGCATTTTTGTTCCGAATATGCCTAATTTCTTAGCTTCAGATAAACGAGACTTCATGTTTGGTATGGGTTTCATTAATTTAGCACCCTCTTTAAGATTTTCCAATCCTTTATCAATTTTTAAAAAAGGGACAATATGTTTTTCTAATAAATAAGAAGGTACGGGCTTTTTATCTATTAAACCATTCATTGTTCTTTCAAAAAGAATAACACCTAAAATTTTATTTGGAGTAAAGTTTTTATCAGAAATTACTCGAGTACGCATATCATGAATGAGTTGGAACATCTCTGTTTCATCTTTATATTGATCCTCTTCAATACCGTAACCTAATAGTGCTTTTGGTGTACTTCCTCCACTCTGATCTAAAGCGGCAATAAATCCTTTACCTTCCTTAATACTTTTTAATTGCTCTTGAAATGTGTACATAAGATTATAGTTTTTTAGCTATATAAAGGTCTAAAAAGTTAATTCATTCAACAACAAAAAGAACATAAAAAAACCGTTAAATTTTATTTAAAAATTTGCTGTTTTTATTTGCTGACATGATTACTTTATTTTGATAGTGTGTGTGTTATAGGTAATAAAAATGATGAAGGTAATAGAATTATATTAGAGGCTGTAGTATCTTATATTGTAAATAATTTTATTCAAATTATATTTATTAAATAACGGTCTTAGTTCTAATTTTTTTATGTAAATAACTATAATTCAGATAGTTGTTATATGTAATGGGAGTTTCTTATAAAAAAAGAGCAATAAAAAAAGGAACTACATTGCTGTAATTCCTTTTGTGATTTATAAGATTCCTCAATCGCCTAAAAGGGCTCATTTCGGAATGACATATGTATATTGTAGTTAAACAATCTCTACAAACAAACCTTCGTCTGTTTTAGAAACTTTAGCTACTTTATGTTTTGTTAAACCTTTAATGGTTTTATCCCATTTTTTGTTAGACAAGCCAGATTTTACTTTTAAATCATTTAAATCTATTTTTTCTACTTTGATAATAATTGCCAAAAGTGCTTTTTCATCATCATTCAATTCAACAGAAGCCGCCTTTTTCTCTGGTCTCATTTGAGGGAAGAAAAGTACTTCTTGTATCGATTGATTGTTAGTTAAAAACATAATTAAACGGTCCATTCCAATTCCCATTCCAGACGTTGGTGGCATTCCATATTCCAGCGCTCTTAAGAAATCTTCATCAATAAATTCGGTAGCTTCATCATCACCTTTCTGAGCCAATTTAAGTTGATGCTCAAAACGTTCACGTTGGTCAATTGGGTCATTTAATTCAGAATATGCATTTGCAATTTCTTTACCACAAACCATTAATTCAAAACGCTCTGTTAATTCTGGGTTGTCTCTGTGTTCTTTACAAAGAGGAGACATTTCTTTCGGGTAATCTGTAATAAAAGTTGGCTGAATGTAATTTGCTTCACATTTTTCACCAAAAATTTCATCAATTAATTTTCCTTTCCCCATGGTTTCATCAACAGGAATATTCATTCCTTTTGCAGCCGTTCTAATTTCATCTTCAGTTTTTCCAGTAATGTCAAAACCAGTAAAATGTTTAATAGAATCTGCCATTGTAACTCTGGCGTACGGTGCTTTAAAATCTATTTTATGTTCACCAAAAGTAGCTTCAGAAGTGCCGTTTACAGCTATTGCACAATGCTCTAAAAGTTTTTCAGAAAAGTCCATCATCCAATTGTAATCTTTGTAAGAAACATAGATTTCCATGGCTGTAAATTCAGGATTATGAGTTCTGTCCATTCCTTCATTTCTAAAGTTTTTAGAGAATTCATACACACCATCAAAACCACCAACAATTAGTCTTTTTAAATACAATTCATTAGCTATTCTCATGTATAAGGGAATGTCTAATGAGTTATGGTGTGTCATAAAAGGTCTTGCTGCAGCTCCTCCAGGAATTGGTTGTAAAACCGGAGTTTCAACTTCAAAATAACCAGCATCATTAAAGAAAGAACGCATGGCATTAAACAATTTTGTTCTTTTAATAAACACCTCTTTTACATGAGGGTTTACAACTAAATCTGCATAACGCTGTCTGTATCTTAATTCTGGATCTGTAAAAGCATCATACGTAACACCATCTTTTACTTTAGGTAAAGGCAATGGTTTTAAAGACTTACTTAACAACGTAAAATTCTTAACACGCACTGTTTTTTCTCCCACTTTAGTGGTAAACAATTCACCTTCAATTCCTACAAAATCACCTAAATCTAGTAATTTTTTAAAAACATCATTGTACAAGGTTTTATCTTCACCAGTACAAATTTCATCTCTGTTAAAATACACTTGTATTCTACCTTCTCCATCTTGCAATTGCGCAAAAGAAGCCTTTCCTTGTATGTTGATAGACATTAATCTACCAGCAATAATTACCTTTTTTCCCTCAACATAATCCTTCTTTATTTCTTTAGAATTAGAATCTACAGGATATAAATCTGCAGGATATGGATTGATGCCTAAAGCGCGTAATTTTACAAGCTTTTCTCTACGTACAACTTCTTGTTCTGATAATTGCATTTGCTGTTTAGTTTTCTGATGTTTATTTAAGAACGCAAAGATACAATCAAATGCATTAATAGCCAATTGAGAATAAAATAAAAAACAGCAACTTTATTTGAGAATATTTAAAAACATCGTATATTTGTCGGCTGCTTTTTGTTAGGGCAGCATTAGTTGTGTTGTTTTGGCGCTTTAGTAAAAGCGTCGTGGTTTTGTTAACCAATGGAAAGCTTCCCTGAAACGGGACGCTTTTTTTTTACCCTGAATTTATTTCAGGGGCTCACTTTTTTATGTGATGTGGCAATTTTACTATTAAGTGTAATTCTTTTTTTTGTAGCTATTTCCAGCTTTCCGTTATATCTTTTTTCTGAAAAAGAAAAAAGGATGCCACTTCAATCTGGGCTAGACTTGTTTGCAAACTTATTGTATTAGAATCATTTTATTCGGAATCTATGTTTTCTATGTTTCTATTTGTTCGTTGTTGTATATGGTTTGTTGCGTGTTTCAAGCAACTAATTTAGTAAATAATTACCAACCAAGAAAGTCCGCGAGGACTTTCGTAAGTAGGGAAGAAGCCAGCAATAAATTATATACGGTGTTGTAACCAGTTATTTTATTTCTTTTTCAAAACAAATACTATTTTCAGCGTTTTTATATTCGCCAAAATTAGGGATTTCTTTATATTTATTCTTTTCGTAAAATGCAATTGCGTAAGGTTTTTCCTTCAGTGTTTCTAAAATACATTTTTCAAATTCCAAATCTTTACTCCAATTTTCCAATTCCTTCAATACTATTGTCGCAATTCCTTTCCCACGATATGCTGTAGGAACAAATATTCGTTTAATTTCTACTTCATTTTTAGAGTATTTTTTAATTCCTCCACAACCGACTGGTTTTTCGTTTTCATTGTAAGCAACAACTGCGTATTTTATTTTGTCAATATTATTTAATTCTTCATAAAATGATTTTTCATCCTTATAATATACTCCTAAACTTTTATCTAATTCTTTAACTAATTTTATAAAATCTATATTGTCGGAATTTGTTCTTTTGATTGTTATCATTTTCTGTTTTTCTTCTGAAGTGAGATGTTTTTTTAATTGGTTACAAAGGTTTTTAAAAGAAGTTTTCTTTAAACTCCCAAAACTGAATAACAAATAGCACAAAATAAATAACAGAAATAGAGAATTTAATCGTCGTAGAAGCTAAAAATCCAATAAAGGCCCCAAATGATGCTTTTAAAGCTCGGTTGGTGTCTTTGCTATCATAAAGCAATTCCCCAATTAGCGCACCCAAAAAAGTACCAATCAACATACCAAACGGAATGGGAGAGAGTAGGCCAACAATTAATCCAATAGTAGTTCCGTAAACGCCATATTTAGTGCCGCCAAACCGTTTCGTTCCCATAGCAGGAATAAAGTAATCGAGAATCCAAATTAGAATGGCTAATCCTAAAGTAATACCTAAGAAAGTCCAATCCATTGGAATAATCTTGGTAAAATGTAATAAAAGTAAGCCTATCCAACTTGTTAAAGGTCCGGGTAAAACCGGTAAAAATGAGCCGATAATTCCAAGACAAACAAAAAGAAAGCCTAGAAGTAATAAAAATATATCCATAGTTTTTTAAATAGTTATACTGGCCTAAAGTCAATAATCGCGCCAGTTTTCTAATTATAAGACGATTCAAAATAAACTTTGTTACCATTATTTAGCTATAAACCTTGTTTTAATAATGACTAAAATATTAACAGAAGTAGAATAGCAGATTATTGAAGTGATTTGGTATTTGTAAGAAGCTTCTTTAAAAGAAGTAATCGATAGATTACCTATACGAAAACTTGTATATAATACCATTTCTATAATTATTGGAATTTTAAAAAATTGTTATTGAGGAGTTTTCTGTTTGGGGTAATATAAATCTACAGCAACCAAAGTTTATATAAATTATAGATTGGTTATTTTTATGGGTTTAAATGAGGAGTTTTTTGAGTGTTAAATCTTTAGAATAAAAGTCGTTAAAGTTTTGTAAATTCACACTTTAATTAAAAGTATGTATTTAAGGTTTTTATCTTTTTTAATAATGATGGTTTTTATCACTTCGTGTGATTTATTTTGTCCTTCGAAAAGCAATAATACTGTAGCTTTAGATACGATTGTAGATTTTTCTTCTGTAGATACTTTTCCCTCTTTTAAAGGTTGTGATGCTATTATTGATAAACAACAAAAAGCAGATTGTTTTAGAACAACCATTCATCAGAAAATAGGAGAGGAGTTACAACAGCATAACTTGTCTGTTAAAGACTCTATTAACGAAATAGTATATGTAGACGTACTTATTAATTCTGAAGGAGTTTTTAGTTTAGATACCATTCAGTCTTCAGAAAACCTTAAAAAGGAATTACCAGAATTAGATAGTTTACTAAAAGCCAGTGTAGAGAAACTTCCAAAAATCTATCCAGCAAACAAACGAGGCATTCCAGTAACTACAAAATATAGATTACCAATTAGAATTCAATTAACTGAATAACTTTGCTACCGCAAAACTTAGCAACAACAATTGTCATTTCGACGAAAGGAGAAATCTCATAACAGTGATCACAAAATCCCAATCAAACTTTATTTGGTTTCTCTCTCTGTTTGAATAGACAAAACCGAACGTTAAAAACACAACCGTGTAATTTTGACGAGAGGAGAAATCACATAACAGTGATCACAAAATCCCAATCAAACTTTATTTGGTTTCTCTCTCTGTTTGAATAGATAAAACCGAACGTTAAAAACACAACCGTGTAATTTTGACGAGAGGAGAAATCACATAACAGTGATCACAAAATCCCAATCAAACTTTATGAGATTTCTTTCTACGTTCGAAATGACAAAACTGTATGTTATCCTTTTTTTTTGCATAAAAAAAACTCAAACAATTGAATGTTTGAGTTTCTATTTTTTAATAAATATTAAAAGAATACAAATGGTAACTTGGTTGCCGTTGCCTTAATTCAACATTTTCCAAAGTTTGTCTTTCAATTCTTGTAATCCTTTTTGAGCAACAGAAGATATAAATATAGCTTCGACACCTTTTGGTAAATCTGCTTTTATTTCTGCCTCTAATTCCTCATCTAACATATCTGTTTTAGAAATGGCTAATAAACGGTCTTTATCTAACAATTCTGGATTGTGTTGTTTTAGCTCGTTTAAAAGAATTTGATATTCTTTATTAATGTCATCACTATCCGCAGGAACTAAGAATAACAACGCCGAATTACGTTCTATATGACGTAAAAAACGATGTCCTAAACCTTTTCCTTCTGCAGCACCTTCTATAATTCCTGGAATATCTGCAATTACAAATGTTTGATGATTTCTATGTTCTACAATTCCTAAATTAGGTTTTAAAGTAGTAAAAGCATAATCTGCAATTTTTGGTTTTGCAGAAGTCAATACTGATAATAAAGTAGATTTTCCTGCATTAGGGAAACCAACCAAACCAACATCTGCCAATAGTTTTAATTCCATTCTAAACCAGCCATCAAAACCATCCATTCCAGGTTGTGCATATCTTGGTGTCTGATTTGTAGAAGATTTAAAGTTCCAGTTTCCTAGTCCTCCTTTTCCTCCACGTAATAAAATTACTTCTTTTTGATGTTCTGTAATTTCTATAATTACTTCATCTGTATCTGCATCTTTAATAATGGTACCTAAAGGCACATCAATATAAATGTCTTCTGCATCTGCACCAGAACTTCTACTAGCACTTCCGCCACCACCACTTTCGGCTCTAAAGTGACGTTTGAATTTTAGGTGAAATAAGGTCCACATGTTTTTATCACCTCGTAAAATAATGTGTCCTCCACGTCCACCATCTCCTCCGTCAGGTCCACCTTTGGTAATATACTTTTCTCTATGTAAGTGCATAGAACCTTGTCCGCCTTTACCAGAAGAAGCGTATATTTTTATGTAATCGACAAAATTTCCTTCAGTCATTTTTGTTGTGTAATTGTGTAAATGTTTAAATGTGTAATTGTTCGTGTTTGTTTAAACAATTAAACGCTTAAACAGTTACACTTTTTATAAAGTATCAAATACTTTTGCAATTCGTTGCGTAATTTCTTCAATAGAACCCAAACCATTAACGCCATAGTATTTATTTTGAGCATCAAAATAATCTTTTAAAACAGCTGTTTTTGTGTTGTATTCGTTAAAACGGTTTCTAATTTTACTTTCATCAGTATCGTCTGTTCTACCACTTGTTTTTCCTCTTTCTAATAAACGAGTTACTAAAGCATCTTCAGGTACCTCTAAAGCTACCATTCCGTTTATTTGTTCCCCTTTTTCAGCTAAAAAAGCATCTAAAGCTTCTGCTTGAGACTCTGTTCTTGGAAAACCATCAAAAATAAAACCGTTGGCATCTGCATTTTTTTCTACTTCTGCTTTTAGCATATTAATAGTTACTTCATCCGGAACTAAATCTCCTTCATCCATATATTTTTTAGCTAACAAACCTAATTCTGTTTGGTTTTTAATGTTAAAACGGAATACATCTCCTGTAGAGATATGTACTAAGTTGTACATGTCCTTTAAAAAATCTGCTTGTGTTCCTTTTCCTGCTCCTGGAGGGCCAAATAATACGATGTTTTTCATTTTAGGTTGTGTTGATAGTTGATAAATTGCTGGGTAATTTCTACCTAAACCATTATAATCTAATCCGTAACCAACAATAAATTTATCTTCAATTCCTTTTCCGATATAATCTATTGGTAATTCTTTTCTAAATACGTCTGGTTTAAAAAATAACGTTGCAATTTTTAATTGTTTTAAATTTTTATCCCTAAAGATATTATAAATTTCTTGAAGTGTGTTTCCTGTATCAATAATATCTTCTAAAATAATTACAGTTCTTCCTGTTAAATCTTCATTAATACCTACCAACTGTTTTACGTTTTCTGTAGAAGACGTACCATTATACGAAGCTAATTTTACAAATGAAACTTCACAATCTCCATTAAACTCCCTTATAAAGTCGGCAGCAAATAAAAAGCAACCATTTAAAATACCTACAAAAATAGGAACTTCTCCTTTAGGTAAGTCTGCTTTTACTTGAACGGCTAATGTTTTTACTATTACTGCTATTTCTTCCTTGTTGATAAAAGGTTTAAAATATAGATCTTGAAGTTTAATAATGCTCATTAGAATGTAAATTTTATATCTATTTGTGTAATGAAAAAACCGTTTTTAATCTGATAGTTACAAATTAAAAACGGTTTCAATATATCTAAAAATTAGTTTAATTATTTTTTTCTTCTTTTTTAGAAGTATCAAACATAATTGGTGTTGCTACAAATAATGATGAATATGTACCAACTACTACTCCAATAATTAAGGCAAACATAAATCCTTTAATAGAATCTCCTCCAAATAAGAAGATAGATAACATTACAAGTAATGTTGTTAAAGAGGTGTTTATGGTTCTACCTAATGTAGAGCTTAATGCTTTGTCTACAACCTCGCTATATTTCCAGTTTGGGTGTGTTCCTGTAAATTCTCTAACTCTATCAAAAATTACTACCGTATCATTCAGGGAGTATCCAACCACCGTTAGTATGGCGGCAATAAATGATTGACCTATTTCCATATCAAAAGGCATAAATTTATATAAGATAGAAAACAAACCTAATACAATTAATACATCATGAAAAACGGCAACTACTGCACCAATACTAAATGATATTTTTCTGAATCTTAATAAGATGTATAAGAAAACTACTAATAAAGAACCAAAAACGGCATATAATGCTGATGTTTTAATATCATCTGCAATAGTTGGTTCTACTTTCATATAACTCATTACACCAGAACCTTCTTTTTCGAAACCTGGTTTAAAGTTTTCGTAAGTAGTAGTTCCTAAATAAGGTTTTAAACCTGTAAATAAAACGGTCTGAACTTGATCATCTACATCTTGTCCTTCTTCATCAATTTTATAAACTGTTGTAATTTTTAATTGATGATCAGAACCATACGTTTTTACTTCTGGAGCTGTGCCAAATGCATCTTTTAAGGTAGAAGCAACTTCTGTAGCGTTCATTGTTTGATCGAAACGAACAACATAAGAACGTCCTCCTTTAAAGTCTACACCTTGTTTTAATCCAATAGAGAAAATAGAAATGATACCTGCAATAATTACAGTACCAGACACGATGTAAGCAATTTTACGTTTTCTTAAGAACTCTACATTTATATTTTGGAACCATCCTTTAGAGATAGAAGTATTAAAAGTTAAGCTATTTCCTTTATTAATAGATCTGTCAATTAACAAACGAGTAATAAATACCGCTGTAAATAATGAAGTTAAAATACCAATCATTAATGTTAAAGCAAAACCTTTAATTGGTCCTGTTCCAAAAACATATAAGATAATACCAGTTAATAAAGTTGTAATATTTGCATCAATAATTGCAGATAAAGCTCCTTTAATAGAGAAACCTTCATCTACAGATTGTTTTAATCCTTTTTTAATAGATAAACTTTCTTTAATCCTCTCAAAGATAATAACGTTTGCATCTACAGACATACCAATAGTTAAGATAATACCTGCAATACCAGGTAATGTTAACACGGCGTTGAAAGAAGCTAAAATTCCGAAGATAAATAAGATGTTTACAGCTAAAGCGATGTCTGCATATAAACCAGCTTTACCATAGTATAAAATCATCCAAACTAATACTAATAAAATAGCTAAACCAAAAGATTGAATACTGTGATCTATAGATTCTTGTCCTAAAGATGGTCCAACAACTTCTGCTTGAATTATTCTAGCTGCAGCTGGTAATTTACCTGCTTTTAAAACGGTAGCAATATCTTCTGCTTCTGTAATAGTCATACTTCCACCAGAAATACTAGACATACTTCCAAGTTTTTGATTAATTGATGGTGCAGTATATACATAATCATCTAAAACTATGGCAACAAACTTACCAATATTTTCTCCTGTTAGTTTTCCCCATTGTTTAGTACCAGAACTATTCATAGTCATACTAACCTCTGGTTTATTCATTTGGTCAAATACTTGAGAAGCATCTAAAATAACATCACCTTCAATATTCGCTTTACCACTACGGGTTCCTTTAATGGCATATAAACCAATTAATTCTGTTCCGTCTGTACCTTTATTAGATTTATAATCCCATAAGAATTTAACGTATTTTAATTCTTTAGGTAATAATGCTTTAACTTCTTTTCTTTTTAATAAACTATTTACAGTAGCAGTATCTAAAACCCTAGCTTGTGCAACTAAAGAACTCATTTGTTGTTGAGATTGTGCTACGTTAGGAAATAAATAAGAAAAAAGATTTTTTTGATTTACACTTGTAGAATCTTTTGTTTCTCCTAATAAATCATCAATATCATCTGTTTTAGTAGAATCTACAGCTTTTTTTAGAACGGTGTTGTCTTTTAAAAGTTCTGCAACTTTAGCATTTGCAGTAAAAAAGTAATTTTGAACTTCTGCATTGGTATATACTTCCCAAAACTGTAATTCTGCTTTACTAGTAATTAAACGAGTAACACGCTCAATATCTTTAGCACCTGGCAATTCAATCTGAATTCTACCAGAGTTTCCAATTCTTTGAATGTTTGGTTGTGTAACACCAAATTTATCAATTCTACTTCTTAATACTTCAAAAGCAGTACCAATAGAACTGTTAATTTCTTCTTGTAATGTTTCTTTTACAGTAGCATTTGCTTCATTAAAAGTTATTTTTTCGCTTAAAGCTTTTGTTCCAAATATAGAAGGATCACTTAATTTAGTATCACCAGCAACTTTTTCAAATTCTTCAAAGAATAAGTCTAAATATGTAGCATTACTGTTTTTTTGAGCTTCGTCTGCAGCGTCTAAGGCTTTGTTAAAAGCAACGTT
Organism: Polaribacter sp. Z014; assembly: GCF_023555435.1. Classification (NCBI taxonomy): domain Bacteria; kingdom Pseudomonadati; phylum Bacteroidota; class Flavobacteriia; order Flavobacteriales; family Flavobacteriaceae; genus Polaribacter; species Polaribacter sp. Z014. The sequence goes on from NZ_JALCZP010000006.1 coordinate 24,006, forward strand.
TTTAGAATCGTTAGCTAAGCTTTTTAAAACTTCTTTTACAGATACTTGTAAAATAGCGTTAATACCACCTTTTAGATCTAGACCAAGATTCATCTCTTTGTCTTTAACATCATTGTAGCTGTAAGATGTAATACCTAAATTAATAATGTCTTTGTTTGCAACACTGTCTAAGTACTTTCTTTCAAAAGCAGCTTTCTGTCTTGCATCAATATTATCACCTTTACTTTCGGCATAACTAATTGCATTATCTTCTACTTTGGTAGCTAAGAATGTAAATGATAATTGGTATAAACTCACTAATCCAAAAAGGATAGCAAATAACTTTATAAGTCCTTTATTCTGCATTTTATATGTATTTTATAATCAAATTTTTAAAAACGAGCAAATATATAGTTTCTCGTAAAACCTGACAATTATTTTTGTTGATTGTTTTTTGTTATTATGAGTTTGGTACTCATGATTTTAAAGTAGTATTTTAAAAATGTAAATGAATACATTTTTTTTAGCTATAGAAGCTTTGCGGACCTGCTCTAACTTCAGGTTCATTGTAAGAAGTTCTATCCTTTATAAAAGGATGATTTTTATGAATTTTATAAGAAGTTTTAAAGAGTTGATTTTCTTTATCTTGTGTTGTTTTTTTTACAAAAGCAACATAATTAAAAGTGCTAATTTTATCAGAATAATATTTAACATCAAGAACAAAATTGAAATCAGAATTAGAAATATCACTTTGGTTGGTTAACTCATGAATATCAATATTGTAATTAGAAGAATGCTTGTTTTTTTCTTTATGATCAGAACTTTGATTTAAAACTAAGTTATGATCCTTGTAAAGCTCTTCTTTAATGTTGTTAATATGAGAAGTACTATAGTACGAAATTTTTAAGGTACCGTTGTGCGTTTTATTAATTTGAATATTTGCAACACCGATTTCTAGTAGTTTTTCTTTTACTTCGGCTATTGTGTTATCTATGTCTTTTTTGTTGATTTTTACATCAACAAATTCAAGAACAATTTCTTGATTAGGTAAAGTAACCTCTTCGTGAAACGCTCCGAAACAAATAAATAGTAAGAATAAAGTACAGAGGTACCATTTTGCTTTCATACGTCAAATATATAAAAAAGATTGCGTTATGGTTGTGCGATCATACATCTTATTCATTTTTTAAAATTAATGTAATACTTAACCTTATTTCCCCATAAGAAATTTCTTCGTTTAGTTTGTCGTAAATGGGTTTCAATTCTATTTTTCTTTCCAATTCATTAAAAGCAATTCGTACTTTATCTACAACTTCTTTATCTACAAGTTCTTCTAAATCCACTTCTTTGCCTTCCATATATAATTGTGATAGATGTGAAAAAATGGTGGTAATAGATAAACTTCTTTCTTGGGCAATTTCGGCTGGTTTTAAACCTTTTTTAAATAAATTAAATGTGTTTTGAATGGTGCTAATTTTTCTCGGTTTCGCTACATTTTTAAAGGTACGAATCACACTCATAAATTCTTCACCATATTTTTCCATTTTATTCATTCCAACTCCGGAAATTGCTAAAAATTCATTTTCTGTTGTAGGAAGTTCGCTAGCCATTAATTTTAGAGATTTGTCATTAAAAATAATATAAGCAGGCATTTTCTCTTCCTTGGCTATGGCGTATCGTATTTTTTTGAGCTCTGTAAATAAGTCCTTATTTACTGCTCCTTCTGTTGCTGTCTTTACTACTTTTTCTTTTTTCTTTTTATCTTTAGAGGCAATAGGAGTTGTTAAGCGAATTGTTTTTTCTCCTTTTAAAACTTTCCACCCAATGGGTGATATTTTTAGAGCAGAATTTTCGCTGTACATAATTTCTATCAATCCTTGATTTGCCATTTGAATCACATAATCTCGCCAATCGAAAAAACTGACATCTTTTCCTATGCCGTACGTTTTTAGATTAAAATATTGTTTAGAATGGATGTCTGCATTATTACTTCCTCTTAACACGTTTATTAACATGGTAATTCCATCTTTTTCACCCATTCTTGCAATTCCAGAAAGTGCTTTTTGTGTTAAAATAGTGCCTTCAAAGTCTTTTGGCGGATTTTCGCAAACATCACAATTGCCACAGTTTTCAGAAAGGTGTTCTCCAAAATAAGATAATAGTATTTTTCTTCTACACGATTTAGCTTCTGCAAATTGAAGCATTCTATTTAATTTTTCTTTTTGCATGGCGGTATTTGCTCCGTCGTCGGCAAATTGACTATACAATACAAAATCTCTCATATTGTAATACAGTATGGTTTCTGATGGCAATCCATCTCTTCCTGCTCTTCCTATTTCTTGATAATAGCCTTCTAAGTTTTTTGGTAAATTGTAATGAATTACAAAACGAACATTAGATTTGTCAATTCCCATTCCGAAAGCAATGGTAGCAACCACTATTTTTATATCATCATTTATAAAATCAGTTTGTGTACTTTCTCTTTCTTCATGATTCATTCCTGCATGATAAAATGCTACAGAATGTCCTTCTGCTTTAAGATAACTGGCTACTTCTTCTGTATTTTTTCTACTTAAACAGTAAATAATACCACTTTCGTTTTTTCTTCGTTGTATAAAATTGGCAATTTCTTGTAGTTTTTTCTTTTTAGCGACTTGTCCTCTAACTTCTATGCTTAAATTTTTTCGATCAAAAGAAGAGATAAATAATTTAGAATTTTTTAAACCTAATTGTTCTTCAATATCTTTTCTAGCAGATTTATCCGCGGTAGCGGTTAATGCCATAAAAGGTATTTCTGGTAAAGAGTTTCTAAAATGTTTTAATTGTGTGTATTCTGGTCTAAAATCATGTCCCCACATACTAACACAATGTGCTTCGTCAATAGCTACTAATTTTATGTTTAATTCTTTTAACCAAGTATTGCTTACGGATATTAATTTTTCTGGGGATAAATAAAGTAGTTGTAATTCTCCATTAATTGCTCTGCCAATTACATCGTTTTCTTCTTGTGGAGAAATAGAACTGTTAAAAAAATCGGCTTTTATTCCGTTAGATTTTAACGCTTGTACTTGATCTTTCATTAAAGATATAAGCGGTGAAACTACAATGGTAATTCCATCAAAAATTAATGCTGGAATTTGGAAGCAAATAGATTTTCCTCCTCCAGTTGGCATTAAAACAAAACTGTCTTTTCCGTCTATAGTTCTGGTGATAATTTCTTCCTGTAAAGGACGGAAATTTTCATAACCATATACATTTTTTAATAGTGTATGTATTTGTTTTTTCAATTTTTAAGCAATTAGGTAACAAATATACGTGTTTTACATTTTTGAAAATAGATAAGATGTTTATTTGAATTACAGAAAATAGGACGTAAAAAAGCCTCAAAGAAGATCTTTGAGGCTTTTTGCATTTTAGAAAATATATTGAGTAAGCTTTTAAGGCTTATTACAATTCTAATAATCCGTTTGTTTTAGAAACACCTTCTGCAGATTTTTGCATGTGAGCTTTTTCAGCATCAGTTAAGCTAATCTCTACAATGCTTTCAATTCCGTTTTTACCTAAAACAACAGGTACACCAATACAAAGGTCATTTAAACCATATTCACCTTCTAATAAAGTAGAACAAGGGAAAACTTTCTTTTGGTCGCAAGCAATTGCTTGTACTAAAGCGCTTACTGCAGCACCTGGAGCATACCAAGCAGAAGTACCTAATAAACCAGTTAATGTTGCACCACCAACTTTAGTGTCTTGCATAACTTGTTCTAATCTTTCTTCAGAAATAAATTCTGAAACAGGAACAGAGTTACGAGTAGCTAAACGAGTTAAAGGAACCATACCTACATCAGAGTGACCACCAATTACCATACCATCAACATCAGAAATAGGTGCTCCTAAAGCTTCTGCTAATCTGTATTTAAAACGAGCTGAGTCTAATGCACCACCCATTCCAATAATTCTGTTTTTAGGTAATCCTGTAGTTTTATGAACTAAATAAGTCATAGTATCCATAGGATTAGAAACCACAATAATAATTGTGTTTGGAGAGTGTTCTATTAAATTAGATGAAACTGTTTTTACAATTCCTGCGTTTATTCCAATTAATTCTTCACGAGTCATTCCTGGCTTACGTGGAATACCAGAGGTAATTACACAAACATCAGAATTTGCTGTTTTAGAATAATCATTTGTACTTCCAGAGATTTTGGTATCAAAACCATTTAAAGAAGCTGTTTGCATTAAGTCCATTGCTTTTCCTTCTGCAAAACCTTCTTTAATGTCTAAGATAACAACTTCTGAAGCGAAGTCTTTAATTGCGATGTATTCTGCACAACTTGCACCTACTGCACCTGCTCCTACTACGGTAACTTTCATATTTATTATTTTTAGATTTATAATCAATTTTAACTCTAACAAAAGTACGAAATTTACTTAAGTTTTAATTGCTAAAAAAGCAAAAAGACACCTTAATAAGGTGTCTTTTTACGAAATGGATTTCGAACTATTTTATCTGAAGCTAAATGCAATACCTGCAGAAACAGCATTGTATTCTTGTAATGTATAATCTGCAAATATTTTAAAGAAACCTAAGCTTATTCTTGCTCCTACAGTAGTTTTAAAACCTCCTGCAGTAAATTTTAAATTAGGTGTTGTCAAAGGTTCTCCATTGTAAGTGTAGCTACCATTCATTTTAAAGTCGCTATTTCCAGAACCGTATCCAAAACCACCATAAACGTTTATGAAAGGAAAGTTTAAAGAAGCTAAAGCTTGTACATTAAATGCTTTTAAATCAAATTCTGCAGATCCGTTTTCTACATCGAAACCGGAGTTGTTAGCGTCGTTTTCAAAACCGTAATTTACGTTTAAGGTAGTATAAGAAGCTAATAAAGAAACATGTAAAGGTAATTTGTCTAAAGGGCCAAACCAACTAGTAATTTCTTTTTTTAATCCTAAACCAAGCATTTTAGCACTTCCTCCATCGTCTCCGAAATCTGTATCTGGGAAAAAACGAACCATTGCTTCTAATTTGTAAGGTAAACCTACGTTTAATTGTAATGTTGGTGCAGGTACAGCGTTTATTGGTAAATCTTCTGTAATTCCTCCTGGCATTTCTATTTCAATAGTGTTTCCGTCTTTCTGTATCGTATACGTATTACCATCTCCTTCTCCCATAATAGTTGGTCCTTCGTATGAGCCTCCGTTATGAGTAAGTCCAGTAACCTTAAAAATTTCTTTTGATGATGGTACTAGTGCTCCACTTGCTCCAATGGTTATATCGAAACCAAATTTTTTGTGCACTTCCGCTGTATGCGCCCATCCGTTATTCATGGCATAAATAAAACCTTCCATTGCTGGGGTAAAATAGCCTTCTAGAAGTAATTTTGAATCGTTTTCTCCTCCTTGAATAATTTCTTCAAAACCGCTTTGAGCTTTTGCGTTAAATGTTAAGGCGAATACGCCGATAAAAATTAAAATACTCTTTTTCATGGTAATGGGGATTTAGTTGGTAATTGGTTAAATGTTTGTTAATTTTTTTGCTAAAATAGATAAATAAATCAATAATAAAAGTTTAGAGTCATTATATTGGTTGTAAGAAGTCAAATTTCACTATATCTAGGTATTGATTTTTTTTAGTTTGATGAGGAATTTATAAGCATAATTTTAAAAAGACTTAGGTCTGCAATGCTAAAAAGATATAAGGTTTTATAAACTCATTTTATTTTATTCAGAATTTTAATCGACTCAAAATAAATTCTATGTAAAGAAATAAGGTAATTTAATTTTAGAATGTTGTGAAAATAGATTGAATTATTTTTAATGAAAAGTAATCGGAAAAGTAACGATTTATTGACTTGTAAAATGGTTAAATCAGTATTGCGTGGTTAACTACAGTATTTGATGATTATAGTGGGGCTTGTGGCGAACTTTATCAAAAAAAATACACATTCCTATTACTAGAAATGTGTATCATATAAATTTATTTAGATAAAAATACTATACGTCTATGTTAGCGTATTTAGCGTTTCTTTCTATAAAGTCTCTACGTGGTGGTACATCGTCTCCCATCAACATAGAGAAAACTCTATCTGCTTCTGCAGGACTGTCTATAATCACTTTTCTAAGAGTTCTAAATTCAGGATTCATGGTAGTATCCCATAGTTGTTCTGCGTTCATCTCTCCAAGACCTTTATAACGTTGGATTGCTGCAGATCCACCCATTTTTTGAACGATTAAATCACGTTGATTGTCATCCCAAGCATATTCTCTTTTTTGTCCTTTTTTAACTAAGTATAAAGGAGGTGTTGCAATATAAATATAACCTTGCTCTACCATCTCTCTCATATATCTAAAAAAGAAGGTTAATATTAAGGTAGCAATATGCGATCCATCTACATCGGCATCACACATAATAACTACTTTATGATAACGAATTTTAGAAAGGTTTAAAGCTCTTGGGTCTTCTTCTGTACCAATAGAAACACCTAAGGCAGTAAACATGTTTTTGATCTCTTCGTTTTCAAAAACTTTATGTTGCATTGCTTTTTCCACGTTCAAAATCTTTCCACGTAGTGGTAAAATTGCTTGAAAGTTTCTATCTCTACCTTGTTTAGCTGTTCCACCTGCAGAATCTCCCTCAACTAAGAAAATTTCACATTGTTCTGGGTCTGTTTCTGAACAGTCAGATAATTTACCAGGTAAACCACCAATAGACATTACTGTTTTACGCTGTACCATTTCTCTGGCTTTACGTGCAGCGTGTCTTGCGGTTGCAGCTAATATTACTTTCTGAACAATTGTTTTAGCATCATTTGGGTTTTCTTCTAAATAATCAGTTAACATTTCTGAAACTGCTTGCGAAACTGCAGCAGAAACTTCTCTGTTCCCTAATTTTGTTTTTGTTTGCCCTTCAAATTGTGGTTCTGCCACTTTTACAGAAACGATTGCCGTTAATCCTTCACGGAAATCATCACCAGCAATATCAAATTTTACATTTTTTAATAAACCAGATTCATCAGCATACTTTTTTAAAGTTCCTGTTAATCCACGTCTAAAACCAGATAAATGCGTTCCTCCTTCGTGTGTATTAATGTTGTTTACATAAGAATGTAAGTTCTCTGCATACGAAGTATTATATACCATGGCAACTTCAACAGGAATTCCGTTTTTCTCGCCTTCCATAGAAATTACTTGCGATGTTAATTGTTCGCGAGTAGAATCTAAATATTTAATAAATTCTGGTAAACCTTCATCAGAATGAAAAATTTCAGAAATAAAGTTTCCTTCATCATCTGTTTCACGTTTGTCTGTTAAAGTAATGGTAATCCCTTTATTTAAAAACGCTAACTCGCGCATACGAGTTGCAAGTGTTTCGTAGTTAAATATTGTAGTTTGTTTAAAGATAGATTTGTCTGGTAAAAAAGTAACAATTGTACCTGTAAAATCAGTTTCTCCAATGGTTTTAACTGGGTATAATGCTTTACCTTGAGAGTACTCTTGTCTCCAAACTTTACCATCTTTATGCACTGTTGCTACTAAAAGGTCAGAAAGTGCGTTTACACAAGAAACACCAACACCGTGTAAACCACCAGAAACTTTATAAGAATCTTTATCGAATTTACCACCAGCACCAATTTTTGTCATTACTACTTGTAATGCAGAAACGCCTTCTTTTTCGTGCATTCCAACCGGAATTCCACGTCCGTTATCTTTGGTTGTAACAGAATTGTCTTCGTTTATGGTAACATCAATTGTATCACAATAACCACCCATTGCTTCATCAATAGAGTTATCTACAACTTCGTATACTAAATGGTGTAAACCACGTACACCAACATCTCCAATATACATGGAAGGACGCATTCTTACATGCTCCATTCCTTCCAGTGCCTGAATACTGGAAGCATCATATTCTTTTTTAATTTCTTCGCTCATTATATAAAAGTAAATTAATGTTTTTTAGATTGATGAAATTCAGCTTTGAAAAGCGAAATTCACAATCTCAAATTTACAATTAATAAAGCGCTTTTAAAAGCTTTTTAGTGATTTTAGTCTAAAATTATCAACATTTATTAATTTCATAAAAGTGCTTTAAATCGCTTAAAAATGATGTTAAATTTAATTTTGATGTTTTTTGTTTTAATGTCAAATTTAGAAAATTTTAAAATCGCTTAAAACTTTTGTTTTAAAACTATAAAATAGCAGACATTCTTCGTTTGAAGGAATATTAGTACGATATTAAGGTGTTGTTAATATGAGTAAGTTAAGTTTATGATTCTTGGTTTAAAGTAGCTTATTTCACTGTTAAATTGATTAATAATTTATAAATCAGTAATTAATGTAAAAGTGTTTTTTTGGTTAAGGCAAACAATATTAATATTCTGAAACCTTGGTGTTATTGTTTTGTAAACTATCTATATAGAATAGGTTCTAATGATTAAAAAAGTAACCATTGTATGATTTTAAGTTAACAAATGTCTCGTAGTACTAAGATAAATTTGTGTTCTAATTTAATTTTAAACTCAAATAGATGCAATTTAAATTTTTACTTACATTTTTAACACTTTTTAGTCTAATTAGTACAAACGCACAAAATACAGGCGTGTTAAAAGGAACTATTACTACAGAGCAAGGAGAACCAATAATGGGAGCTAATGTTCATATAAAAAAAATAGCAAAAGGAACAACTTCAAATGAAAATGGTGCGTTTTTATTGAATAAGATTGCAAAAGATAGTTATTTGGTAGAAGTATCTTATTTAGGTTACAATACAATCGTCAAAAAAGTAGTAATTAATAAGGTAGAAACAATATTTAATGTTGTTTTAAAAGAAAGTGCTTATCAGTTAGAAGGTGTTGTGGTAACATCTCAAAAAAGAGAACAAAAAAATAAAGATGTGCCTATTGCAATCACCTCTTATGGAACAGATTTTTTAGAAAACCAAGGTACTTTTGAATATGATGCTTTGTCGGAATATGTACCAGGTTTTCAAGTGCAAATTCAAAGTGTAAATAACCCAGGAATTGTAGTTAGAGGAATTACAAGTGATAGTGGTGATTCTAGAGTAGAACCAAGGGTCTCTATTTTTCAAGACGGAGTTTCAATTAGTAAATCTAGAGGTTCTGTTGTAGAATTATATGATATAGAACGTGTAGAGGTTTTAAAAGGACCACAAGGTACGTTGTTTGGTAGAGGAGCTCAAATTGGGGCAATGCATATTATTCAGAATAAAGCAAAAAATGAAACTTCTGGTGCTGTTAAATTAGGGTATGGTAATTTTAATCAATTTTTAGCAACAGGACATTTTAATGCTCCCTTAGTTGAAGATAAATTGTTTTTTAGAGCTGCTGCTATATATAATAAAAGAGATGGATATATAGAAAACCTTTCTGGTGGAGATTTAAACGGAAAAGAAACAGTTGCTTTTAGAACCTCATTTAGATATTTATTAAATGATGATACCTCTTTAGATGTAATTGCAAACTGGCAACAAGATACGCCTCCGGGAACTTCTTTTAAAAGTGGAACTTATGCACCTTTAGGTGGAGATACAAACCCAAATACTTTTACAGATTTAGAAAGGGGAGAAGAATTAGGTTTAGACAGAACTGTTTGGGGTGTTACTGCAATTTTAAAACATGAATTAAATGATGTTTGTAATGTAACTTCTACAACAGCTTACAGAAAATTTAATTCTGATGAAGCTTTTGATGCAGACGGAACTGCGGCTCCTGCTTTATTTTTCCATGAGATATCAGAAGGAAAGCAATTCAGTCAAGAAGTTAGATTTAATTTTGATACTGATGCTGAATTTAGAGGATTTTTTGGAGGAAACTTCTTTTATGAAAAAGGTTCTCAAAGAGTGCCTTGGGAATATAATGAGCAAAGTGTAGCAATGTTATTCTTAAATCCTGCTTTTTTGGTTTCAAACGGATTTCCAATTTTGGCGTCAAATTTACCAGATGATCCAGCTACTTTTGGACCTCTTGCGGGTGCTACTTTAAAATCTTTTAATACTGAATCCAATAAAAATTTTGGAGAAAACTATTCGGGAGATATTTTTGCTGATGCTTCTTATGATTTCACAGATAAATTATCTGTTACTTTAGGATTAAGAGCTACTTGGGAAAACATTAATGCGGGGTATCAAGTAACGGATTCAGAAAATCCTTCTGTTTTAGGTCGTTTATTAGGGAATTATCCTAATGTGTTATTTACGACTACAAACGGAGGAAAAATAGAAGCGAGCGAAAACTTTTTATCAGCAGTTGGTCGTTTTGCCGTAAATTATGATGTGAATGAGGCAATTACATTATTTGGTACCGCTTCTAGAGGGAGAAGACCAAATGTTATTAATGTAACGGCAACAGAAACAAATGTATTATCAGATGAAACTGTTTGGTCTTATGAGGTAGGTGCAAAATCATTGTTTTTAAATAATAAATTACAATTTGATATAAATGCATATATGTATGAGTATTCAAATTTTCAAACAACTATTTCTAAATTTGAAGATGGGGTACTTACGTCAACGCCAGAAGATAGTGGAAGTGCAAGTTCTTTTGGTTTTGAAACGGCTATGCAGTATGCGTTTTCAAAAACATCAAGCTTTTTTGCAAACTATAGTTATATAGACGCTTCTTTTGATGACGAAGACTCTAATGGAAATGCACAAGCTTTAGCAGGAAATACATTTAGATTAACACCTAAGAATTCTTTTTCTGCAGGATTTAATATCAATATAGATGCTACTAAAAACTTACGTTACTTTTTTAGACCCACTTATACGTATAAATCTAAAGTATTTTTTGAAGAGACTAATTTGCCAGATATTTCTCAAGACGGTTATGGTATCTTAAATTTTAAAACAGGTCTTGTAATCAACAAAGATTATGAACTTACCTTTTTTATGAATAATGCTTTAAATAAAGAATTTATTGTTGATGCAGGTAATACTGGTGGTGCTTTTGGTATTCCGACTTTTATTGCAGGTGCGCCAAGATTTTTTGGAGTACAAGTAAAAGCGAACTTTTAAGAACGCTTATAATTTAATAGAAAAGCTATCTTAATTTATTTTAACAAATATTTTTGATAGCTTTTTTAAAAACACAATTTATCATGCAAAAAACATTTTTAACTTCGCTTTTATTAATCGCCTTTAATTTTGCAGTTTTAGGTCAAGAAGTAAAAACGATAATGACCATTGAAAGTATTGTAAAAAAGAAAGAGGATAGTAATAAAAACATCAAACCCAATAATGATGCTAGAATTATTTGGGCAAATAATTATAAAAATAAACAATCTAATATAGCGTTTGTGTATTTGCATGGTTTTGGCGCAAGTAGTAGGGAAGGAGAACCAATAATGAGTATGCTTTCTAAAAAATACAATGCCAATGTTTACTTATCTCGTTTAAAAGAACACGGCATACAGAGAGACGATAGTTTTAAGAAACTAACTCCAGAAAATTACATAGAAACAGCAAAAGAAGCATTATCAATTGGTAAAATAATTGGTAGGAAAGTAATTTTAGTAAGTACGTCTACTGGCGGAACTTTAAGTCTAAAATTAGCATCAGAAGATACTTCTATTTTAGGTTTAGTAATGTATTCTCCGTTTGTAGGACTTATAAATCCTGCTTTTGCGGCCATTACTACTCCAGAAGGTAAAGCCGGATTTATCAAAATGAACGGTAGTGAAATTACAAAACAAATAAGACCCGAAGAAGAAGCGAAGTATTGGTCTACTTCGTATCATGTTAATGGTTATGAGGCTTTAATAAAAATGTTACTAGATAACATGAAACCAGCAACTTTTGCTAAAGTTAAGATTCCTGTATTTGTTGGGTATTATTATAAGAATGACAAAGAACAAGATCAAGTGGTTTCTGTTGCTGCAATTTTAAAAATGTATGATGGTTTAGGAACTCCTGCGGATAAAAAAACAAAAGTTGCTTTTCCAGAAGCAGGAAACCATGTAATTGCGTGCGATTTAAGATCTAAAGATTGGCAAGGTGTTTATAATGAAACGGTAACTTTTATTGATGAGGTGATTTTAGGGAAAGAACAAAAGTTCTATTTTGATTTACAAGGTCATCGTGGAGCAAGAGGTTTATCACCAGAAAATACAATTCAGGCTTTTGAAAAGGCATTAGAATTAGGTGTAAATACGTTGGAATTAGATGTGGTTATTAGTAAAGATCATAAAGTGGTTGTTTCTCATGAGCCTTGGTTAAATGAAAATGTTACTTTAGATGCTAAAGGAAATCGTATTACAAAAGAAGAAGCTTCTGCATTTAATATGTATAAGAATAAATACAAAAAAATTAAAAGTTATGATGTTGGTTCTATCGGAAATCCAAAATTCTTAGAGCAGAAAAAAGAGAAGGCTTACAAACCATTGTTGTCTGAGGTGATTGCTTTTGCCGAAGCTAAAAATGAGGAGATTCGTTATAATATCGAAATTAAAAGTACGCCTGATGATGAAAAAAGAGAATTTCAACCTGCTGTAGCTGAATTTTCTGATCTTGTTATAGCGGAATTGATAAAAGCAAAAATTCCTAAAAATAAAATAACGGTTCAAAGTTTTGATCCTCGTATCCTAGAATATATTCATAAGAAATACCCTGAGTTTATATTGGCGTTTTTAACGTATCAAAATGATTTTGAAACGAATATGAAAATGTTAAGTTTTGTGCCTGAGATTTACAGTCCGTATTTTGTTTTATTAAATAAAGATGAAATAAAAACGATTCACAATAATAAGATGAAAGTAATTCCTTGGACTGTAAATAAAAAAGAGGATATGGTAAATCTACTAAAAATGAGTGTTGATGGAATTATTACCGATTACCCCAATATTGCAATTCCTTTAAGAAAATAAGTTTATTTTAATAAAAACTGTAAAATCCCCCAATTTTATCGTGATGTTTATTTGAAGCTTACTATTTAATTAGTAAGTTTCTTGTAAATATGCTTTAATCTATTGCTATATCAATAAATAAATATCAATATTTTATAAATTATGTAAAGGCTGTATAAAATCTTAAAAAAGAAGAATGTATACAGTTTTTTCTATTTATATTTGTCATCAGTATAACAAAAATGACAAACAATAATAACAATCGTAATTTCAATAATCCTAATTGTTAGGATGGGAAGGTTGTTGTTTAGAAATATATAAATAAAGCCTTCCAAATTTTGGAAGGCTTTTTTTTTGAATCTAAAAATTAAAAACATGAGCAAAATAATGACGGTAGACATTTTGTCTAGCATTAAAGGAGCAAAACCATCGGAATCGGTGAATCAGTTATTTGAAGTAATTAAAAAGGCAAATACATCAAATTCTACTTTTAATACCAATCATAATAATGCGGTGTCTTTAGATGATTTAAGAGAAGATGTGGTTATTGATAGTCCGCAAGCGGAAAAACAAATCATTATCGAAAACTTCCCGAAAGAGAAAAACGGATTTTTAGTAGTTTCTAAAGTGATAGAAGAATAATTATGGAATCGCAAATACGTAAAATTCATCAGCAATTGGTGAACAAAGAAATTTCGTGTACAAAATTGGTGCAAGAAAGATTAGATTTATTAAAATCGAACACCCACAATACCGTCAATTCACTTTTAGATACGTTAGCGTTAGAATTGGCTGCAAAAGTAGATGCTAAAATAGCAGACGGACAAGAAATTGGTTTGTTGGAGGGAATTCCATTCGGAATTAAAGATGTGTACATGGTACAAGGAACTTTAACAACGGCAAGTTCAGATTTATTAAAAAAATACAAATCGCCATATACAGCAACTGCCATTCAGAAATTATTTGATGCAGGTGCCATTCCTTTAGTAAAAGAAAATTGTGATTCTTTTGGACATGGTTCTTCTTCTGAAAACACCATTTTCGGAGCTGTTAAAAATGCGATTAATACAGAGTTGGTTTCTGGAGGATCAAGTGGAGGTTCTGCAGTAAATGTAGCCAAAGACTTTACGGTATTTTCAATTGGTGGAGACACAGGAGGTTCTGTTCGTCAACCAGCAGGTTACAATAAAATATACGGATTAAAACCAACCTACGGAAGAATTTCTAGATTTGGATTAATGGCATACGCGTCGTCTACAGATTGTGTTGGTCCGATTGCAAAATCTATCGAAGATATTAGAATTGTTTTAAATGTAATGAGTGGTAAAGATATTAAAGATCTAACTACGTATCCATCAGAAGCAATATCCGAAGAAACTATTTTAAATGCTGATGGAATTAAAACTGTTGGGTATTTTAAAAATTTCATTGAAAATGATGCAATTGATGCGCAAGTAAAAGCAGATTTTTTATCAGCCATCAAAAAAATAAAAGCCAAAGGAATTGAAGTTAAAGAATTAGATTTCTTTGAATCTGATACCTTAGTTTCTACATACTATACATTGGCAATGGCAGAAACAGCATCGAATCTTTCTAGGTTAGATGGTACCAATTACGGAAATAGAATAGAAGGCGATACTTTAAAAGATACGTATTCTATTACACGATCAGAAAATTTCTCTGAAGAATCTAAACGTAGAATAGTTGGTGGGAATCAAGTATTATCGCAAGGTTTTTCTGATGAAATCTATTTAAAAGGATTGAATTTAAGAGATCAAATTGTAACTAATTTCGAAAAAGATTTTAAAGTGGTAGATATTATTTTATCACCAGTAACCCCTAATTCGCCACCAAAAATCGGTGATAGTTTAAATGATCCGTTGGCAATGTATTTGTCGGATGCGTATACGGTTGGTTTTAGTTTAGGGCAATTACCAACATTAACAGTGCCACAAGGAACGGAAACAGGATTACAAATTACGGCAGCAAAAAATAATGACGAACTTGTTTTGAAGTTTGCTAACTTCTTAAAAGATACGATATAATGGAACTGGAACAATTAAATGAGCTTATTAAAAAGCACGACTTAGAGTTAGTAATCGGTATTGAAACACACGTTCGATTAAATACAAAAACAAAGTTATTCTGTTCTTGTGCAAATCAAGAAATAGAAAAACCAAATCAGAATATATGTTCGGTTTGTACTGGGCAAATGGGCGTTTTACCATCGATAAATAAAGAAGCAATTACCAAAGCTATTTATTTTGGAAAAGCGGTAAAATCTACTTTTTCTAATGAAGTTATTTCTTGGGATCGTAAACATTACGAATATCCAGATAACCCAAAGAATATTCAAATTACACAGTTTCACAATCCTGTAATTCCAGACGGACAAGTTTCTTGTTATAGAAATGATGGTTCGCAATTTACAGTGAGTTTAACGCAAGTTCATATTGAGGAAGATGCTGCAAAATTGATGCACGAAAAGAAAATTTCTTTAGTCGATTTTAACAAAGCAGGTGTTCCGTTAATAGAAATTGTTACCGATCCTTGTATTCGTAATATTGAAGATGCTTCTACGTATGCGCAATACATTCAAAGAATTGTTCAGAATTTAAAAATCTCTGAAGCAAATCTTGAAAAAGGTGAGTTTAAATCGGATGTTTCTGTATCACTTAGAAAAAAGCGTACGTATGATTTAAACCCAAGAACAGAAATCAAAAACTTAAATTCTTTTAAGTTTATGGTAGATGCGTTAAAGGAAGAAGTTGAAAAGCAATTAAATTATTACGTAGAAAATAAAGCGTTTAGACCAGACCAAACTACGGTTTTATGGGATGCTGATTTAAAGCAAACCAAAACCATGCGTAAAAAGGAATTTGAAGCAGATTATCGTTTCATATCTGAGCCAGATTTACCTTTTGTCAACATTAAAAAAGTAGTAGAAAGTATTGATGTAGATATTAGTTCTTTGCCTTTTGCCGTAGAATCTATTTTGATAAATGGTGGCGTTTTACCACAGGATGCAAAGTTTTTTACAGCAGATTCTTTACGTTCTGCAGTATTTGTAGCTATCAATAATAAAATTAACGATGCTTCTTTTGTAGCCAAAACATTGGTGAATAATATTGGTGCAGATGAGTATGAAAATATTCATGATGTAGCCCAATTAACAGAAATTTTCCAATTATTTAAAGATGATAAAATTACGTCTGTTTTAGTACAAAACGGAATTACATCATATTTAAAAGATAGAAATTTCGATTACAATAAGTATTTTGAAGACAATACTATTTCTGAAGATAAAATTAAAGATGCCGTTAAAAAAGTAATTGCAGAAAACGATGCCATTGCAAACGATATTAAAGCAGGAAATCAAGGGAAAGCTGGTATTCTTGTTGGTAAAGTAATTGGTATTATTGGTAAAGGAGCTTCAGGGAAAGTTATCCGTGAGGAGATATTAGATGCACTTAGCAATTCGCCTTTAGCGGTTAGCGAAGAGCCAATAGCTAATAGCCAACAACAGCAAATAGCCAATAGCGAAAAGCCAAAAACGGAAGAAGAATTACCTAAAGTTCCTATAATAATCAAGGAAAACTACAGAACGCATAAAATTTCTCAGTTATCAGAAGAAACAATTAATGAAGAAGTTACTTTGTCTGGTTGGGTTTCTAGTGTGCGTGATCATGGAGAGTTGATTTTTATCGATTTAAGAGATTCTAGCAATCAAGTTTTTCAAGTACGTTTAAGTAGAGAAACTTTTCCTAATTTAGATGAACTTGTGAAGTTGAAATCAGAATCTGTTATTTCTGTAACCGGAGTAGTGGTTCAGAGAAATGAAGATGATTATAACGCAGGTTTAAGAACCGGAAAAATAGAATTAGAAACATCTGTATTAGAAATTTTAAACCTATCTAAAACCTTGCCTTTTGAGATAAAAAGAGCAATGAAAACGAATGAAACTACTCGTTTTCAATACAAGTTTTTAGATCATAGAAATGATGAGGTTCGTAAAGCAATTGTAAATAGACATAAAGTAATTAAGTTACTTCGTGATATTTTAGATGAAGAAGAGTTTTTAGAAATTGAAACTCCAATTTTAACTGCAGGTACAGACGAAGGAGCAAGAGAATTTATTGTTCCTACTAGAAAGCAAGCAGGTTCTTTTTACACATTACCACAAGCACCACAACAATTTAAGCAAATGTTAATGGTTGGTGGATTTGAAAAATATTTTCAGATAGCACGTTGTTTTAGAGATGAAGATTCTCGTGGAGACAGACAACCAGAATTTACACAATTAGATATTGAAATGGCGTACGCAAGTATGCAGCAAATCATCGATTTAAACACCAAAATGTTTAATGAAATTGTGAAGAAAATTTATGGTAAAAAATGGACTTTACGTCCGTTTGAAGTAATTACGTATAAAGAAGCGATGGATAAATATGGTTGTGATAGACCAGATTTACGTTATGGATTGCAAATGCAAGATATTACAGATATTGTAAAAGACACAACATTCCAAGTTTTTAGCAAACCAATTGAAGACGGCGGAATTGTAAAATGTATTAAAGTTTCTGCAGCAGAGCAAGGAAACAAACGTATGTCTAAAGGACAAATTGAAAACTTAACTGCCATTGCACAGCAAAATGGTTTAGGAGGTTTGGCATATATTATTGTAAATGAAAATGATTTACAATCGCCAATTATTAAGTTTTTAGGTGAAGAAATTGCTGCTAATATTATTAAAGCAACAGATGCACAAGTTGGTGATATTGTATTTTTCTCAGCAGCAGATTATGCAACTGCAAACAAAGCGTTAGATGCTGTTCGTCAAGAAATGGGGCGTATTTTAAAGTTGATCAATCCGAAAGAATTAAGACCAGCTTGGGTAGTTGATTTCCCGATGTTTGAAAAAACAGACGAAGGAAGATGGACATTTACACACAATCCTTTTTCTATGCCAGCTATCTACGATTTAGAAAAACACATGACTGGAGAAGGAGAGGAGATAGGAACTATCATCGCACAACAATACGATTTAATCTTAAACGGTTATGAGATTGGTGGAGGTTCTGTTCGTGCTCACAAAGCAGAAATTTTAGAAGCAACCTATAAAAACATGGGTTACAATAAAGAAGAAATGATGAAAAGTGTTGGAACCATGTACAAAGCTTTCCAATACGGAGCGCCACCTCACGGAGGAATTGCTTGGGGAGTAGATCGTTTAATGATGATTTTAGAAAAGAAAGCGTCTATTAGAGAAGTAATGGCTTTTCCAAAGACAGGATCTTCTGAAGATTTATTATTTAATGCGCCTTCTATTTTAAGTGATAAGAAAGTGGAGGAAATGAATGTAAAGATTATGAGGAAATAGGTTTCTAATAATTCTTAAAAATATAAAAATCTCGCGAAAGCGAGATTTTTTTTGGTTTATTCTAATTAGAAAATGCAAGAGAAACAAATGAAAAAAAACATTATTGAAACCGATTCTTTTTTAGTTTTATTCTTTGCCAAAAATTAGCTATAATTATTTTGTTCTTTTAATTTTAGGTGGACTTTGTCGAGTATCAAAAACATCACTAATTTCAATCTGATTTTCTTTACTATTTATCCAATAAATTAACTTGTAGTTTTTGTAAATTAAATATCTAAATTCTTCTTTTCGGTTTTTTAGTAATTCCTCAATTTGCCCTATTTCTGGTTGATTTTTTAAAGTAAGAGTTTCGTTATATATTCCTTTTACAAGTTTTTTAGAAATTACGATTCCAGCTTTTTCTCGATAATATTTATAAATTATTTCAAGTTCATTTTTAGCAAATTCAGTCCAAAATATGTTTAATTCCATTCTTCAATTTGGGCTTTCAATTCACTAGAACTTATTAATCTTCCGTTTTCTGAGTCGTTCATAGATTGGTCGATTCGTGAATTAAATTCCTCAATGGACATAGGTTTAAAATCCTCTTGTCCAGCTTTTAGATTCTCTTTTTTTAGTATTTTTTCAAAAAGAGAAATAACTTCCTCACTTTGTAGTTTAAGAAATTCTTGTACAAATTCTATTTTTCGAGCTTCTAAATTCATTTTATTGGACTTTTATCAAAGATACAAAATTTTCAATTTAGTTCGTATTTTTATTGATTTCACAGATTTTACAGCTGTCTTACTCAATAAAAAATAGATTCGTTTGAAGATTTATTATTTAATGCGCCTTCTATTTTGAGTGATAAGAAAGTTGAGGAGATGAATGTTAGGATTATGAGGAAGTAACAGAGTTATCTTACAAGGTTTCAAAAACCTTGCAAGTTTACTTTCAAAACAATTTCCAAATAAAATCAATCTAAACATTGCCTATTTTAAAAATCTATCTTACTTTTGTTTCACAATGAAAAATAATACAATAAATACAGGTTGGTGGAACTCTCTTAATAATTAAGTGAGAAGAAACCTATATGTATAAAATATATTAAAAAAGGCTTATCTCACGATAAGCCTTTTTTTTATGATGATTTTTTAGTCATTTAAAGAAAAAAATAAAGAAATGTCCGCTTGAGTGCAGTTAAGAGGATAAGTAAAAGTCTCGACTGCGCTCGACCAGACAAAAAGTAAAATGAAAAAATTACAATTTAAGACAATTCATAAAACAAAAATGGCTGATACAGTTACTCCCGTAGGGCTGTATTTACGTTTTAGAGATAAATTTGCCAATACCTTATTGTTAGAAGGTTCAGATTATCACAGTAAAGAAGAAAGCTTTTCTTTTATTGCTGTAGAACCTATTGTTACTATGAAAGTAGATGATTATCAGTTTACAGTTTCACATAAAGGAACGCAAATAGATACACAACCTATCAATAAAAACTTTTATGATTTATATTATAAATTTAAGGATGCGATAGATTTAGATTGTCCTGCCGAGTTAAAACCCTATAACGGATTATATGGGTATACAACCTTTGATTCTGTTCAGTATTTCGAGAATATAAAATTCACAAACCCAAAAGCACCTTCTGTAATCCCAGAAATGCAATACAGTTTTTATCGTTTTATTATTGTTATCAATCATTTTAATGATGAAATGACGCTGATAGAAAACATAGAAGAAGGTACAGAATCTCGCATAGATGAAGTTGAAACGATTATTGATGCACAAGCATTCAATACACAAAAATTCGAAATTGTAGGAGAAGAAACATCAAATACAACAGGAGAAGAATTTAAAGAATATGTAAGAAAAGCAAAATCTCATTGTAAAAGAGGAGACGTTTTTCAATTGGTTTTATCTCGCCAATTTCAACAAAAATTTAAAGGAGACGAGTTTAATGTATATAGAGCATTGCGTTCTATCAATCCGTCACCATATTTGTTTTATTTCGATTACGGGTCTTTCAAATTAATGGGTTCTTCACCAGAAGCGCAAATTAAAATATCCGCAGGTAAAGCGACGATCAATCCAATTGCAGGTACGTTTAGACGAACAGGTGATATGGCAGAAGATATCAAATTAGGTAAAAAATTATCCGCAGATAAAAAGGAAACTGCAGAACACGTAATGTTGGTAGATTTAGCACGTAACGATTTAAGCAAACATGCCGATAAAGTTACCGTTGAGGTGTTTAAAGAAGTACAATATTTTAGCCACGTAATTCATTTGGTTTCTACCGTTAGAGGAGAAATTAAAGGAAACCCAATTGAAATTGTTGGAGACACTTTTCCTGCCGGAACATTAAGTGGAGCGCCAAAATACAAGGCAATGCAGTTAATCGATAAATACGAAAACCAAACACGCGGATTTTACGGTGGAGCAGTCGGAATTATCGGTCTAGACAACTCTGTAAATTTGGCCATTGCCATTCGTTCGTTTGTAAGTAAGAACAACGTTTTATATTCGCAAGCCGGAGCAGGAATTGTAATTCATTCCGACGAAGAAAAAGAATTACAAGAAGTAAATAATAAGTTAGCAGCGTTAAAAAAAGCGTTGATTTTAGCAGAGAATATTTAAAAATAGCTTTTTGCTGTTAGCGGTTAGCTATTTGCTAATTGCCAAAAGCTAAAAGCCAAAAGCTTTATATAATGAAAATATTAATTTTAGATAATTACGATTCTTTTACCTACAATTTGGTTCATTTAGTAGAAAAAATTACAGGAGAATTTCCTGCAGTTTTTAGAAACGATGAAATCAGTATTGCAGATGTAGGAAACTACGATATGATTATGTTATCGCCAGGACCAGGAATTCCGGATGAAGCAGGCATCTTAAAAGAAGTAATTAGAACCTATGCAGGCATAAAACCAATATTCGGAGTGTGTTTGGGCTTACAAGCCATTACAGAAGTTTTTGGAGGAACCATCATCAATTTAGAAGATGTTTTTCACGGAGTAGCCACAGAAATGAAAGTTACAGACAAAAACGCAGTAATATTTAAAGATGTTCCAGAAACATTTTTAGCAGCACGTTACCATTCTTGGGCAGCAACAGACGAAGGTTTTCCAGAAGAAATTCAAGTTACTGCAAGAGATGAAGATGGATTAATTCAAGCAATTGAGCATAAGATTTTTCCAATTTCTGCAGTTCAGTTTCATCCAGAATCTATTTTAACAGATGTTGGTGAGCAGTTGGTTACGAATTTTATAAATAGTGTGAAAAAGTAAATGACAGTTCTCATAATATCCTGCAAGGTTTCAAAAACCTTGTAGGTATAATTGACAAACAGTAATAAACACCAACAAGGTTCTGAAAACCTTGCAGGAACAACAAACAAATGAAACAGATATTAAACAAATTATATAATCACGAAAGATTGTCTAAATCTGAAGCAAAACAAATCTTAAAAGATATTGCTGCAGAGAAATACAATGATGCCCATTTAGCATCATTTATGACTGTTTTTATGATGCGTCCGATAACAGCAGATGAACTTGCTGGTTTTAGAGATGCGTTAATGGAGTTGGCAATAAAAGTAGATTTATCAGATTATAACACCATAGATATTGTTGGTACTGGTGGCGATGGAAAAGATACGTTTAACATATCAACCTTAACTTCTTTTATAGTTGCCGGAACCGGACAAAAAGTAGCAAAACACGGAAATTATTCGGTGTCTTCTCAATCAGGTTCGTCTGATATGTTAGAGAGTTTTGGATACAATTTTACGAATGATGAAACCATTTTAAGAGAACATTTAGAAAAGGCAAATATTTGTTTTTTACATGCTCCAAAGTTTCATCCAGCAATGAAAGCTGTAAGTGGAACAAGAAAAGCATTGGCATTGAAAACGTTCTTTAATATGTTAGGGCCTTTGGTAAACCCAAGTTCACCTAAAAACCACATGTTGGGAACTTTTAATTTGGAAGTTGCACGTTTGTACAATTACATTTTACAAGAAGAAGATATCAATTATGGAATTATTCATGCCTTAGATGGATATGATGAAATTTCGTTAACAAGCGGATTTAAGTTCTTTACAAAGAAAGGTGAACAAATTATAAACCCAGAAGATTTAGGACAGAAAAGAATTCAGCAATCAGAAATATTTGGAGGGAATTCAGTTGCAGATGCTGCTGAAATTTTCAAAACGATTATAGGAGGAAATGGAACAGAAGCTCAGAATAACGTAGTGCTAACTAATGCCGCTTTTGCGTTAACTATTGTAGATGATACCAAGTCTTTCGAAAATGCTTTTGAAGAAGCTAAAGATTCGCTTTTTGGATTGAAAGCGAAACAAACGCTAGAGAAATTAGTTAGTATTTAAAAATAGAAAATGTCATTCCGAAGGAAGTATGACTGAAGGAATCTTTTAGTTAAAAGAACAGATTGTTTCGCTCCTCACAATGACTAAATATATTAAAATAGGTTTCGACTGTGCTCGACCTAATATAAGAAATAAGAAATGACAATACTTGATAAAATAATCGCATTTAAAAAGAAGGAAATTGCTAAGATAAAAGCAGAAGTTCCTGTACAAAATTTAGTAAAAAGTCCAAGTTTTGGAAGAACAACTTTTTCATTAAAAAAATCTTTGTTAGAAGTTGGTTCTACAGGGATTATTGCAGAGTTTAAACGTCAATCTCCATCAAAAGGAATCATTAACGACCAAGCAACTATTGCAGAGGTTACTAATGGGTATTTGGATGCGAATGTTGCTGCACAATCTATTTTAACAGACACTTCTTTCTTTGGAGGAACAATGGCAGATTTAATGGAGGCAAGAGTTATCAATCAACAAAAACCAATTCTTAGAAAAGATTTTATTGTTGATGGATTTCAGATTGTAGAAGCAAAAGCGATTGGAGCCGATGTAGTTTTATTAATAGCTTCTTGCTTAACAGAAACTGAGTTAAAAAACTACGGAAACTTAGCAACAGACCTAGGTTTAGAGGTTTTGTATGAAGTACATACGCAAGAAGATTTAGATAAAATTAACGATTTAGATAATAAGATTATCGGAATTAATAATAGAAACCTAAAGACTTTTGAAGTGGATTTAGAGCACTCAATTAAATTAGCAGGTCAAATTCCGGATACGTGTTTAAAGGTTTCAGAAAGCGGAATTTCTGACCCAAAGATTATTACTGGATTGAAAGAATTTGGTTTTCAAGGTTTCTTAATTGGAGAGAATTTTATGAAAACAGACAATCCAGGAGAAGCTTGTTTAGATTTTATCAATCAAATACGTTAAAAAAAAGAGTAACTGTGTAATTGTTGAATTGTGTAATCGGAGAGAGGAAAGATATTAAGAGTAAGAGCATTTACACAATTACACAATTACACGAATAAACAATTAAACCATTTCAATATGAAATTAAAGGTTTGCGGAATGAAATTTACAGAAAATATCCAACAAGTTGCAGCGTTGCAACCTGATTATTTGGGGTTTATTTTCTATGAAAAATCAAAAAGAAATTTTGAAGGAATTATTCCTGAATTTTCTAATTCGATAAAGAAAACAGGTGTTTTTGTAAATGAATATGTAGAGATTGTTATTTCTTTAGTTGAAGAATATAGATTAGAAGCTATTCAGTTACACGGAGATGAATCTGTTGAGTATGTTATCAATTTAAAAAAGCAATTAGCAGAAAACAGAGCTTTGTTTATTGAAGAAAACAAGACGATAAAAAAGCAAAAAAACAAGCACTACATTTCTAAAAATGAAGTTGAGATTATTAAAGTATTTGGAATTAAAGACGAATTTAATTTTGATGTTTTAAAACCATATTTAGAAGTGGTAGATTTCTTTTTGTTTGATACTAAAGGAAAAGAAAGAGGAGGAAACGGAACCAAATTTGATTGGTCTGTTTTAGAGAAATATCCTTTTGAAAAACCTTTCTTTTTAAGTGGAGGAATCGGTTTAGAAGATGTAGAAGAAGTACAAAAAATATTGAAATCTAATTTACCAATTTACGCTTTAGATGTAAATAGTAAATTTGAGAGTAAACCAGGAGTTAAGAAAATAGAAGAGTTAAAGAAATTTAAGAAAGAAATTTTTGTTTAATTGTGTAAAAGTTGAATTGTGTAAAAAAGCACATCAACAGTTACACGATTAAACAAATAAACAATTACACAATTTAAGATATGAAATCAAAATTTCACCCAGACAAAAATGGTTATTACGGACAATTTGGAGGTGCATTTATCCCAGAATTGTTATACCCGAATGTAAAGGAATTAGAAGATAATTATCTTCAAATTTTAGAATCGGAAGAGTTTCAAGAAGAATACAAAGCCTTATTAAAAGATTACGTTGGACGCCCGAGTCCGTTGTATTTGGCAAAAAGATTATCAGAAAAATATGGTGCTTTTATTTACTTAAAACGAGAAGATTTAAACCATACAGGCGCACATAAAATAAACAATACTATTGGTCAGATTTTAGTTGCTAAGAAATTAGGAAAAACGAAAATTATAGCAGAAACAGGCGCAGGACAACACGGAGTTGCAACGGCTACAGTTTGTGCTTTAATGAACTTAGAATGTACTGTCTTTATGGGAGAAAAAGACATTGAGCGTCAAGCGCCAAATGTTGCACGTATGAAAATGTTAGGCGCAAAAGTGGTACCTGCTTTAAGCGGAAGTAGAACTTTAAAAGATGCTACTAATGAAGCGATTCGTTATTGGATTCAGCATCCAGAAACGTTTTATTTAATTGGTTCTGTAGTTGGGCCGCATCCGTATCCAGATATGGTTGCGCGTTTACAAGCAGTTATTTCAGAAGAAATGAAATGGCAATTAAAAGAGAAAACCGGTAAAGAAAATCCAGATACAATTATAGCTTGTGTTGGTGGGGGTAGTAATGCAGCCGGTGCTTTTTATCATTATATGGATGATGAAGATGTAGAGTTAATTGCAGTTGAAGCTTCTGGTTTAGGAGTAAATTCTGGAGAAAGTGCTGCCACCTCTCAATTAGGTGAAGTAGGAATTATTCATGGTTCTAAAACCATTTTAATGCAAGATGAATACGGTCAAATTATTGAGCCTTATTCTATTTCTGCAGGTTTAGATTATCCTGGAGTTGGACCTTTACACGCCTATCTTTTTGATTCTAAAAGAGCAAAATTCATGGATGCGACAGATAGTGAAGCGTTAGCAGCAGCTTATGAATTAACTAGAATTGAAGGAATTATTCCTGCCTTAGAAAGTGCACATGCTTTGGCGGTTTTACCTAAAATTAAGTTTAAAAAAGACCAAGTTGTGGTGGTGAATTTATCGGGTAGAGGAGATAAAGATTTAGAAACGTATATCAACCATTTAGAAGACTAATTAGAATTAGACCCTTCAGGGTTTTAAAACCTGAAGGGTCTTCATTAATAGAATATTATGAATTCAATTCAAGAATTATTTCAGAAAAAAGATAAAAATTTATTATCTATTTATTTTACTTGTGGATATCCGAAGTTAAACGATACTACAAAAGTGATTTCGGCATTAGAAAAAAGTGGTGTAGATTTTATAGAAGTTGGTTTGCCGTATTCAGATCCTTTAGCAGACGGACCAACGATACAAGATAGTAGCCAAAAAGCATTACAAAACGGTATTAATTTAGATCTTATTTTTGATCAATTAATGACGATTAAAGGCAGTAATAAAACACCTTTGGTATTAATGGGGTATTTAAACCAGATGTTAAAATATGGTGAAGATAAATTTTGTAAGAAAGTAGTAGATTGTGGTATTGATACCGTTATTCTTCCAGATTTACCAATGATTGAGTTTGAAAATCATTATAAAGATTTATTTGAAAAATACGGAATTACAAATGTGTTTTTAATTACTCCGCATACATCCGAAGAAAGAATTAGAAAAATAGATTCTTATTCTAAAGCATTTATTTATGTAGTTGCCTCGGCTTCTATTACGGGAGCAAAAGGAGATATTTCTAACAATCAGGTTGCTTATTTCGAAAGAATAAAAAGCATGAATTTGCAGAGTAAACTAATTATTGGTTTTGGTATTTCTGACAAGCAAACTTTTACTACTGCATGCGAATATGCTAACGGAACAATTATAGGTTCTGCATTTATTAAGAATTTAGGAGCAAACGGAATTGATAAAATTGATGATTTTATACTACCAATTATTTCTTAAATTAAAGCTCATATAAATTTCATTAAAAAAAAAGCGAAACTTATTAAGTTCCGCTTTTTTTTATGTCCTTAAATATTTAGTTTAGTCATTAACACTAATTAAATTGACATCAAAAGCTAAAACAGTATATCCTGGAATAAGAACATTTCCATAAACATCAGTATATCCGTTTTCTCCATATCCTAAAGTATAAGGCACTAACAGAATACCGTCTCCACCTTCTTTAAAATATGGAATTCCTTCTGTCCAACCTGCAATTACTTGATTTAAATTAAATGTTGCTCCAGATACAGTACTTTCATCAAAAGGAGTTCCGTTTAAAAAAGTTCCTTTATAAGCAACTGTTACATTGGAAGAGTCTGTTGGTCTTGTACCTGTTCCTTCATTATTTATTACATAATACAAGCCAGAATTGGTTTTTGTTGCAGTTAAATTATTGTCTTCAATATATTTTAAAATAGCAGCTTCATTTTGTTCGTCATAATCTGTGTATGCAGCATTAATTTTTATGTCAAAAATTAATACAGCACCTGCAGGAATTGAACCAGACCCACTTTCGCCATAAGCTAATTGGTAAGGAAGTATTAAAGTTCCATCTCCACCTTCTCTAAAAAGTTGAAGGCCTTCTATAAAACCAGGAATTACTTTTGTTAAATTAAACACAGCACCTTCATATTCGTCAAAAACTGTTCCGTCTAAATAATATCCTTTATAGTCAACATCTACTATAGAGCTTTCTGAAGGATACTCTCCTGTACCTTCATTATTAATAATATAGTAAAGTCCTGTATCAGTTTTTGTTGCAGTTAAATTGTTGTCTTCAAGATATTTTAAAATATCAGCTTCTGTTTCTGGGTTGAAACTATCTTCTTTATTACAAGAAGTAAAAAGAATTAGTGATAAAAACAAATATAAATATGATTTCATGGTACGTTTTTTTAAGTTTTAGGCGAATATAAAAGAAATCCAAATCATTATATAATTTAAAAATAGAAACTATTCATTATTTTATTTATATTAAGAATCTAAAACAATATAATTATGAAATTACCAAAAAGAGCAGGAAATGCATCTATTGCAGTTGAATTAGAAGAAGGGAAAAATTATGCATGGTGTAGTTGTGGTTTGTCGGAAAACCAACCATTATGTGATGGAAAACATAAAGGCACAGGCATGAGTCCGAATGTTTTTAAAGCTGATAAAACAGAAAGCAGAAATTTATGTGCTTGTAAAGAAACTAAAAATGCACCTTTTTGTGATGGTTCTCATAGATCATAAATTGTTATTCTTAAGAAATAGTAATTAATTAAATGTATATTTCTTCTGCAAGGATTTTGAAACTACACGTGCTTTATTTTCTTATTCCTTTTAAAGAAAGAAATAATTAACTTTGGGCGTGTTTTTTCTTCTTATTTTACCGTAAAATGGGAGAGTTATATAATCCTTGTATTTTAAGTTTAAATGTCTTAAATTAATAGACGCACCTAAAAAAAACTTCTTAAATTTGATACTTAATTTTATTTATGGTTAAAAATTTAATTAGATATTTTAAGAGTGTTTATTTTATTAAAGCATTTTTAGTTGCTTTAGCAATGGCAGTTCCTGTATTTATATCAATTTATTTCTTTGACAATTTTAATATAGGATTTAGCATTGCTTTAGGAGCCATCTTTTGTGCTCCGTCGGATGTGCCAGGAAGTTTAAAACATAAATTTTTTGGGATATTAATTTCCATAATTTTAACCTTTGTAGTAACGCTATTAATAGGTTCGTTTAGTAGTTATCTCGTTTTAGGCCCTTTGCTAGTTATTCTTGTTTTTTTAATTTCTTATATTTCTGTATTTGGCTTTAGAGCCTCTTTAATTTCATTTGCGGGTTTAATTTCATTGATTTTAGCGCTTGCACATCAGAGTGCAGAAATTTCGGTTTTAGAACATGCTTTGTTTATTGCTTTAGGAGGTGTTTGGTATTTGTCTTTGGTAATTTTAAGTGATGTAGCATTGCCAAAGGTTCAAATAGATTATTTGTTTGTGGAGTTACTTGAAAAAACTTCAAAATTTATAAAAATTAGAGGAAAATTATTGGTGGAGATTGATAATAGACCAAACCTTTTAGAGGAGAATTTTAAATTGCAAACAGAAATCAATGAGCTTCACGAAACGATAAGAGAAGTTGTTTTAGTAAAAAGATCAAAGACCGTTTTTAGTAACAGAACAAGACGACAACAATTAATTTTTTCTAAAATTATTGAGATATATGAATTGGCTATATCAAACACAATCGATTACGAGAAGTTTGATACATTATTTAAAGAGCACCATGAGAAAGTAGATGAGTTTAAATTATTGATTTTTGAGGTTTCTGATAGATTAAATCATATTTCTAAAGTAATATTAAAACAAGAGAAACTTACGTTTGAAAATAATTTTAATATTTTACTTAAAAAAATTGAGAATCATATAGAAATTTATAAAGTAAATGTTGGTTTGCCAGAAGCTAGGGAAGGAGTTATCTTTTTGTTAAACTATAAAGCGTATCAAGAAAAGCAAATAGGAAACTTAATGGATATTGTTAGGGTAATAGATAATTATTCTAAAAATGATAAGATTAGGCCTATAAAAGATGCAGAACAGTTTTTAACGCCTCAAGACTATGATTTTAAAAAGTTAAAAGCCAATTTTAGTTTTAAATCGCCCATATTTAGGCATTCATTAAGATTAACACTTACCATGTTAATTGGTTTTATCATTGGTTATGCTATAGAAATGCAGCAGCCTTATTGGATATTGTTAACTATAGTGGTTATTATGAGACCTAGTTATGGTTTAACTAAGGAAAGAACCAAGAGTAGAGTAGTAGGCACATTAATTGGTGCTGCGGTAGGAGTTGGAATTGTTTTTTTAACACAAAATGTAATAATATATGCTATAATTGCTGCATTATCTTTAATAATAGGTTTTTCTTTAGTAAAACAAAACTATAGAAATGGAGCAGCATTTATTACGTTGTATGTTATTTTTATATATGCTTTAATTAATCCGAATATATTAACGGTTATAAAGTTTAGAGTTATGGATACTTTAATAGGATCTGTTTTAGCGTATGTTGCAAATTACTTTTTTTGGCCAGCTTGGGAAGCTAAAAATATAAAAGAATTTCTATCAAAATCAATAGAAAGTTTTTCAGAATTTTTAAAGCAAATAGATGTTTTATATCACCAAAAAGGTGAAGTACCTACAGCATATAGTTTGGCTAGGAAAGAAGCTTTTTTACAAGTAGGAGATCTAAATGCAGCTTATCAAAGACTGGCGCAAGAACCAAAATCTAAGCAAGAAAATAGTGAACTATTTTATGAGTTAATGACCATTTTTAACACCTATTTGTCATCACTTTCTTCTTTAGGGATGTATATAAGAACCAATGAAACTGGTAAAGTGCCAAAACAATTTGAAATTTATATAAAACATATTTTATCAAATTTAGAAAAGGCAATAGAACTCTTAAATAATTCTGAATCTTCTATTTGTTTAAAAAGGGAAGAGTTGGCTGTTGCTGCAAAAAATTATGAGGACTATTTTCAAATATTAGCAAACCAAAGAGATAAAGAAATAGAAAAAGGATTGCCTATCACAAAAGAAATGAGATCTCAACTACATGAAACACAATTAGTATCTGAACAAGTTAGGTGGCTGTTAAGTCTTTCTGAAAGTTTGATAAAAAATATCAAGAAAATTTAGTTTTTTATCAACCTTGTTTTAAAATTTGAAAGTGATTTAATACACTTTTTCTCTTCTTCAAAATTAGCATAAGCAGCGCAAATGGTCATCACTTTTAGGGTTTCTTCCCTGTTTAATGTATTTCTATCTTAAAACCATTTTCAGGGCCATTTTAGATATAATAATCTCTATCGGATTGATTTTTAATAGAAAACATCACATAAATATGCATTTTAATTTCAAGAATTTAGGTAAATGAAGTATGATAAATACATCAACAAAAATTGTAAAAGAATTCTAATAAGAGCTATTTTTTTAGAACCAATTGCAGGTCTTTCTTTAGTAAGATCCCAAATATGAATGGGTAGGAATAGAATCATTAAAACAAAAATTCCCATAGCAGCATTTTTAACAGTAGATGGAAAAAATAACCCTAATCCTAATGCAAATTCAATAATTCCTGCAATATAATTTACCAATCGTTTCGGTAAAAAATCTGGAATAAAATGTTTGAAAGCATTCGGTTTTATAACATGCATAATTCCTGCGAAGCAGAATAAAACACTAAAAAATATTTTAAGAATTAGTATAAAAATTTCCATTCAATTTTGATTTTAATAGTTAGTTGTTAAATAAATGATACTTACATTGAGTGCTACTAATTTGTAACGAAACTTGTTTATTTTGTTAAGTAATGTTCATAATCTATTTTTTAATCTGATTAAAATTGAGCGTTATCAATTGTCTTTTTAATTTTCTATTACAAGAAATTAGTAACATTGAAGATATAGATTAGAATAGTTGGTTTTTTATATTTGATAGGTTATTTGATTTTATAAAGCTACAAAAATGAAATGACTATTTATTTAATTTGAAAATGAATATGATCATCATGTCTAACAGCTCCGCAACCATGAAACCTAATTTTAGAATGATTGAGATTTAACCTGTTTTTAAGATGAGGTTCTATAAAAATTTTACTAACCGCATCTTCTTTTAAGATTAGTAGAATAAGATTTTTGGTTGCTTTTTCTGAGATTTTTAAATTTGAATTGAAGCTTCCAAACGTAAAGTACTTGGTAAAATCATATTGCAAAAAACCTTTTTTCTTGCAAATATTGGTTTGATTGATTTCATTGTTTTGAGGTGCTACAAAGATTCCGTAGCCACTATTAGAAGGTTTGTTATTTGTTTTTACACCTTTTTCGGTTTGATAAATAAAAGAAATATCAATCTTTTTACCATCATTATGACTTAAATGAGGAAGTAAAGGAAAACCATTAAAAAAAGGAAAGTTTGCATCTAAATATATAACTTTTAAAGAAGGCGATTCTTTCTTTATTTTTAAAGAAACAGCTGTTAACACTTCTTGTAATTTAGGCGTAACATAATTTCTATTAAAGAGTTTGGTTATAAAGTTATGTGCCTCTAAATTTTTATTGTTTTCAATTTTAACGCGTCCAAATAATGGAGCCATTTTTGGAACAATTAAAAAGGATGTTATTAAATATAAAGTGATGAAAAAGAATGTCCTTTTTAATCTATATTTTAACACTTTATTAGAAATTAATAAAAATGTAATAACATATAATATGCCACCAATTTGAGTTGTTACAGTTAAAAATAAGAAAATTAATAAATGTAGAATTCCTTTAAATAAATAGTTAATTCTCATTCAGAATTTTACTTGCTTCAGAAAGTATGCTTCTATGTTTTCTTGCATTTACGTTTGTCATCGCAGTTATTTCTGCAATAACTTCAGTTAAAACTTCTTTGGCTGCATCTTTTTTGTGATGTCTAATTAAGAATTTAGAAAGTTCAAGTCTTTCATTATAATGAGAATATCTGATGTCAATTTTTCTTAATTGAATTTCCGCCTTTTCTAATGCTCCTTTTTGTTCTAAAGCTAAACCATAAAAAAAGATGGTTTCTTTAAAGTCTTTTTGGAGGTCTATTTTTTGTGCATATTCAATTACTTTATCAAAATTTTGAGTGTTAAAATAACAAGTAATTAGTTTATTTAACGTGTACGGATCATCTTTAAAATTACTTTCTAGCGCTTTTTCATAAGTGTCAATAGCTTTTTTATACTCTTTGTTTTGTGCATAAGCATCTGCTAAATTAATCTTATTTTGAAATGTGTTAGAAAATTTTAGAGCTGTTTCTAAGTCTTTTATCTTTTTTGTAGGATTAATTATGGTAGTAATTTCTTCTGTTATATTAGTTACATCACTTTTATTAATTACCTGTGTTAAAAGGTAAATAATACAACCAATTAAAGGAATAAAGAATATTATAAAATACCAATACATATTGTTCCTATTCTTATAGGCATGGTATACGCAATAAATTTGAAGTCCAATTATTAAGTAGTAAAACATAAAATAAATTTAATAAAATGCTTGGTTTTTATAATTGATTTTAAAAATCAAACTTATAAGTCATTCCTCCTAATATTTGAAATCCCTGAGTGTCAAAGTTTGCAAAACGTTGGTATTCTGTGTTTAATATATTGTTTAATTTTAGAAATGCAGAAAACTTGTCGTTAAAATGATATCCTCCATTTAAGTTTACATCTGCAAAAGAATCTACAGTCTCTATACCACCTAAACTAGAAGGGTATTGGTTGTTATAGAGGGCATCTTTTCTTTCGCTTACATAGAAAATGTTGGCAGAAGCAAACCATTTAGTTGTTTTGTAATTAGCAGAAATACTTCCTTCTACAGAAGGCAAATTCCAAGCTTCTGAAGCATTTTTTAAAGTATAGTTGTTGTAGATTCCCTGAAGCCCAAATGATAAGTTTTTAGAATAATCATATTCTAATTCTGTAAATAAAGTATTTGTTTTTACATCATCATACAACACATCAAAAGAATTTCCGTACTCATATCCTTTTAAATTACTGCCATTATAAGTGTTATTACTTCCGTTAGATTTAGAAGTATTTCTTAAGAATAAAGGTTTGTCTTCTTCAGATTTAAAACTTGCTTTAATATTAAAACTTAAATCGTTGATAATTCTTCCTTTTAAACCCAAATAGATATTCGATTTTTCTAAAGTTTGAGTTATAAAAAGAGTAGGCGAAACGTAAGGGTTTTCTTCAGTGAAATTCTTGTATGTATTGGTATGTAAATCTCCAGAAAAACCACCATAGATATTTAAATATTCTTCTATTATTGGTCCTTCAACAAATACATCGGGTAATATAAAAAAGTTATTTGAGCTGTTTTCTGAATCAAAAGAAGCAATTAATTTTAAGCCTGGTTTTATAGAAAAACCTTCATATTCTATTTTATATTGAGGATTTATGTTGATGGTAGATGTTCCGTATTTTAAAGAATTAGAATTGCTGTAATCGTTTTTAAACTCCCCTTTTAAAAATTCGATGCTAGTAGCAATAGAAATATCATTTAAACTAGAAAGTAAAAAATCTAAAGGCAAATCTAATCTCGCATTAAATTTAGCTAATATTTCATTACTTTTATAACTATCTGTAAAATAGGCTGTTTTAATTTTTGCAGAATGAAGATAAGAGTCTTTAAAATTGAACGATCCAATTAATTCAAAATAATTGTTTATTAGTTCTTCATTAATAGAATTAGTCGTTAAATCTGTAAAATTAAGATCTGGTAAACCGTACCAATTATAAAGATTTCTTTCAGAATTTAAGGTTACTTTCCAATCGAAATAACGGTCTTGCTGCTTGTAGAAAGCGCCAATATCTAAGTTTGAAAAATTACTGTTAAGCACTGAGTTTTTAACATTGTCTAGAGATGTTAAATATTTTGCATTAAAACCAAACTCGTTTTCAAAGCGAGTACTATAATGTAAATTGGTTTCTAAATATGGTGTGTTGTAATTACCATATCCGGCTGCTAAATAATTTTGGTAAACTCTTTCTTTTATACCAACATTAATTCCTTTTACAACACCACTTTTAGGAATAAAAGTAGAGGCAACAGGAGCAGAAAAAATAGTGTATGCTAGTTTTTTCTTTTCATTGTTTTTAAGCAATTTTATTGTTGGGTTTTTATTAATCTTTTTAGCATCTGCAATTTTAGGGTTGTATTTTGTAACAATATTTACAACTTCTGTTTTTACGGTGTCTATAGCTTGTTCTTTTTTTTGAGCGTTTAAACTTAAAAAAGAAAAATAGAGTAGAAATAATGTGAAACCTTTTTTCATTATTTTTTATTGTTTTTAGTAGTGTTATCCTCTTTTATAGGAGTTACGGAATTATTAGTTTTGGCTTCGTTTTCTTTAATTATTTTTAATTCTTGTTTGGCTTCTTCAACAATGTCTTTAAATTGAGTAAAGTTTTTAATAATGTTTTCTAAAACAAAAGTAGCTTGATAAACATCTTTTAATCCATAATAATTTTTCCCCATTATAATATAGCTTTTTACGGCCCAATATTTATAAGAAGAATAGTTTGCTATTAAATTTTGAACAGTTTTATTAGAGTCTGCATATTCTTTTTGTTGATTTTTAAAGTATGCATTATAATACAATGCTTCTGCTTTTAATTCGCCAGAAGCCTTACTCTCTAATTCTGTATAATATTCTTCAGCAGTGTAAAAATCTTTGTTTATAAAAGAAGCACGAGCAATAATTATTTTTGCATCATTTTCTAGCTGGTCGTTTAATTTATCTTTAGCAAGAATTTTTTTAGCGTATGTTATTGCTTGTTCATAGGCTTTTGTTTCATAATACCCTTTCATTAAATTACTTTGGGCAAATAAAACATTTTCTGTTGTATAAGCTTCTAGTTCTAATCTGTCTAATATTTGGATTGCATTTTCAAACTCATTTTTTTCAAGAAATATTTGAGCTAATTTAGCCAGTGAATCTTCACTATATTCATTTTGTCCTTCTTCTAATACATTTTGATAATAAGGAATTGCTTTGTCAAATTGTTTTTCTTTAAATAAAATATCTGCCAAGTAATAATTTGCTTTTAGTTTGTGTATTCCTTCAGGAAAAGAAATTGTGTATTTAGAAATCGCTCTAATAATTTCATTACCATCTTTTGCTTCAAAATATTTTTTTTCTGCTACTGCAAAAGTGGTGTTGTCTAAATCGGAATTTGTAATGTTTATAAATTTTAAACCAGAAACCCAACTAACATAATCATTTAAATTGCCATTATCAATATAAATATTTCTGGCATTTGCAACAGCTTCAAAGGCATCTGGAGAATTAGGAAATTGACTGGTAGTTTTTTTGAATTTTTCTAAAGCTTTTTCATTCTCATTTTCACTATAATACAATAATCCTTGACGGACTAAAGCTTTTGGTAAAAAAACACTGTTTGGGTGTTTCTCAATTAACCTTTCATAGGCTAAATGTGCTTTTTTATTATCTTTTATTATAGTATATGTGTTTGCGAGCTGAAATAAGGCGTCATCTTTTAAATTAGAAATTTGGTATTCATTTACAACATTGGTAAGCGCTTTTATTTTAGCTTGGTTATCTTCAATAAAACCATAACTCATTCCTATTTGATATTGGGCGTAATCTGCATCTGCACCATAAGTTTTAACTACGTTAGCGTAGGTTGTAATTGCTTTTTTATAATTTCTAAGAGCAAAATAACTATCTCCTAAACGGATAAAAGCATCGTCTTTAATCTCTTTTTCTATAGATTCTTTTTTTATAAAATTTTCGAAAGATACAGTAGCATTTTCATAGTCTTTTAGTGTAAAATAGCTATAACCAATGTTGTAGTCTAGTAGTTTAAATTCGCCACCTTCTATTTTTAATTCCTTTTTTAACGCCGTAAATTTAGTGAGTGCTTCTTTTGTATTATCTAAACGATAAAGAGTTTCGGCTTCCCAATATTTAGATTTTTCATTAATAGATACGTCTGTTGCTTTTTTGCCTTCTACAAAGAAAGGTAACGCTTCTTTTAATTTTTGATCATTAAATAATTGAATACCTCTATATAGAGAAACTTCTGAAATTAAAGAATTATTTTTTATAGATTTTTTTTGACTTAAAAATGCTAAAGCCCCATTATAATCTTGTTGATGTAAGAATGAAGAAATAACTAAGTCATTAATTTCTTCGTATGCTTTAGATTTTGGATAAGCTTTTAAGTAATCTTGCAAAACTTCTGCAACGCTCTTAAAAGGATTACCTGCTTCATAACTTAATTTTGCATAATTTAAAGCGGCATCTTGTTTAATATTTGTATCAAAATCCATTTCAGAAGCTGTTTTAAAAGCATTTAGAGCTTCCGTTTTTTTATCTAAATTAAGGTAACACTCTCCTAAATGGTAATAGGCGTTTTGAGCAACAAAGTTATTCTCATCAATAATTTTATTAAAATTACTAATGGCATTTTCAAAATCGTTTTGTTTGTAATACGCAAATCCTAATTGATAATAATCTGTATTATTCCATTTTCCTTTTTTACCTGTATACCCTTTTAAATAAGGAATTGCTTCACTATATTGTTTTAAATTAAAATAGCTCTCACCAATTATTTTAGAAATTTCTGATCTATCTTTTTTCTTAAATGTATTCATTAGTTTTTTACCAACGGTAATACAACGTTCAAACTTACCGGCCTGAAAACTAATGTCTAATAAATAGTAAGAAATCTCTACGCGATAGGTTTCATTATCTGCAATTTCTTTAAACGTAGATTCTGCAATTTCATAATCTTCTAATTTGTAAGCAATGTATCCATAATAATATCTAGAATCATTACCATACTTAGCATCATTAATTAATGGAAGAAATTTTTCTTTAGCTAAAGTTAAATTTTTGGTTACTACATAAGCGTATCCCATTTTAAAATTTAGTTCTTTTCTATCTTCTTTAGAAAGTTGATCTGCATTCACTTTTTTGTACCATTTAAGAGCATAAGCAGCTTTTTTATTGGCAAAATAATAACTAGCAACTGTAAAAAAGGCCTTGTTTTTTTTACTGCTATTAGGATTTTCTTCAATAAAAGTTAGTACTTTTTTATCTGCTTCTGGTTGTTTTAATCGTACAGCACACATGGCATCATAATAGGCGGCATCTGCTTTTAAATTAGAACTTACGGTTGCGGTTTTGTTTATAGAAATAAAACTAGCTTGCGCGGCAGCATACGCTTTGTCATTAAATAACTTTATGGCATTATTATATTTTGTAAAAATATTTGTGTCTACAATTGTTTGTTGGCTAAAACCTGCAAAAGCAACTAAAAAAAAGAAACAAGTAATAAAACGTTTTTTTATAAAAATAAACTTCATATAATTATTTTTGATACTTAAAATGAATAACGAACATATTTTAATTTTGTTTGATGGAGGAAGAAATATTATGAAAATATTTTGAATCAAAAGTAAGAATTGTTTGTAATTCATAGTATAAAATCGTTCAAAACTTTTAAGTTTGTAGAAACAAGTTTTTTTATGGAAAAACCAGTCTTATTTTTAGAAAACGCAGATATATATCAAAGAGAAAATTTGGTGTTGTCTAAAGTTAATCTTTCGATACAAAAAGGAGAATTTTATTATTTAATTGGTAAAACAGGAAGTGGGAAAAGTAGCTTAATGAAAACGCTATATGGCGATTTAAAGCTGCAAAAAGGTGCTGGAAGTATTGTGGATTTCGATTTAAAATCGATTAAAGAAAAAGACATCCCTTTTTTAAGACGAAAAATAGGAATTGTTTTTCAGGACTTTAAATTGTTAAGTGATCGTAATGTTTTTGGTAATTTAGAGTTTGTATTAAAAGCGACTGGTTGGAAAGATAAAACTAAAATTAAGGAGAAAATTGATGCCGTATTAGATAAAGTAGGCATGAAAGCACATTCTTTTAAGAAAACGTATGAACTTTCTGGAGGAGAACAACAAAGAATAGCCATTGCTAGAGCGTTGTTAAATGATCCGGAATTAATTTTAGCAGATGAGCCTACAGGTAATTTAGACCCAAAAACTTCTTTAGAGGTAATGGAACTTTTAAATGACATTCATAAAAGTGGTAAAACCATTTTAATGGCAACGCATGATTACCAATTAATTGTAAAGTTTAAGCAAAAAACGTTAAAGTGTGAAGGTGGAGAGTTGTTTGAAGTAGCTCAAAAAGCCACTGTTTAGATTATAATCTTATAATATTGAAAAAAAAAAATAAAGTTTTTGTAGCTGTAACTAATGATATTTCAACAGATTATAGGGTGCATAAAATATGCAGTTATCTTATTAAATTAGGTTTCGATGTTGTTGTGTATGGTAGAGTTTTACCAAATACAATTACTGTAAAAAGAGCGTATACAATTATTAGAAAAAAACATTTTTTTAATAATAATTTTTTATTTTATGCAGAGTATAATATAAGACTTTTTTTTTATATCTTATTTAGAAAATTTAATTATATAGTATCTAATGATTTAGATACTTTACCTGCTTGTTTTTTTACTAGCAAGTTAAAAAATATTGATTTAGTTTATGATAGTCACGAGCTTTTTTCTGAAGGACCAGAATTACAAGGTAGAGCATTTGTGCAGAATTTTTGGAGAAAATTAGAAGATTTTTTTTTACCGAGAATAAAAAAATCTTATACCGTTAGTCAATCTATAGCCGATTTTTATGATAAAAAATATCAGAATAAAATGGGTGTTATTAAAAATGTTCCTTTAATGAATGCTTACTCTAATTTAAAAGAAGTAAAGTTTCCAACAGATAAAAGGACTATTCTGTACCAAGGAGTTTTAAATCCTGGTAGGGGAATTAAACCAATGATTAAGGCTTTAAAATATATAGATAACTTAGATTTAGTTATTATTGGTTATGGCAAAGTAGAACAAGAATTAAGAATGTTTGTTGCTAAAGAAAAAATGGATGAGAGAGTTCATTTTTTAGGTAGAATAGATAGAGGTAAGCTTATTAATTATACGAAGTTAGCAACTTTGGGTATGGTTTTAGAAGAGCCTTTAGGTTTAAGTTTTACGTATTCTTTACCAAATAAATTATTCGATTTTATTCATGCAGAAATTCCTATTATTGCGGGTAATATGCCAGAAATATCAAGAATTATAAATGAATATAAAGTTGGTGTTACAGTAGAAGATTATTCTCCAGAAAAAATAGCTAGCAAAATTAATGAAGTATTAAACGATGCCGCTTTATTAAGCTCTATAAAAAAACATCAACAAGAAACAAAAGAAATACTTTGTTGGGAGATAGAATCTAAAAAATTAGATAATTACTTTAAATAAATAGATATCAAACCGAAAATATCCATAATAATACCAGTTTTAAATAATCTTAAAGGATTAAAAAAAACGGTAAAAAGTATTCAAAATCAATCTTTAAATAATTTTGAAGTTTGGATTATTGATGGTGGCTCTAAAACTAAAACTCAAGAATATTTAAAAACATTAAGACCACCTTTTAACTATATTTCTGAGAAAGATAAAGGGATTTATAATGCTATGAACAAAGGTGTTCTTAGATCTAAAGGAAAATGGTTGTATTTTTTAGGAAGTGGAGATTTATTAGCTTCTAATTGGGTTATAGAAAATTTATCAAAAGAATTGGACCTTAAATTTGATTTAATAATTGGTGAAATTAGTTACTGTTTTAAAACAATTAGTAAAAATTTTAAATCGAAATGGTCTTCTATAATGTGGGTGAAAAATACGGTTCATCATCAATCTATATTTTATAATAAAACTATTTTTAACGAAAATTTATATAACACAAATTATAAAATTTTGTCTGA
The DNA here is from genome assembly GCF_023555435.1 of Polaribacter sp. Z014. Classification (NCBI taxonomy): domain Bacteria; kingdom Pseudomonadati; phylum Bacteroidota; class Flavobacteriia; order Flavobacteriales; family Flavobacteriaceae; genus Polaribacter; species Polaribacter sp. Z014. Next base: position 63,858 of record NZ_JALCZP010000006.1, read on the forward strand.
TTATGATTTTAATTTAAGCTTATTTGCTAACAAAAGTAAAGTTAAAACCGTATCTACTGTTATTGCTTTATGTGAACCTTATGGTGTTTCTAAAAACTATAATTGGTCATTATATAAAGAAGAAATACTCTTAAAAACAAATAATTCTATTATTTTTTTAAAACCAATATTTTCAATTATTGCTTTACTTAAATTTTTAATTAGAAAAATTGCTGGTTAGAGGATATTTGTTTATTTAAAAAAGTCAAATTTTGTGTACTACCAATACTTTAAGAACAGTGTTTTTTTAACTTAAGCATCTTATTAAAACAATTTCGAATCCATTTTTTTGTAACGTACAGCAAACTTTATCAACACGTTTATCTGTTGATAAATCATTTGTAACAGTAACTATTATTTTTTTCAATGTTTAGCTTGTAATAAAAAACAAAAATATACTTTTAATTTTTTAATAGATTTTAAATTATAGTAAAAAAGAAAAGTAAAAGGCAAATTTGTATAATTGATATTCTACAAAATCTATAAATAAAAATTAAGAGATTTATATTAATTATTTTGGCAAGATCTTCTTAATGTCTTCACCTAGTATTTTTGTAAATATCTCAGCTCCTTTTTTATTTAAATGTTGCGAATTATAGAAATAGTCGGTAGAATATACAAGGAAATTAGTTGAATAATCAATAAATGGTACATCATATTTTTTAGAAATGCTGGTGTAGTATGAAATAATATCATCTTGATTTTTGATATACTTGTTGTATTTATAATAGGTAGGAGGGTAGATAAGTAAAATATTTATTTTATTCTTTTTACATTCAGCAATATAATTTTCAAATATTTTCATAGTTTCAGCATCCATTTTTATTACTGTCCCATTCTTATGGGTACTTGTAAATTTATCAAAAGAATCAGTCCATTTTATATCTTGTTCAAAATAGCCTTTATATCCAGTTGGTTTTCTTAATTCCAAACCAAAAAAACTAAAAAAGCCATCCATAATATTAAAAGGACTTCCAGTATATTTGAAAAATGGAATATTATAATCTAAAAATGAAATTCCTTTATATTTTTTAGCTACTTTTTTAACCATATCCATATCTAAATAGGGCGTGAATGCCATATTTCCGGATATTTTTTCATTTTTAAACATATCAAAATCACCTACTAATTGAATCACTGTTTTTGGTTTCTTGTTATATTTTAAATAAAGGTCATATTGCAATTTTTGATCAATAAAACCTGCTCCTGCTATTCCAAAGTTGTAAGAATTTACATTTAAAATAGAATCTATTAAGAAAGGTGATATTTGAAATAAGGCAATAGAACTTCCATTAATTATTAAATCAGAATTTAACTCACTATTGTATATTTTGGTTAAATTATTAAATGTATGAAAATGACTCTTTCTTAATCCTTTTGTAGCCGTATAGTCTAATAAATATAAAATGGAGATTATTATTAAGCAAAATAAAACCGTTTTCCCGATAAATTTTTTCATTTAATTTTTTGTTTAAAATTGAAAATAAATAAAATCTTGTTTTCCTCCCGCAAATATCATTATTGATATTATGATGATAATATAGATAGCCCAACGACTATATTTATTGCTGGTTTTTTCTAATTGAGATATAGCATATTCTTTTTCTCTACCAAACCATTCAATCAACATAAATATAATTATAAAAAAAATGATTGTAATAATTACACCTAGGTCGTGATGATTAAACTTTGGTATCGTAAAAAGGGAACTTGAAAAAATTTTGGAAAAATAGCTCCAAGATTGATTGATGTTGTCTGCTCTAAAAATTATCAAACTTAAAGTCCAAAGTAAAAAAGTTACATTAATTTTAAAAAAATCTTTTAATGATGGTATCCCATATTTATTCACTATTAATTTTTTCTTTTTAAAAATAGTACCTGTAAGAATTAAAGGGATAAAAAGTAAACCATGGTAAAGGCCATAAATAACAAATATCCAATTAGCTCCATGCCACAAACCAACTAACATAAAATTAATAATTATAGCTAGAATTATACCCCAATTACCAAAAGAACGAAACTTAAAATTTAATGGCATAAAAACATAATCTGTTAACCATGATGTTAAAGAGATATGCCAATTTCTCCAAAACTCTGCAATATTTCTTGAAAAATATGGATAATTAAAGTTTTTAGTAATTTGGAAACCTAGAATTTTACCAACTCCAATAGCCATATGTGAGTACCCAGAAAAGTCTGTGTATATTTGATAACTATATAGAATTGCCATAAACAATAACATACTTCCTGATTGGTTAGGGATATCGCCCCAAACTCCATTAATATATACGGCCAAGTTATCTGCTATGACTACTTTTTGAAACAGACCCCAAAGTATTTGACGACAACCATCTACAACAAGGTTGTAATTAAACGTTCGTTTACCTACAAGTTGAGGAATAAAATTATTAGGTCTGTCTATTGGGCCAGACAAAATTGTAGGAAAAAAGGCTACATAAGTTGCAAAGATTACAAAATCTTTGGTTGGTTCAATTTGTCCTCTATGTACCTCAATAATATAACTAATAAGCTTAAAAGTGAAGAAGCTTATACCGAGAGGCATAATAATGTTGAAAGTTCCAATGTTTGATTTTAAACCGATAACGCTTAAAACAGACGAAAATGAATCAATAAAAAAATTGAAATACTTGAAATAAAATAAAAGTCCAACACATAATACTATCCCTAAAGTTGCTAATCTTGAAGACTTCTTTTCATTTTCTTCTGAGGTATATATTGCAATACCCAAAAAATAAATAAGTATGGTTGCAATTAAGAGGATTGGAATAATTTTCCAATTTACATATCCATAAAAGAAATAACTTGCTAGAAGTAGTAACCAATTTTGGTATTTGGTGCTCTCTTTAAAAACAAAATAATATATAAAAAATACAGCAACAAAAAATATTATAAAAGTGAGAGAATTAAATATCATACCCTAATTATTCTGTTTTTAGTACTAGAAGATCTATCATATCTCCAACATTCTTCATTTTGTTTAAGTCTCTTAATTTAAACTTAATATTAAAAGTATTCTCCACTTCAACAATTAGTAACATGTGGCTTAAAGAATCCCAATTATCAACATCATTTGCCGTCATTGTCATATTAATTTCTAATTTGTCATCTTCAAAAACTTTTTTGAAGATAGCTTCAACTTCTTGTGTTATTTTATTCTTATTCATTATTTATTTTTCTTTAATTAGTAATAGCAACAATGTAGAGGGATTCTAGATTTTATTTTGTTTAAAATTAAGTGTATTGTTGAATCCTCATTTAACTCTTTGTAATGCTTATTCCTTATACAGAGAACAGCTTCGTGTCTTTTAAGAAGTTTCCATCTGTATAATCTAGTATCATTTTTAAATACTAATACACTGAAATTTATAGTGTAAGTTCATAATATTCATTATTTTATTAATAATTTTAATTTAAGTCTATCAATTTTTCCATTCGAGTTTAATGGAAATTGATTCAAAAAATATAGTTTCGAAGGGAGCATATAAGGAGGCAATTTAGTTGACAAATAATTTTTTACATCATCACTAGACATTTCTGTACTTTCTATAAACAATGCAAGTTCTGTATTGCCCATTTTATTAGTAAAGGATGCTGCTACTGCATTTACTCCGTTAAAATAATCTCTAACCTTATATTCTATTTCTCCAAGTTCTATTCTATATCCTTGTATTTTTACTTGGTGATCAATTCTTCCATATAATAAAATATCTCCATCATGATCAAAATAACAAGAATCTCCAGTTCTATAAAACCTTAATTCCTTATCACTGTTTTTTATTTTTATAAATGAATCTTTATTCTTTTCATCATTTTTCCAGTAACCCGGTGTAATTTGTTTTCCGGCTATACATAATTCGCCTTTTATTCCAGGCTTTTTCGTAATATCACCATCAACAAGAATTACAGCCTCTAAACCTTTCATGACTTTACCAATAGAATACATTCCGTTTAAAGTTTTATTGCTAGCATCCTTAAGAATCTCATAATACGTACTATATATAGTAGCTTCCGTTGGTCCATAAAAATTAAATAATTGTGCATTTGGCACACATAGTTTCCATTCATCTACTAATTCTACTGGGGAAGCTTCTGCCGTAAGAATATTATATCTCATACTAGGTATTTCAATTTCATCAAAATAAGGTCTAAGATATCTTAACATAGAAGGAGCCATAGCACCAAATGTAATTTTATGATCTTCTAATAGTCCGTATACATAGCTGAATTTTATTTGATCATGGGGTATGGTATATGTACAAGCTCCTTTAGTTAGTGGAACTAAGAAAGACTGTACAGAAACATCAAATGTTAAATCAAAAGCTTGTAAACATCTATCTTTTTCGGTAATATCAAATCCTATTTCAAAAAAAGATTTCATAAAAGCACCTACATTTTCTCGGGTAATAGAAACACCTTTAGGTTTCCCGGTACTTCCAGAGGTAAATAAGATATATGCTAATTCACTATCTCCTATTTTATTTATTTCTAAATTATATTTAATAAATACTAAACCGGTTGTGTTTATTTTCCGAAACCCTTCATATTTGCTATCCGATGAAGAGTCTAATATGAAGCTTATTTCTGCTTGACTAATTATTTCGAGATTCCTTTCAATTGGTTGATTAGGATGAAGAGGCACATATGCCAAACCCTCTAACCAAACTGCAAATATTGAGGCATACGTTTCTAAATCGTCATTTACAACGATACCTATATTTTTAGAAACAATTTTTTGTTTTTGTAAACTATCTCTAATTTTAGAAATTGTTTTAGCAAAGTATTCATATGTAAAAAACACTTCATTTATACAGAATGCATTTAAATCTTTATGAATCTGACTAATGAATGGCTCTATTACATAGTCATTAAAAATCATTTGCACCAGATCTTCTTTGTCTTTTTGCATATATTTTGTTTTCTATTAGGTGTAGCATTTTCTGTTAAGTTTGCTTTAAAATAGTTTAACTTATTGCGTTAGGTTACTGAATGAAGGGGGAGTTTTTTAATAGGGGGATATATTATCTTATTAAGGAGGTCGTAATTTTGTCAGTTAGGGATTTCTGAATAAAATTCAAAATTTCGCAAAAATACAAGAACCTTTAGATAAATCAAATCTAGTAAATTTTTTAATACTATGTTAATTTTACCTTTTTTTTTATATAAAAAAAAGGTGCGTTTATACAATTTTTATATCTGAGTTAAAAGTATCTTTAATTTTTATTCGTTTTTGAATATAGTGCTATAGAAGGATTTGTGAATAAGAATTTATTAAATTTATATTGATGAAGTATTCCTATTGCTAAGTACTTTATAAACAATTAAAGACTGAAATACATTTGTTAAACTGTATTAATAATTTACTGGGAGGTTTATTATTTTATTTATAAAATATTCTAAATAAGAGTATAAATTATAAGTTTAGATTTAGATCATAAAAAATAAAACCCGTAAATCATTGATTTACAGGTTTTTAAGTGGAGACGCCGAGAATCGAACTCGGGTCCAAACAAGCAGCCAAAAAGCTTTCTACATACTTAGTTCTTTCTTGGTTTTCGACCAAAAGCTGATTAAGAACAATCTGCTTTTAGCTTATCTTCTTTAGTTTCAGAAATTTGCCGAAGCTTCAAATTTCCTATATTTACTTTTACGATATCCAAAAGTGAAACGCCGTAAATCAGGGCTTTCCGTGGACATAAAGCTTGCACACCTAGTGTGCCGAGGCCAATCCTACTATAGTTCGGATTAAGCAGCTAAAGCGTAGTTATCTTCGCCGTTTAAAAAGTTGAAATTAGGTTTTACGAGTGTTATTTCATAACTCGGTATGCTTACAAATTCACTGTCCTCGCTGTCAAAACCAGTCGTCCCCGTTTTAATAGTTTGGGCGTTACCACGTAAAAAAACGTGGTCAGGCTTTCCGTTATATCTTTTTTAATTGAAAAAATTAAAAAAGGATGTCACTTCAATCCTTAACGCGGTCTGCAAAAGTATAAAAAATACTGTTGCTTATCATCATAAATTCTAATATCTTCGAGCAAATATTATACCAATCCTGCTAAACTAGTTTTAGTAGGCCTAAAAACCTTAATATTATGAAGTTTGGCATTATCAAAGAACGTAAAAATCCACCAGATAGAAGAGTTGTTTTTTCACCAGAAAAGCTACAAGAGTTTAAAGAAAAGTATCCAGAAGCCTCGATTAAGGTGGAGTCTTCAGATATAAGAGTATTCTCGGATGCAGCTTATAAAGCAGCAGGATTAGAAGTTACTGAAAATGTGTCAGATTGCGATGTTTTGTTTGGCGTAAAAGAAGTGCCAATTAATGCATTAATCAATAATAAAAAATACTTTTTCTTTAGTCATACCATTAAGAAACAGCCTTATAATAGAGAGTTGTTATTGGCTATTTTAGAAAAAAATATAGAATTATACGATCATGAAACCATCGTAAAAGAAAACGGATTGCGCTTAATCGGTTTTGGGCGTTATGCCGGTATTGTTGGTGCTTACAATGGTTTTAGAGCTATTGGTTTAACAAACGAAACTTTTAATTTACCAAAAGCAGAACATTTAGACAGTCAGCAAGAATTGATAGCCGAACTAAAGAAAATAAAGTTACCCAATCTTAAAATACTTCTAACAGGAAACGGAAAAGTTGCCTACGGAGCAAAAGAAATGTTAGATGCCATGAGTATTAAAGAAGTTTCTGTAAATGATTATTTAAATAATTCGTTTAACGAGCCTGTATATTGTTTGGCAGATGTGTTAGATTATAACAAACGCAAAGACGGACAAACACTAGATAATTTCGATTTTTATGATCATCCAGAAAAGTATGAGTCAGATTTTATGCGTTTTGCAAAAGTATCCGATTTCTTTATTGCGGGACATTTTTATGGCAATGGAGCACCTTATTTATTTACCAGAGAAGATGCAAAATCAGCAGATTTCAATATAAAATATGTAGCAGATATTTCTTGTGATGTAGACGGTCCTGTGGCATCAACATTAAAAGCATCTACCATTGCAGACCCTATTTATGGGTACAATCCTCAAACGGAAGCTGAGGTAGATTATAAAGACAAAGATGTAATTGTGGTAATGGCAGTAGATAATTTACCTTGTGAGTTGCCAAAAGATGCAAGTGAAGGTTTTGGAGAAATGTTTTTAGAAAATGTAATTCCTGCTTTTTTTAATGATGACAAAGACGGCGTTTTACAACGTGCAAAAATGACAGAAAATGGAAAACTAACAGAACGTTTTTCTTATTTACAAGATTATGTTGATGGGGTAGAATAGGGGGTAAGTTTAACGTTTCAAGACTTCAAGTTTCTGGTTTCAAGTGTTTCCTAGAGCGCAGTCTAGAGGTTTAATTCAATTACAAAATAATGTTACAAGACAGACAGTTTCTAATAGATTTAGCAAAAATGAAAATGCCTTTTGGTAAATATCAAGGCAGATATTTAATTAATTTACCAGAACATTATATTGTTTGGTACAAAAACAAAGGGTTTCCTAACGGTAAATTAGGGAAACAAATGGAGTTGGTTTATGAACTTCAATTAAATGGTTTAGAAGATATTATTAGAAAAATTCAACAAGATTTTACTTAATAAATGATTATATTTGGTAGGAAACTGTCTCACTTCTACAGTTTCCTTCAAAAAAGTGGATATTCAACAATTATTAAATAACGAGATATTTACAAAAACCACTTCCATATTATTTCTTTTTGTAATTATTTACGCGTTGGTGAAAATTTCACAAAAAGCAACTTTTAAAATTGCAAAAGACAACAGTGCTAAATACAAGTTTAAAAAGCTCATAAATTTTATTGGGTATCTCTTTTTTGTTTTCGGAATTTTATACATTTTTAATGCAAAACTTTCAGGTTTAGGTACAGCGTTAGGTGTTGCAGGTGCTGGTATTGCGTTTGCATTACAAGAAGTAATTGTAAGTATTGCAGGTTATGTAACCGTTTTTTCTAGTAATTTTTATAAAGTTGGAGATCGTGTTAAATTAGGTGGTACAAAAGGAGATGTTATAGATATTGGTCTGCTAAGAACTACTTTAATGGAAATAGGAGACTGGGTAAATGGCGATTTATATAACGGAAAAATGGTAAGAGTTGCCAATAGTTTTGTTTTTAAAGAACCTGTTTATAATTACTCGGGCGATTTTCCTTTTCTGTGGGATGAAATTACGATTCCGATAAAAACAAATGGCGATTATAAATTTGCGAAAGATACTTTTACTAGAATTTTAGAAGAGGAAGTAGGAGATTTTGCAAAAACGTCTCAAGTGGCTTGGAATAAAATGATAGGAACTTATAGCATAGAAAATGCCAGTGTAACACCTATGGTTTCTATGTCTTTTGATGAAAACTGGATTACTTTCACCTTGCGTTATGCGGTAGATTACAAATCTAGAAGAGGTACAAAATCTGTACTATTTGATAAAATTTTATCAGCAATTAAGGAATCTAAAGGTAGAGTGGAAGTAGCCTCTGCGGCTATTGAAATAACAGCTTTTCCAAAGAAATAAATTATAAGTTAAGCATAAATATTGCTGATGTAAAAATTAGGGTTAACTTTTAGATTATTAAAATTCAATTTTAGATTCAAACGGAAGTGACCATTTTGAAGCTCTCCCAATAGCCGGAGCAAGCGTAGCAAATACTTCTGTTTTTTTAGAGAAGTGAGAGCTCCTATTTGTTAATTTACCAAGTTTTAAACTCATCGGTACTTCAAATAATTCTTTTTTAGACCTAGCAGTTATCATCTTTATTTCTTTTCCTAGGTATTCATCTTTTCTATCTTTAGATATTGGTACTACTTTGCTTTCATCCCAATTAGAAATAATAAGAGGAGCGTCTAATTCTCCATGAACTTCATAAGCAAATAAATGTAAACAATACTCCATTTTTAGTTGCAAGTCTATATCATGGAATTCAATATCTATAAGCACTGTAAAATCATTATTGTCATCATTAACAACAATTACTTCTGGTATAGAAACTAGTTTTACGGATAAAATTTTTGCCATTGTAAAATTTTTAATAGAGTTATAATAATTCTCAGTTATTCTTTGGTTAAAATGAGTTTGTTCTATTCCTTTTAAATTTAACAGACATTAAAACACCTACTAAAATACCAATAGAAAAACTACCTATAATCACCAACACTCTAGATATTGAAACCTTCCAAAATAAAAAGTTCACATCGGTTGTTGCTGCATTCTGCAAAGAGAAAACAACGATTAAAACAATAAAAAGGAACGAAATAATATTTTTTAACTTCATAAGATTAATGTATTTGACTCATATATACAACACATTAAAATGGAAAAAGTCACTTTTTGCTACAGTTTATAAGTGAGGTAATTAGCTGTAAAAATGAGAAATAAAAGTGTATCTTAATATCCTTAAAATTTGCCAATGGGATATCGCTTTTTTTTTACTTAAAAAGTGACTTTTTAAAATTCTTAGTGTTCTAACTATAAAGACAAACTTAGATGAATGTAGCGTCGTATAAAAAATTATCCGATGATGAAATTATTAAAATCATATGTGATTCTAATAACTCTCTAGTTTTTGGTGTTTTGTATGATCGGTATTCTCAAATTGTTTACAATAAGTGCTTGGGATTTACTAAAGATAAAGATGATGCTAAAGATTTAACGCAAGAAGTTTTTATAAAACTTTTTTTCAAACTAAAAGACTATCAGTCTCAATCTAAGTTTAAAGCTTGGTTGTATGTGTTTGTCTATAATATTTGTATAAACTATGTTAATAGAGATAAGCATCATAATCAATTAAAATCTAAAGCACCTGTTTACGAATTAGAATCTCTAGCAGTAGAAGAGGTAAGTGATTCTGTTGTTTTTGAATTAAAAGTAGAAGCGTTAGATAAATTGTTAATGCAAATAAGTCCAGAAGATAAAACGATATTATTATTAAAATACCAAGATGAGCTTACGGTTAGTGAGCTTTCTAAGGTATACGGTATTGGTGAAAGTGCTATTAAAATGAGGATAAAAAGAGCAAAAGAAAAGTTAGTGAAATTAAAGAATTTAAACGACTGATATAAAATGGAAAACCCTTTTAAAAAATTATGGAAACCTTACCATGAAGTTCCTGAAGAAATAAAGAGTGAGGTGAAAAACGAAATAGCTTTACGTTTGTTGTTTAGTGATTTGGCGAATTTATTTACGGTTAATTATGGAGAAGCTGCAAAAAGTATTATAGAAAGAAAACCAACTACTAAAAAAACGAAAAATGGATAAATTAAACGCGTGGAAAGAAATATCAATAAATTCTTTTAATAATTTGTTTGATGTAATTACAGATTTATTGCCTAATATTATTGGTGCTATTTTTATCCTTTTTCTTGGATGGTTGATCAACAAAATGATTGCTTTCTTTTTAAAGAAAATTTTAAAGTTGATAAAAATTGATCAGTTATCAGATAGAATTAATCAAAAAGGAGTTTTAGGGAGAGAAATTAAGAATTTAAATATTTCTAAAATAATACTACTTTTTATAAAGGTTACCCTTTTCTTAGTAACCATAACTTTAGCTTTCGAAATTTTAGAATTACAAACCATTTCTACTGTAATTGGTAATTTGCTTTTATACTTGCCAAAATTATTTGGAGCAATTGTATTGTTTATATTAGGTTTATATATTGCTAACTTTATTAAAAGTTCTTTAAACAATGTCTTTGATTCTTTTGATATTATGGGAGGTAATATTATAGGTAATTTGGTGTTTTATGTAATTGTTACCATTGTTACTGTTGCAGCCATTAATCAGGCAGGTGTAGATACCAGTATTATTTCTAACAACTTAACTGTTATTTTGTTTATTGTGTTAACTTCTATAGGTTTGTCTCTTGCATTGGGCTCTAAAGAGGTAATTAGTCAGCTAATGAGAGCTTTTTATGTAAGAAAGAAATATAATATTGGTCAGAAGATAAAAGTTAAAAATTACACAGGTTATATAGAATCAATTGATGGTATTTCTCTTACCTTAAATACTATGCCAAATAAGGTGGTTTTGCCTATATCAGAAATTGTTACCAATGATATTGAAGTACTAGATTAGAATATTTCTTATTATTTAAAACCAAAGAGAGTGCATTGCAAAATGCGCTCTCTTTGGTTTTATAATGGTTTTAAAGTGATATATAATATACTCTTGGTGAAGCTGTAAAATTAAAGAAACTTGCATACACCTGGTTTTTTCTTGCAGAGAATGTTATGCTCTATGTATTGATCAGTAAAAGAAGTAGAACTACTGCTGTATTTTTTTCTTTTTGAATATTCTAATGTTATAGTAAACCAGAGTTATGTTAATTTGTGTTATTTTGGATTAACTACTTATAGTCAAAAAATAATATTAGAATCAACCTAAAGGTGATAAAATGTAAGCATGTAACACTATCTTGTCAGATTGATTATCTAAAATCTTTGAATGCTTATTTTAAGGAAGTAAAAACCAGAAATAGTTTGATTTATACACAAAAAAGCTGTTCTTATAGAAGAACAGCTTTTTAGCTAATGGAGCTCAATATTTATAGGCTTTGAGCTTTAAAATCACCTTGTAAATTAGATTTAAGTTGTCTTATTCTACTTTACAAATGGCATTTTTAAAATAGAAAAAATTATATTTTTTCAAATCCTTCTGTTCTAGTACTACTTACTTCAGATGTGAATTTTGTAAAATCATCATGAAAAGTAATGTTTAATGATGTTGATGTACTAGACGTTTTATTTGGCGTTAATTCATAATCGTTATCACTAATATTTGTCCAAGTTCCACTTGTTACAGTGGCAGTTTTACAATCTTTAGAAGATGAACCTGCATACGTAGTTTCTGTGTAGTTTCCGTTTGAAGAAAACACATATTGAATCTGATTATCACAGATTATTTCCTCTGTTAATTGTCCATCTTGAACAAAGTAATCTAGTTTCCAAGTACCTACTAGGTCTTTAGAGCTAGAAGATATAGAATCATCATCTTTAGAACATCCTACGGCTAAAACTGTAATTAAGATTAAACTTGCTATGGTTATTAATTTTTTCATAATCGTATTATTTGTTAATTTATTTTTTAGTAGTTATTAAAATTTAAGTGTATATCCTATTGCAAATTGGTTGTATTCAAATGAATTACGTATTGTATAATCAAAATATAAGTTTTTATGTATAAATGGTAATTTAGCACCTAATACAACATTATAATATCCAGTGATTCCATCTACTAAGTCACCAAACCCAAGACCAGCACCTACGTAAGGTTCAAATTTTTCATTTTTAAGATTTATTGGATAAATCACATTTCCAGACACTGTCCAAGCATTCGCTTCACCAATTCCGTAATATGCTTCTGGTACAAACTCTAAATTTGTTTTACCAATAGCATAGTGTAATCTTAAACCTAAGTTAAAAGTAGAAGCACCTCCATAGTTAAATCCTGCAAGCAACGATGAGTTTTTGTATGTTAGTAAATTACCACCTTTTAAAGTTGAAATATTTGTTATTTCTCCCTTATCATTAATTGTAGAGACTACTGTTTTTCCATCATTATTTTGATTTGGAGAAACAATAACTGTTTTTCTATTGTTTGTTTGATCCTTTTTATCGTTAGATCCAATATTTTTATTTAAATCGTCTAATTTATTAAGAATTGTACTGTTCATATCTTGTACACGCTCATCTTTATTAGGTGTATTACTGTCTTGTGTATTATTATTAGTACCTTGTTTAGTGTTTATTTGTAATAATAATTTTTCTAATAATTCAATTCTATTGTTTAACTCCTCTATTTTTTGATCCTGTGGAGTTAAGTTATTCTCTAATTGTATAGATTTAGTTTCTTCTAATTTAGCAGGAATTGGGTTTTCGTTATCAATATTCTTAAGAATTCTATCTATTAGAGATTCAAATTCCACAGGTGTCATTTGAATTAATCTAGATTTTTCTTCTAACGGATTAGAAACAGTTGCTGTTTTAGGAGTAATAACTTCCTTATTAGTAGAAGTAATAGTGTCTACAGTAGTAAAAGGAGTAGCTGGTTGTTGAATTGTTTGTACTTGTACTTTTTCAACTTCTTTTACTTCGTTTAATGCTTCTTCAACTTGTTTTTTCTCTTCAAGAATTTCAACTGCTTTATCAACATCTTTGGTTTCGTAAGCTAATTTAAGATCTTTGTTTAGAGCATTAATTTTAGATTGATATTCTTTTTTAAGTTGATCAATCTTTTTATTATTTACTTCATCTTGTGCAGTTAATTCTCTGTCTAAATTTTCTTGATATACAGCACTAGGCGCTTTAGATTTTTTACCTAAAGTAAATTTAATTCCAGCATTGTAAAAGAAATGTGTTTGTATGTCATCTGTAGTAGCAATATCTTTTGCATCTTCTCCAGAAGTTATTATTGCTCTTGCAGCAGCTGTAATTAATACGTTTTTACCTAATGGAATATTTAGTCCTAAACCACCCATAGCAAATTCGCCACCTTCAACATTAGAAAAAAGACCACTTTCATTAGGAGCAGAAACGTAATTATCACTTGTACTTAAATAACCACCACCTAAAGTTAAGAAAGGAGTTACCCCATTTCCATCATTTAATCTAGCTCTAAACTCACCACCATACATTGCCATTTTGTCAAAGTTTGTAGAGATTTCTTCATTTTCGGTTGCTTGAAAATAGAAAGCTCTAATTCCAATATATTCATTTAAGTCTAAACCAGCATAAGCACCTAGCATATAGGTGTCTTTATATAAAGATTCTCCTGCAAAGTTTACGTAAGCAAGACTTGGTTCTATAACCCATTGTAGGCCTTTAAAACCTCCTTTAAAGTTTTGAAGATAAGCTTTGTCTAAATCAGATAAAGTTCCAGGTTTTCTTCCTCCTAAATAAAATTGTAAAGAACCTTGTGCAGACCAGTTAGATAAACGTTCACTACCAAAGTCTGCATCTGTTACTGCAAAATCTGCTTTATCTCCATTAGATAATAAACTTGCACCAGAATTAAATTTATAAGTTGTATTTTTTGCTTCTAAAGCAAAAACAATTCTTTTTGAAAGGTTAAATTTAACACCTAAACCTAGAGAAGCATATACTTGTTCGTAATCTCCACTAGTATCTAAATCTATATTTTGAACACCAGCACCTAATGTAAAGTAAGGCTTAATACCTTTTGTACCAAAGTTAGCTTTAAATTCACCACCATAACGAGATATAGTTACATCTTGGGCATCAAAAAGAGTAGGGTTAAAACCTGTAATACCAAAGTTACTGAAATCTGTTTTTTGATCTAAAGACTGTAAATAAATACCTCTAAGCTCTATAAACTCCCCAAAACCAAAACCTAATTTTCCACCAACCATTACATTGTCTTCCAATCCTGCTTTATCATCCCACCAAGTATATTCTGCGGCTGGAGATACGGTGAAACTGATATCTTTTACCTGAGCCTTACCTACGTATGCACATAGAATAAGAAGCATAGTTGTTAATTGTATTTTTTTCATTTTATTTCTTTATTAACTTTAATTAGTTATAGCTTTCAATATTATAAACACACTTTTTATCGGTAAGTCACATTTTTGTGTAAAATAATGTGTTTATAATGTGACTTATAGCAACTTTATTGTGTTTAATAAATAAGTGGTAGTTATTACTATTCTAATTTTTTAAAAAAGTCAAAAATGAATTCAGTAAAATATATTAGTGTTTCTTTTCTTCTGTTAGGATCTTTAACCATGAGTTATGGGCAACAGCATAGTACTACAGATTCTAAAGAGAGTATGGTGGTAATGAGTGAAGCCGATATTATATCTTTAACTAGTAAATTAAGGATTTACAAAAAAGAAAAAGCATTAAGAAAGAATGCTAAAATACAATTAACTAAAGTAAAGGATACTGTTTTGTTGAGTGGTAAAGCGTCTGATTTTGAATTAGATAAGTTAAGAAGTAAGATGGCACAATTAGAAAATCGCTTAAATAACCAAAATAATAGTAACCAAAATTCTAATACTACTGATTTACAATCTTCAGAATTAGGAAATCTTAGGTTAGAGGTTAGTCAATTAAGACTTGCATTATTGCAGCAACAATCTAGTAATGGTAAAAATAATATAGTTTATTTACCATCTTCTAATAATATTAAACCGATTGTACAACCTATTGTGCAACCAATTGTACAGCCTTTTTTACAACCTAAAAAAAATGTAAGAGAACAAACTTCTGTTAATTCTGTTATTGTACAGCAAAAACTAGATTCACTTTATGGCGTATTAGATGGTCTTAAACAACCAGAAAATAATAATTATACTAATAATTTTGATTCAATTAAATTAAGAATACAAGAGCTGAAAAACGAGATGGCTAAAAATAATGAGCTACCCACTACTTATGAGAACTTAGTTGCTAAGTATAAAAATTATACACAAGACATTTATTTTGCAGATAACTCAAAGGATTTAAATAGTAAATCTTTACAAGTGGTAGAAGATTTGTATGCTATTTTAGAGGTAAATGAAAATTTAGATGTACTGGTTAAAGGTTTTGCTAGTAATAAAGGCAATGCAATCTATAACGAAAACCTATCTATGCAACGTACAGAAGCCGTTAAGAAAGCTTTAATGTTAAGAGGAGTGCACCCAACTAGAGTGTTAACTCAATATCATGGTATTGACTATAGTACACAAAACAATTCTAAAGCAAGAAGGGCAGAGGTTTCTTTTTTGATAAGAAAATAATAGCAGTAAAGGCTAAGTGTAATTTGTACTTAGGATCTTTTTCTTTTCTGAATATATTTTTCGATAATTAAGATGGTGATAACTCCAAAAGTATAAGCTACTAAATCGCCAATACTAAAAGAAGTACCCATTATAATTTTTAGCATTTTTGAATATGCAGCGGGAAAGTTGTTTTGTAAATCTGATAGTTGTAGAAATTCAATCAAAAAAGACATAGCGAACGTTACTAAGATTGCTTTTTCTAGTGATATTTTAAGGATTGCTTTTATAAAGGTATATACTAACATAACTGCTAGATAATCGCCAATAGTATGTCTTAAAAAACCAGAAGAATACTTTGCAATGAGTATTTCTGTGATGAATAAGATTGAAAAATAGGTAAAATACTTTAGATTGAATTGTATCATGATTTTATTTTAATAAGAGCAAAGCCTCTAATAGTTAGAAGCTTTGTTCAAATGGTTCCATTTCTAATTATTTTCCCAATCTATTTTTCTTGAAGCATACATTACAGCTGCAAGAATTGTAAATAAGCCTATACTTCCCACTAATAACGCATAATTCTCTAGTTGAATAATAACAAAAATAAAGGTGTATAATGCTGTTAAAGAAACTCCAATAAAAACAGGGAACTTAATGTTTTTTAGGATAGATTTTGAGTATAAAGTAATCAATGTTACTACGGCTACTCCCGCAATTAAATATGCTTTTAAGTAACTACTATGTTCAGAAATGGAGATTAATAGTGTGTAAAACATCGTCAATGCAATACCAATCATTAAGTACTGAAACGGATGGATGTTTATCTTGCTCATAGATTGTATTAAAAAGAAAATTAAGAACGTTAGCCCAATCACTAAAAAGCCATATTTAGCAGAACGCTCGCTTTTTTGATATTCATCTACAGGAATTAAAAAATTTACACCAAAAGCATAGTTTTTTAAATTAGGAATACCGTTAAAGTATTGTTGAGAAAAGGGTCTGTTAATATCTAAAATTTTCCATTTTGCATTAAAACCTGTTTCCGTTATTTTATCTGAATTATGGGGTAAGTATTCTCCAATAAAATTAGCCGTTTTCCAATCAGAATTTATGGTTACATCGGTTTCTTGTCCTATCGGAATAAAACGAATCTGTTTGCTTCCTTTCATATGTATAGTCATAGAAAAAGGAGTTTCTTTTCCGTTAGGCGCATCTAAAAGTTGTAAATTATTACTCTCTAACTCGTTTAATTCTACATAATTGTTGTTGTATAATTTTTGCGAATTAGCATCTTTAAAATTCTTAGAGGTTAACTGATATTTATTTTTATTAAACTGAATTTCAAATAAGCTCGATGCCCCTTTTAAGTTAGAAGACTGCATAATAACCCTTGTTTTATTCCAAAGAATATCTTCATCTTTAATTTCTATTTCAGAAAAATCAGGTTTAGAAAAACTACCGTTTAGCGCAATGCTACTTTTGTAGACTGCAGTTTTATAGATTCCTCTGGTTTTTTCTTCTGGATTGATCGTCGAATTAATTACCAATTTTTGAGGAAAAAAATGGGCATATTTTATTTTTGTAACCGTTTCTTTCTGTACTTCTTTAGTTGTTGGATTTGTAATTGTTTTTTCGAAATAAGTTTTATATGGTACTTTTAAAATAGGACCATAAATCATCACTTCTTCTCCCCATTTTTGATTGATCTCACTCACAACTTCTTGTTGTCTTAACTTCCTTTCATTAATTAAACTTTTAATATAAGAAAGCGGAATCATCAAAACCACAATTAAAACTCCTACCATTAGCATTCTTGCCGTAATTGATGTTTTTGCCCATCTACCAAATTTTCCTTGTTGTTGATTGTTCGTTTCCATAGTTATTGAATTTTTATAATTTGTTGTTTTTATATTGATTAATTTTTGTTCCGATTACATAAACAAAAGAAGTTATGATACCAGAAAAAAGAAGTCCTGTTATAAATGAAAAATTTCTACCAGTATCTGAAATAACATTTCTCATGGCAATATTAAATTCAGGAGTGATTTCTGCTGTATTAAAGTTTCCATCTTTGTTTAAATCAAAACTTTGTAAAAGTATATTCGTGGAATAATGAGTATACGTTGCATTGCCAACAATGAGTAAATAGATGCAAAAAAATAGAATGACACTGATCCAAAACACTTTGTTTTTATCATTTATAAATAGTTTTTTCCTTTTATAAAAAAGTATTCCCAAAATTAGAATAGAGATTATTGTGGGAATAATTAAATGGTATGGTAAGCTTATTTCTTTCATGTTATTATGTTTTTAAAAGAACTTTGAAATTCAAAGTAAGTATGTAAAAAAATAGTTTTATTTGTTTTTAATTAATTTTTCTAGTGCTTCAATGTGTTTTTTAAACTCCATTCTTCCTAAATCGGTAGCCAAATATTTGGTGTTTGGTTTTCTGCCAATAAATTGTTTCTCTACTTTTATAAAATCGACTTTTTCTAATGCTTTTGTATGACTTGCTAAATTTCCATCTGTGGCACCTAATAATTCTTTTAAAGTATTAAAATCCGCATATTCATTCACCATTAAAACAGACATAATACCTAGTCGTATTCGATGATCAAAAGCTTTATTTATATTTAGAATAATATTTTTCAAAAGAACTTATTTAGGTTATAAAACTATTGTTTTCTGTCGTATTTAAAATACATAATTGTACCATAAATAATATGCATTACTCCAAAACCAATTACCCAAAACCAAAAACCGGAACCAGGATATAAAGCCGCTAGGAGGCCTAAAATTATTTCTGAATATCCTAAGTATTTTATATCACCTAAAGTATATTTTGATGCGCTTACTAGTGCCAATCCATAAAAAAGTAACATTAAAGCACCTGTACTGCCATACTTTTGTTGATTTAAAATAATGATAATGTATATAGCTCCAGTAACTAATGGGGTTATAAAGTTTAGTAACAATCTTTGGGTTAATGGATTCCAAATTTTTTCATTATTATGTTTCGCTTTTCTTGTGGTTAAAAAAATTGCGGTACCAACACTTAGAGCACCAACCAAAAGCAAGTCTATAAGAACCAACCGAAAAACTTCTCCATCTAAAATGAGGTAATTTCTTTCACTTTTTTCTACCAACCAATATGCGTAACCTGCACCAATTAAAGCGTAAATCCCTGCTAAAATACCAGACAAACCACTTAATGAAATAAATTTTGATGATTTACTCATTAAGTTTTTAATTTCTGATAGGTCTTTTAAATAATCTTTTTGACTCATTTCTTAAAGAACTTTGAATTGCAAAGTAAATTATAAAAATTATAGTACGCAATTAAAATTGTAAAAACTTTTAGAATCAGTTTAAAAAATAAAAAAGGATGTAAAATTACTGAAACATTATTTTGCTATAAATCCATATGTAACATGAACTATTGCAATAATAGATATCGCAGAAGACCAATAACTAGGGATTAAAAAGCATAAAACGCCTAAAAGAATACACAAACTTGCCAATACTAATAAGTCTTTACTTTCTTTATTTTTAAATAAAAACAAGAAAACACCATATAAAACTAGGAAAGTAGAAGTTAGGTAATTGATAAAGCCTAGATTCATTAAAATAATTAATATAGTAGTGATGATTATAATTCCAAGAATATATTTTTTAAAAGCAGCTTTTGTTTTTGCATTCCAAAGTTGATGTTGTAACTTTTTAGCATTCCTTTTTCCGAAAAAAAATAAGGTAAAAGAAGAAAGGAGAAAAACCAAAAATAAAATCGATATTACTATAGTTTTTATGCTCTCTGGAGACGTTTTTGCCAACGGACTTTCTTCAATAATAGTACTATCTAAAATTGTCTTTATAAAATGATTGCTTATAAAAAAGTAAGCTCCAATAAGGATACTTGTATATCCTTTTAAAGAGAAATTAATTTTAATATTATCGTTCATATAACTTTTATTTACCTGTAATTTTTTAACTTCCGCGAATATACAAAAATGAAACCTGCAGAAGAATACATTTTAAAGCAACAAGAACCTTTCAAATCCATTTTAATGCATTTGCAGATTTTAATTGAAACTAATTTCCCAGAAGTAGATTTACAATTTAAATGGAAAATGCCTTTTTATTATTTAGATGAAAAGCCATTTTGTTATTTAAATCCTTCAAAGAAAAAAGGGTATGTAGATGTAGGTTTTTGGGTTTCTGCTCATTTAACAAAATACAATGAGTATTTAATTTTAGAAAACAGAAAAGTTATAAAGTCCTTACGATATTGGACTATAGATGATATTAATGAAGAAATTTTACTATCAGTTTTAGAGGAAGCGCATCAACTTAAAGAAAAAGGGTTTTATAAGAGAAAATAATTTTAGAAAGGATTAAAAAATCCTACAAGATCAAAAAATGACCTTGCAGGATTTATGTAATTATTTTTTATGGATACTGAGTAAGCGCGTTAGGGATTGAACCTTTCGACTACGCTCAAGACAGGCTCAATGTTTGAGCTCTTTTTTGAGATGCTGATTTTTATCAGCACGAAGAAAAAGCGAGTAGTGAAAGCCTGTTAAAACGCCCAAAAAAACAGCTCTTTTATAAACTATTTACCGTTTTTCTAATAGCAACTAGATTAGTTAACAAACCTTCTAAATTGTCTAAATGTAGCATGTTTGCTCCATCACTTTTTGCATTTGCAGGATCAAAATGAGTTTCAATAAATAATCCATCCACGTTATTTACAATTCCGGCTCTAGCAATCGTTTCTATCATATCTGGTCTTCCGCCTGTAACACCTGCTTCTTGATTTGGTTGTTGTAAAGAGTGTGTAACATCTAAAATTGTAGGTGCAAATTTTCTCATTTCTGGTATTCCTCTAAAATCTACAATCATGTCTTGATAGCCAAACATGGTACCTCTATCGGTAATCCACGCTTTTTCAGAACCAGCATCTTTTACTTTTTGAACTGCATGTTTCATTGCTCCAGGACTCATAAATTGCCCTTTTTTAAGATTGACAACCTTACCCGTTTGTGCAGCAGCTACCACTAAGTCTGTCTGACGAACTAAAAAAGCAGGAATCTGTAAAACATCTACATATTCTGCGGCTTTTATAGCATCTGAAACTTCATGAATATCGGTAACAGTGGGTACATTAAAAGTCTCAGAAACTTTACGTAAAATTTTTAAGGCTTTTTCATCTCCAATTCCTGTAAAACTATCAATTCTACTTCTGTTTGCTTTCTTAAAACTTCCTTTAAAAATATAAGGAATTTCTAATTTATCTGTAATCGTAAGTACTTTTTCTGCAATTCTCATTGCCATTTCTTCACTCTCTATGGCACAAGGACCTGCAAGCAAAAAAAAGTTATTTGAGTTTAAGTGTTTTATGTTTGGTATTAGAGATAAATCCATTTTATATATTTTCAACAAAAATACGAAATAAATTTAGCTATATTTAAACTTTTAAAACTCAATTAGAATGAAGAAAATCAACTTAGTTTATGTCCTTTTATTTGCAATTATTTTTTCTTGTAAAGAAAGTGCAAAAGTAGTTAAAACGAATAAAAAGGTTGCAATTATAGATTCTATTACAGTAAAAAAACATCTTTATACCTTAGCGGCTGATAATATGGAAGGTAGAAAGACCGGAACTGCTGGAATTGAAATAGCCGCAAAATATATAGAAAATGAATTTAAAAGAATTGGGTTAGCTACTTATGATACTTTAAAAGATTACAGACAGACTTTTACATTTACATACAAAAGTTCTAAAAAAGAAATAACAACTAGTAATATTATTGGTGTTTTGGAAGGGAAATCTAAGAAAAATGAAATTGTAATTATTTCTGCGCATTACGATCATTTGGGTGTTAAAAGTAAAGAAGGGCAATTAGATAGTATTTATAATGGTGCTAATGATAATGCTTCTGGTGTAACCGGAGTTTTAGCTTTGGCAGAATATTTTAAAGAGAAAGCAAATAATGAAAGAACGATTCTTTTTGTTGCTTTTACTGGTGAAGAATTAGGCTTAATAGGTTCTACTTATTTTGGAAAAGGAATTGACGCTACTAAATTTGTAGCAGGTATTAATTTGGAAATGATAGGGAAAGTACCAAGTTTTGGTCCAAATACGGCGTGGTTAACAGGTTTTGAAAGATCTGATTTTGGTAAAATTATTCAGAAGAATTTAGAGGGAACCGGCTATCAACTATTTGCAGATCCGTATAAAAAGTTTAATTTGTTTTTTAGATCAGACAATGCTTCCTTGGCAAGATTAGGGGTGCCTTCTCATACTTTTTCTACAACACCAATAGATGTTGATAAAGATTATCATCAGGTTTCTGATGAAGTAGAAACTCTAGATATGGCTGTAATTACAGAAACGATTAAGGCTGTTGCAAAAGGAACTGAGAGTATTATTAGTGGAAAAGATACTCCTACGAGAGTTGTAATTAAAGAGAATAAATAAAATTTGTTATGAAGAAAGTACGATACTTCTTTTTGTTTTTATTGATGAGTTGCTCAACTTCTAAAGTAATTACAGATTATGATGATAATATGAATTTTAAGCAATACAAAACCTATGCTTTTTTTGATGATATTGGCGCAGGTTTAAATGAGTTTGATGTAAATAGAAGCGCAGACGCCATATTTTCAGAAATGGAATCACTTGGTTTTAAAGAAACAGAAACGCCTGATTTTTATATCAATTTAAAAGCAAAAACTACTGAAGCTAAAGTTACAAATACCATAGCAATTGGTTTAGGAAGTGGAGGTAGAAATGGTGGTTTAGGAGTTTCTGGCGGAATTCCGATTGGTGGAAAAAAGCTAGATGAAGAAATTACTTTAGAGTTTGTAGATGCTAAAACCAATGAATTATTTTGGGAAGGTATTTTAACATCTACCATAAAGGAGAAAAGAAATCCAGCAAAAAGAATACTTTATTTTAAAGAAATAGTGCATAAAATATTACAAAGTTATCCTCTCAAATAAATAATTAATGGCATTTAGTGAGTATTTAGTAGATAGAGTTTCTCAATTTTTAACTGAAAAGAGTATTGCTTTTATTACAAAAAAAATGATGGGAGGTTTATTATTTATGGTAGATGATAAAATGTATGTTGCTGTAATGAAAGAAGAAATTATGGCTCGTATTAATCCAAATATTTATGATGAATCTATAGAAAAGGAGGGGTGTAATAAAATGAATTTTACAGGAAAACCGATGAAAGGTTTTGTGTTTCTCTCTGAAGAAGCGGTAGATTTAGATGATGATTTAAACTATTGGTTGCAATTAGCTTTAGATTTTAATCCGCTTGCCAAAGCGAGTAAAAAAAGAAAATCCTCTAAAAATTAATTTAGAGGATTTTTTAATATAATAAATTTCCTATTTAGAATTGATATCTAACAGCTAAAGATATATCAGAATTTACACCGCTTAAGCCACCTGCAATACCTACTTCTGGTCTATAATCTAGAGATACTAAAATTGGTACATCAAAATTATATTCAATACCAACAACCCCAGCACCATAAATTCCGGTACCACTAGCAGAAACAATTCCACCACCAAAACCAGCGTACCAATTAAATTTATCTTCTAGATTCCAAACCCATTGATATAAACCAGTAGCTTTAAAATCAGCAAATTCGTTAGCTAAACCTAAATCTACTTCTAAACGGTTGTTGGCTCCTAATGCTTTTTGATAAGAGATTTCTCCACCCACTCCATTTCCTCCACTAAAACGAAGTCCAATTGCATTATCTGAAATGTCTTGAGCATTTACAGAAAATGCTCCTACTATTAAAAGACCAATAATTAAAAGTGTTTTTTTCATGTTTTTATGTGTTTTTTATTGAAGGTCAAAGTTATATTTATTAATTCATCTTTATGATCTTTATCTATTGAAATATGAACTCAAAAGATATTTTTACCAACAAAAAATAATTGCGTAAAAAACCCTTCTAATAGTTAAATTAGAAGGGTTATAAAGTAAAATTTATGTTTTAAAACTGATACCTAACTGCAATACCCATGTTAGATACTAGGCCATTTATATTGCCAGTAAAACCAACTTCTGGTCTGTAATCTAGGGCAACTATAATGGGTGCGTTAAAGTTATATTCTATTCCTATAACTCCGGCACCGTATATCCCTATTTTATTAACAGAAGCAATACCACCGCCAATACCTGCATACCAGTTAAATTGTTCTTCTATGCTCCAAAGCCATTGGTATAAACCTGTTGCTTTAAAGTCATTATACTCACTTCCAAAACCTAAATCGACTTCTAAACGATTGTTATTGTTTAATGATTTTTGATAAGAAATTTCTTCTCCGGTACCATTTCCGCCACCAATACGAATACCAATTGCGTGGTCGGATATATCTTGGGCATTTGATGTTAAACTTACTGCAAATATTAAATTTAGGGCTAATAATATTTTCTTCATTTTATGATATGTAATTAAATTAGGGATGCCCAAAATACAACCATTTAGCAAGTGAATCAAAATAAAAAGCTTGTTATTTAGCTAGGTAAAATGCTTAATTTTCATCCACAATAAGTCTTACTCCTTTAGAATGACTGCTAAATTCTGGAGCATACATACTTTGTATTGTTGTAATTCCGTTACTGAAATTCCCTGCATTATTAACTCTTACATCATATTCGAAAACATAAACGCCTTTAGGAAAACGATCAAAAAAGAAGTTTGTTGCAGCATCTTTAGTGCTTTCATAATAACCTATATTGTCTTGCCATTTATAGCTAGATAAAACATTTACAGGTTCTACACCAGAAGCTCTCATATCTTTCATATGGATGAATTCCATATCTCTATCACTTCGCAGTTCAATTCTTACCGTAATTAAATCGCCAACTTTTAACTTTGTGTTTTTTGTTATTTCCTGTAACTCTTTTCCTGTATCTGAATTTACTTTTAAGAATAATTTCTTATCCAATTTTAAAGGTGTTCCCGCAGAAGTGATTTTGTCTAAATCTTCAAAATATTGCCAATACAAACCTCCCCATGCAATTCCTTCTCCTTTCTTGTTGATGGTCACTTCTGCCATTTTTGGTGTAATTTCAGATCCATTCCAAGAAGTTTTAAAATATCCAGTTCCTGCTTCTACTTTTACATTATCCAACTTTGCTGGATTAATTTCATTGTCACCAACT
Organism: Polaribacter sp. Z014; assembly: GCF_023555435.1. Lineage (NCBI taxonomy): Bacteria > Pseudomonadati > Bacteroidota > Flavobacteriia > Flavobacteriales > Flavobacteriaceae > Polaribacter > Polaribacter sp. Z014. Next base: position 88,857 of record NZ_JALCZP010000006.1, read on the forward strand.
TTTATAGCTACCATATCAGTTACACTTCGACTTCGCTCAGTACTGGCTTCAATCCAATTAGTTCCATTTAACAATAATGCATACACCGCTTCAGAAGTTGACTTGGTTGTATTCCAACTATTGGTTTGCTTGTTTTTTAGCAACCAAATTTTTAGGTTGTCAATGGTTTCTGTATTGTTTTCTATTTCAGAAAATGTTTCAATCATTAATGCTTGAGTTTCTATAGGAGCTTGATAATAATAGTAACCAGCAGCGTTTTCTTTCCAATACATTCCTAATTCATCAGAAGTAATTGAATTTTCTTTTAAGGATTTTAAAATCTGACTTGCAGTTATTTTTTCATCGCTTCTAAAAAGCGATAAAGCAATTTGTCCTTTTGCATATAAATTATAGTCATTCCAATAGGTAACAGTTTGATTTATGTAATAATCAACCGCTTTTTGCAAGTTGTTATTCATAGAAATGGAAGAATAAAAACTACGCATATATAAATACTGAATGGTAAAATAGGTCAGATTGTTTTTAGCCAAATAGTTGTCATAATCTTCTTTACCTTTTTTTTCTGTTTTGGCTTTCTGTTTAATTTCTTCTGCTCTTTCTATGAGTTTATTGTATTGTTCTAATAATTCTCCATCTAAATAATTAACAGATTTTTCTATTATTTTTTTAGTTGATGGTTCGAAATTTTCTACACCTAATTTTGATAAATGTCCAAAACCAGTTGCAATATGTTGTGTAATAAAATTACTTTCATATCGTCCGCCTTTAAACCAAGGAAATCCACCAGAATTCATCTGAATGTCTTCTAATTTATTGATGGCCTTTTCTTGCTCATTTTTCATCTTATTCAAGTCGAATAATAAAGCGATTCTCTTTTTTTGCTCGGTTTCAGATTGCGCATCTCTTAACCAAGGAGTTTCTTGAATTATCAATGATTTTAATTCTTGATTCTTCTCTAAATTAGATAATAAAGCATCAGAAGATTTCCAAGCATTAAATACTTTTTGAATTCTAGGATTAGAATTTGCGACAAAACTTGCCAAGGTATTTGCATAATATCTAGAGAAAACTTGTTCTGCACATTCATACGGATATTCCATTAAATATGGCAAAGATTGAATTGCATACCAAACTGGGTTTGACGTCATTTCTAAAGTCAATTTGTGGTTTTTTAAAGTAGAAGACGAGCCTGCACTGAGCGTAGACGAAGTGTTCTTTAATTTATCTAACGTAAAAGTCTTGGTTTCGTTAGATCTTACCCAGATTGGTAAAGTTTCTGTAACCAACATTCTGTTAGATAAAACAGGTAAAACATTTTGTTCACCATCAGAGAAATCACCAGCTTTAGCCACAATTTTATATTGTACCGCTTGCACCGTTTCTGGAATTGATAATTGCCAAGATACATTGGTATTTCCGTCTTTATTTACTGTAAAGTTTTTAGTAGAATTAGTGTTTTCTAAATCAATATTAATTTCTTTGTTTGTAATTGCGTCCGTTAACATTAATTTTGCGAAACCACTTAATTGGTTATTTGTTAAGTTGGTAATTTTTGCACTTAAAGTAATTTTATCTCCTTCACGTAAAAATCTTGGTGCATTTGGCACTATCATTAATTCTTTTTGCGTAACCGTTTCTAATGTTTTAGTTGCCGATTTTAAAGATTTAGTATGTGCTAGTAATTGTAATTTCCAACGTGTTAATGCTTCTGGCATTGTAAAAGAAAAACTGACTTGTCCGTTTTTATCTGTTCTTAATTGTGGAAAAAAGAAAGCGGTTTCTTTAAAGTTTTTTCGTGCTTCTATTTGTGATAATTGATTGTTTATAGCTTTTTTGGTATTAATTATAATTACGCCATTTAAACCTCTTTGTCCATATAAAGAAATGGCAGCAGCATCTTTTAGAATATCCATTTCTAAAATTTCATTAAGGTTTATACTTTCAACCTCTAATTTTGTCATTACTTTTCCATCAACCACATATAATGCCTCTGTAACGTTGTCTAAACTACCTATGCCTCTTATTAGAATATTTGCAGAGCCATTATCAACATTTATACCTGAAACTTGTCCTTGAAGAGCTTCTTCTAACTCAATTCCAGGAGCCATTTCGTTTGCTGTTTTTACACTCCATTTCATAACAGCGCCAGTCATGTCTTTTCTCTTCTGAGCTCCATAACCAATTACAACAACTTCGTCTAAAGAATTTAGGCTTTCCTTTAAGGCCACGTTAAGTATAGAAAAGTCTTCTACTTTTATATCTATATCATTAAAACCTAAATAATTAAACGTTAAAATATCTCCTTTTTTTATTTTAATGGAATAGTTTCCATCAAAGTCTGTTACTTTTCCTGTTAAACTACCTTTAACTGTAACATTAGCCCCTGGTATTGGTTCATTATATTTATCAGTTACAATTCCACTAATAGTACCATTAAATTTACCCGATTTTTTAAATATAGCTTTGAATTTTATGTTTTTTAATTTATTAGTTATATCTCTTAAATATTGTTGATTTGTCCACCTATTATTTAGCAAACTAAACCCAAACCAGTTATAAGTATCATAAGAAATAGAAGGAAAACCGTAATAGCTACGTTGATTATTTCTGATATTAAAATTAATATTTCCAAAACTATTACTAGCGTTACTTGTATTGTAAGAACTGTAAGTTGCTTTAGGTGTATTAGGATTAAATTGCCAATTATGCGTCTTAAATTGATCTAAAGAAGCATCGTACATAGAAGCTAAAACTTCCGCAGAAATTTTATCATCTTTGTCGTTTTTTATGGTGAAACTCCAAGTTTCATCTTGTCCTGGTTGTAATTTATCTCTAAAAATATTGGTTTCAATGGCTATTTTTGCTTGTTCTTCAATTACATTAATTAGCAAACTTCCACTTTTAAAATAATTGTAATTTACAAAGTGATATTTAACAGCAAAACCACCAATATCTTCTTTGTTAACCGGTATTTTTAGTGTTTTTGTTTTATTATTTAAATGAATTAAATGTGTTTCTATAATTTTATGATTCTTTTCAATTTGTACAATAACCGTTATGTCTTTTGATGCAGAACCAATAGTTACTTCTGCAATATTATTAACAGTATAAGAAGTTTTGTTGGTATTAATAACAAACAATTTATTGTCTGCAACTTTATTTTCTTTGGTATTAAAAAGAGAGAATTTTTGCTCATCTTTTACAGGGTTTCCAAATTTATCTTTACTTTCTAAAACGGCAATATATTGTCCGGAAAACCATTTTTTAATGTTTTTAAGTTGCAGTTCTTTTGATGTTTCTGTATCAAAATCACTTAAAAAAACCATTTCACCTTTTTTCCACTCTTTTTCATCAGCTTCATTTTCAGAATAAGGATCATTAGGAAACAGTTTTCTAAATTCAGTAATAGAAATATCTTGATAATCTGGCGAGTTCCACGGACTTTTTCTCAGCGGATTCTTTGGTGAAATTAATTTGTATATTTTAATGTTTCCTTTTGCAGGAACAAACTCGCCGTTTAAATTCTTGGTAGCAATAGTTAAAGTGGTTTCTTTTTGGTTTTTATCAATTTTATCATCTAAAGAAATAGTTGCTAATAAAGAATGGTAACCTACTTTAACATTGGTTGTAACGCTGTGGCTTTCTCCATTTACATCCGTAATATCTGCCGTAACTTCATACGTAAAAATGGGTAAATCTTCTTTAGAAACATTTTCATCTGGCATCGCTTTAAATATAATTTTAAAAGCACCATTTTCATCCGTTTTGCTTTCTCCGTGTGTAATTTCTTGCGGACTAGAAGTAGTATTTGGTCTTCTCCAATAATACCAACTCGGGTATTGTACTTTTCTGTGGACACGGTACACCACTTTTGCATCTGTAATATTTGCACCAGAAAAGGCTTTTGCAAAACCATTTACCGTAATAGAATCGTTAATTTTAAAACTTTCGGTAACGGGTTTAAATTGGGCTTCAAATTTTGGTCTTTTGTATTCTTCTACAGAAATGTGTGTTCTGCGAGTATGAAAATCATAATCTTTATTGTCATAAAATTTACTGTCATGCTCTGTACTTTCATTAATTTGGATACTAAATTTACCTGTTAAACCATTGCTAGGTAAAATAAACTCCCCTGCTACAGAACCAAACTCGTTGAGTATTAAATTAAGTGTTTTTACTTTTTGATTATTAACATCTCTTAAAATAATTTCTATATATTCATTTTTAAAAACTTCAGATTTTTTTCCTTGTTTTTTAATAACAATTGTTTTAAAATAAACGGTTTGTCCTGGTCTATAAATACTTCTATCTGTAAAAATAAAAGGGACAAGACTTTCTTCGACTTCTTCAATAGATTTTCTATTGTTTTTATGTAAATAAAAATTACCAAAACGGGCAAAATCAGTATCCGTTTTTACGGTGATTTCTACCTTACTATAATTAGTGTCGCTTTTAAAAGAAGCAAAACCATTTTTGTCTGTAATTAGTTTTCTATTGATAGATGAACCTCTGTTATTTTTTTTGCTTTTTAAATGAATCTCTGCATTTTTAATTGGTTTTCCGTTATTTCTATCAACAATTTGATAATTATGTTTGTTGTCAAAATTGTTTTCAATAATTGTTAAATTTGTTACTTGAAAAGAGGTAGTTCCAAAGAGTTCATTTTCTTTTAAAACAGTGTTTTCTGAAGTTATAATTAAGTAAGTTCCTTTATTAGCTTTAGGTACAATTACTTCGGTAGAATGTTGTAAGTAATCATTTTCGTTACGTAATTTTGAAGTCCAATTACTTACGTTTTCTAACGTATTTATTAATTTTATTTTTTCTTTTAATTGATAGACTTTGTTAAATTGATACAACTGCTTATTGGTTATTTTATAGACCTTAAAATTTAAAGTATCAATATTTTTATAGTTGATTAATAATCTAGAGTTTTTCTGAATTGGAATACTTTTTTCTGCCGTAATAAATAGTGTTTTTTCTAAAATTAGATTTTTAAGTATTGTGCCTTTTTTAGCACCTAAACTTTTTGGAAAACGTTTAATTATTGAATTGCAAATTTCTAAAGCTTCCTTATTTTTATACCTGTCTTTTTCGGCTGTGTTAGCAAGATAAGAATTGGCTTTGTTATTGTATGTTTTAGCAATTTCAAAAGCATATAAACCACTAGCTTCATTTGTTTTAGTTTTTTCTTTTGATGCTTTTAAGGTTGATACTAAAATTGCTTCTTTATCATTAAAAGTAGCATGATTATTTACAAAGTTTAATCTATGAATATCAATATCTACCAACGCGTCTAAATTGTTGTTTTTTAAATGAAACAGTATTAGTTCTTGATAAATTTTTAGGGCATTAAATTCTAAAGATAAAGTGTCTTTTGAAGTAATATTTAGTTTAGAAAAAGTGTTATAATTCCCTAAAAAATCAGGGTTATCAATACTGAATTTATAAGACGGTCTTGTAATAGAGGTTTCTGAAGATTTATAGAATTCTAAAGCATTGTTTGCAAGAAAATCATATAAAGTAGGTCTGTATGTTTTAGACTCTTTAGAGATTTGTAAAATATCTGAATAATCATAAACACCTGTTTTCTGCAGTTCTTCTGCATTCTCTAAAGAACTCTCAAAATGACAATGTATTTCTTTAAAAAGCGTTTCTAAACCCCAAGTTCTAAAATCGTTATTATCTACTTTATTTGCGGTTTTTGTTCGGTTGTAAAACTTGTATCGATTTACATTAAAATATTGCCAATATAAATTACCTAGTATGTTTTCTAACACGTTTTTTGTTGGAAATGTACTAGTAGCAATATGCTTTTTGAAATTTTCTATTACTTTTAATTGAGCATCTTCTTTTAGCGTTAATGAAAATTTACTTTTATAAAAAAGTGATTTAATTAGCTGAGGAGAATTATGTTCTTTCTCTGCCTCTGTGTAAATTTTGTCTACAATTTTTAAAGCAGACTGTGGTAAATTGTCTATTTCGAAACCTTCTACTTGTAACCAAAGGTTCTCAAAAGAGTTTTGGGCGTTAGAAATAGAAGCGAATGCTAGAATCATTATTAATGTTGATGTAATTTTTTTCATTATCATAAGATTTAATGCTGTAAAGCACGTTTAAATCGATTTTAAAAACAACCTAAAATTAGTTAACAGGGTGTTTTAGTGCGTAAAACTATTTTTAATTGAGTTTAGTTATAAAGATACTTTATATTGTGTAAAGCTTTTGTATTTTTACTTTTCTAAATTTTGTTCGATGAAAATTCACTTTATTGCTATTGGCGGAAGCGCCATGCACAACTTAGCAATTGCTTTACACCAAAAAGGATACCAAGTTTCTGGTTCTGATGATACAATTCACAATCCTTCTAAATCTCGATTAGAAAAATATGGTTTGTTACCAGAAGAATTTGGCTGGTTTCCAGAAAAAATAGGGTCTAACCTAGATGCAATTATTTTGGGAATGCATGCTAAAAAAGACAACCCAGAATTATTAAAAGCACAAGAATTAGGATTGAAAATTTATTCGTATCCTGAGTTTTTATACGAACAATCTAAAGATAAAACGCGAGTTGTTATTGGAGGTTCTCATGGAAAAACAACCATTACTTCTATGATTCTACATGTATTAAATTATCATGAAAAAGAAGTAGATTACATGGTTGGTGCACAACTAGAAGGTTTTGAAACCATGGTACATTTAACTGAAGAAAACGATTTTATTGTTTTAGAAGGTGATGAGTACTTGAGTTCGCCAATAGATATGAGACCAAAGTTTCATTTATACAAACCAAATATTGCGTTATTAAGCGGGATTGCTTGGGATCATATTAATGTTTTTCCAACATTTGAAGGGTATGTAGAGCAGTTTAAAATCTTTACAGATTCTATGGTAAACGGAGGAAGTATGGTTTATAATGAAGAAGATGCAATTGTAAAAGAGGTTGTAGAATCATCAGAAAATCATATTAAGAAGTATCCTTATACGACACCTAAACATTTTATTGAAAACGGAATTACCTATTTAGAAACATCAGAAGGAAACTTACCATTAGAGGTTTTTGGAAAACACAATCTTCAGAATTTAGCAGGAGCAAAGTGGATTTGCCAACACATGGGAATTGATGAAGATGATTTTTATGAGGCTATTGCTAGTTTTGCAGGAGCAAGTAAAAGATTAGAGAAAATTGTAGAAACTCCATCAACAGTAATTTTTAAAGACTTTGCACACTCACCAAGTAAAGTAGAGGCAACTACAAAAGCCGTAAAAGAACAGTATTCTGAGAGAACTGTTTTGGCTTGTTTAGAGTTACACACATATTCTAGTTTAAATGCTGAGTTTTTAGCAGAATATAAAGGAGCCTTAGATGCAGCTGACAAAGCGGTAGTGTTTTATTCTCCGCATGCCGTAAAAATTAAACAATTATCAGCAGTTACTGCGGAACAAATTGCAAATGCTTTTGAAAGAGATGATTTGGTTATTTATACGAATCCAGATGAATTTAAAGCATTCTTATTTAGTCAGAATTTAGAAAAATCAGCAGTAGTTTTAATGAGTTCGGGTAATTATGGAGGTTTAGATTTTGAAGAGGTTAAGGGGTTGGTTTAGTTTTTATGAAACCAAAATGTTTTAAATAAAATGGAACACTTTTAAAACGCCTAAATGTATATGATCGATACTCTTTATCAGTAAAAGAATATTGTAGAATTTTTAGCTTATCTTTTAATTTTATATAAGAATTAATTCGATTAATTTTTTTGATTTCCGCTTGGGAGTTTTCTAAAATTAAAAGGTAAGATTCTAAATATTTACAAGCTTCTTCATTTTTGATAAAAGTTAAACTCTTTGGTTGATTTAAAATTTCTGATGCAACAATTGCATAATTATTAAGATATTTCTCTAACTTTTTATTATTTAAAACTCTCTTTCTAGAGGTTGTTTTGTTAGCTAATAAGTAGCTGTCATAGACATTTCTTAAAGTAATTGTTTTAGAAAAATATAGATTATCATTAATCTGTTTTTGTAAAACGGTAATTAAAGATTGATTTTGAAAAGAAGCAACTGTAATTTTATTTACACTAAAAGAATCTTTTTTTAAAGTTTGGTAATCTAAATACTGAGTGTATGGCTTTTTTAAAACTTTGTTATGCACTTCTACAGCAGCAATACGGTTCTCTTTTACCATTTTAGGATAATGCCAATGAAAGTTCATGTAAACCTCATTTTTAGCGGAATACTTTTGGTCTTTTAAAAGCTGAATAGCTTTTTTAAAATCGGTATTAGAGAAAATAAAATCAATATCGCCCACCATTCTTTCGGCAATATCTTCGTATAATCCTTCAAGTAAGTTTCCTGTTCCTTTTAAGAAAATAGGAGTAATATTATTTGCTAATAAAAGAGTATTTATTTCTTTAGCCTGCTCAATAATTTGCTCATTTCTCTCTCTATTTAAATTAGTAATATGAATCATATAATTCACTAATTCTTCTGGTAAATAATGCAAGAAATTGGCTCTTTTAAGATTGCAATACAAAGCAGGGAATACAAAATGACCAGTACTTACTTTTACAACGGAATCCCAATCTATTTCTGTAGTTTTTAATTGTATTTCAATCTCTTGTTTGTTTTTTTCTTCCGAAGAAATTGTTAAACATTTAGCTACAAAAAAGAGTGTTTCTTTATAATTCATTTTTAAATATTTTCGAAACCGCTTTTATCATTTCTTCATTATTAGAGTAGGTTAGTTGGTAACAGTTTAAAGTACTAAACCAATCTAAAAATATTTGTGCATTTTCTTTTTTTGGAGAGATCCAAGAGTCTGGAATTAATTGCTGAAAAGCAGTTAATTTAGAAATTTTCTCACAAGTTAAATCAGCATCTTTTTCATATTTAATAAAGACCAAATCATTACATGGTAAATGATTAAAGTAATTAGTATTGTTGGGTTTTAAATATCGTACAACCTTGTTTAATCGGGTAAAGTTATATTCTGCGGATGTTTCTAATTCAGGATAAATAGGAAGCAACGTTTCTAAACTGTTTTGTTTGATGGATATGGATGCAGGAAAACTGTACACTTCTCTTTTTTCGATATCTATAGGTACAAAATCGTCTGCTAAACACGTAAAACCGTGTGCTTGTAATAGTGCTAATGAGGTACTTTTTCCGTTGCCTGAATCACCTAGAAATAAGATTGATTTCTTTTCATCGCTTACAGCGGATGCGTGAAAAACCCCCATCCATTTATCTTCTTCTTTCTGATGAATTTTCTGAATAAATTGCATAGAAAACTTTCCTTGAAAATAATGAATATCATTATGACTCCAAGCTCCTATTAGGTTTTTATCAACTATAAGAAAGATGAATTTATTGTTTATAAAAACATCAAATTCATAGTCAAATTTGGTGGTATCATTAATCACTAGATGAGCAAACTTTGGATGCACTAGAGAAAGCTCTTTTTCGCTTAAATAAGAAACTTTAAAAACAACGTTGTTAACTTTGTAATACTTTATAAATTCAAATGAAGTAGGCGTTTTAAGGTCTTTGTAATCTTGGAGTATTTCCGACTCAATATCATTTTTAGTTTCGTAGAATTTTTCTTCTAAATCGATAATAAAATCGATAGTACTATCTGCGGGCACTCCTAGTTTTTTAGATAAACCTTGTGCTATGTCATTAACAGATATGCCTTCATTTAACCTTTTTAAAATATCGGCTGTTTTATTTTCTAAAATTAGATATTCATTATTGTTTTCAAACCAAACAATAGTTTTATCTTCTGCTGTCTTGTATAAGAAATTTGATTGTTTTTTCATAAAGAATAAAAGTAGTTATTTTATTACTTATACAAAACAAAAATGCCTCAAAATTGAGGCGTTTGTTATTTAAAAATAATTATGGTTATCAAATATTTTTTTTAATAAAAGTATACCTTAAACTTAATTTTTACGCCAAAAGAAAGGGGTAAATAAAATTAGTACAGTAAAAAGTTCTAAACGACCAATAAGCATTAAAAAGGAACAAAACCATTTGGCGGCATCAGATAAATGCGCATAACTATTTACCGGACTCACACTTTCAATAGCAGGGCCAATGTTTCCTAAAGAAGAAGCGGCTGCACCTAGTGCAGACATAAAGTCTAACCCAAATAAAGTAAGTATTACAGAGGCCAAAACAAAAATAAGCATGTAAATAATAAAAAAAGATAATATATTAAATACAATAGTAGGTGGTACTGATTTTCCGTCTAATCTTACAGGTATAATGGCGTTTGGGTGTAAGGCTTTCTTAAATTCTAGAAAACTACTTTTAAGCATAACAATATGTCTTACTATTTTTATACCACCACTTGTAGATCCTGCAGAACCACCTGTAAAAAATAAAGCAAAGAAAATACCTGTGGCAAAGAAGTTCCACATAGTAAAATCTGCACTTACAAAGCCTGTTGTTGTTACTACAGAGATCACCATAAATAGAGAATGTCTGATAGCGCTTTCTACTTTTCCATAGACCATTGGATGTACTATGGTTGTTTGTAAATTTGGGTCTTGAAAAAAGATGATGATAATAGCTATTAACATCGAAACACCTATGATTCCAAAAAAGTAATATTTAAATTCTTCGCTTTCAAATACTCTACGAACTTTTCCTTTTAAGGCAAAATAAGTCAGTACAAAGTTTGTTCCTGCTACAAACATAAAAAATATAATAATGTATTGTACTAAAGGAAGGTTGTTATAGAAAGCTACACTAGTATTTTTTGTAGAAAAACCACCTGTACTCATTGTTGCCATGGCATGATTAATAGCGTCAAACCAAGTCATACCCGCAACTTTTAATAAAAAAAATTGAGCAAACGTTAGTGCTATATAAATTAAATACAGTCGTTTTGCCGTATCTGTAATTCTTGGGTGTAATTTATCTGCAGAAGGGCCTGGAGCTTCAGCCATAAAAAGTTGCATTCCTCCAATACCTAAAAGAGGTAAAATTGCAACAGTAAGAACGATTATTCCCATTCCTCCAATCCAATGCGTAGCACTTCGCCAAAATAAAATTCCTTTTGGCATGGACTCTATGTCTGTTAATATAGAAGAACCTGTGGTAGAATACCCAGAAATGGTTTCAAAAAAAGCATCTGCAACACTTGGTATGGTTCCAGAAAGTAAATAAGGTAACATGCCTGTAAGGGAGAGTATTAACCACCCTAAGGATACTATGAGGTATCCTTCTTTTTTTTTAATATTGGTACTTTTAGGTTTATTTAAAAAATAAAGTAAAAGCCCAATAATTATCGTTACAATTCCTGCATTTAAAATACCCCATTTAGCGTCTTCATTATGAAACACGCTAAACGGATACGCGATAAACATAAAAATTCCGTTTAATACTGCCGTAATACCTAAGAAACGAAATATTATTTTGGTGTTTAAACTACTGGTCATAATTATTTGAATAAACGCTCTACAGCAGTTATAGCCTCTGGCAAACAGAATACAATTACTTTATCACCAGTCTTAATCTGCATATTTCCATCAGGTAAAATTGCTTTTTTATCTCTAATAACACCACCAAAAACAGCCGCTCTTGGAACACGTAAATTTTTAATAGGAAATTCAGAAACTTTGGCACCTTCTTGAACCTCAAATTCAAAAACTTCGGCATCTACATTATGTAAATTGGCTAGATCTAAAATTTCACCTTTTCTAATATGTCTAAAAATGTTACTTGCTGCAAGTAATTTTTTGTTAATTAAAGATTGAATTCCAATGGTTTGAGAAATATCAATATAATCCATATTTTCAACTAAAGCCACCGTTTTTTTAACTCCTTTAGATTTTGCAACTAAACAAGACATAATATTGGTTTCAGAGTTTCCTGTAACTGCAATAAAAGCATCTGTTTCTCTAATGTTTTCTTCTTCTAATAGTTCTAAATCTCTTCCATCTCCATGAATAACTAAAGTATCGCTTAGTTGCTCTGCTAGGAACTCCGCTTTATCTTTTTTCTTTTCAATTAGTTTTACTCTAAAGTTATCTTTACAAAGCTTTCTTGCTGTTTTTTCTCCAATACTACCACCTCCAAGAATCATTACATTTTTAATATGAAGTCGCTTTTTACCTGTAATAGGATATAGATCTTTCATACTGTAATTAGGGACACAAAAATAGACTTGGTCGCCTATTTCATAAACAACATCTCCTCTAGGAATAATGGTTTGAGATTCTCCTTGTCTTTTAATGGCAATGGTTATAAAATCTACATCAGAAAATTTTTGTTTGGCCTCTTTAACTGTTAAATTTACAATGGGAGATTTATAGGTTAATGGCGTTCCTAACACATTAAAAATACCACTTTCAAAGGCTACAGTGTCATTAAAAGAAGATTGATTTAACAACATTTTAATTTCGTTTGCGGCTAATTCTTGCGGAGAAATCATAAAGTCTAAACCAAATTGGGTAAAGTCTACTTCACAATTATTTAGAAATTCTGGATTGTCTATTCTTGCAATTGTTTTTTTAACCCCTAAAGATTTACCAATCACAGAAATTGTAAAATTGGTATTCTGGCTATCGGTAACGGCAATTAATAAATCAGCAGAATCAATACCAATTTCTTTTAATAATTTTATGGATGTAGCATCTCCTTTTTTAGTAATAACGTCTAAATGACTGTTAAGATATTCTAGTTTTTCACCATCAAAATCTATGATATAGGTGTCTTGAGATTCGTAAGAAAGAAGTTTAGCTAAGTGAAAACCAACGTCTCCAGCTCCTGCTATGATAATTTTCATAAATTAAATATAGGGATAATGGGCAAATATAGAAAGAGTTTTCATGGAAAAGAGAAATAAAATAAAGTTTTCAGTTTTAATGAAAGTTGAAAATGAATTACAATTCATTTTTTTCTATAAAAAACTGATAAATATCTTTTTTTCTATAAAATAGAAACTTTAGATTTACCACTCAAAAATATAAAACACATTTTGTGAAATTAAATCATTTACGCTCATCAGTCCTTTTAAAAGCAAGTTTTTATTCAATCATATTTTTCTGTATTATTTCTTTTTCTTCTTGTGATAAAAAAGTTGAATACAAGGAAGTTACTAAAGATGATGGTGTTTTTCTTTCGGGTAAAATGATTCCTGATGATCATTTTTTAGGAGATCAAAAATGTAAAGAATGTCATCAAGATCAGTTTAAAAAATGGAAAGGATCAGATCATGATAAAGCCATGCAAATTGCAGATAGTGTTTCTGTTTTAGGTGATTTTAATAATAAAAAATTCGTAAGTCAAGGAGTTACTTCTCACTTCTACAAAAAGGATACGGATTTTTATGTAAATACAGAAGGACCAGATGGTGAAAATCATGATTATAAAATTGTTTATACTTTTGGTGTTACACCTTTGCAACAATTCATTGTGCAATTTCCTAATGGACATTATCAATGTTTAAGAACTGCATGGGATTCTGTTAAAAATAAATGGTTTGATTTATATCCAGATTTTAAGGTTGTGCACTCAGAATGGTTGCATTGGTCTAGAGGCGGTTTAAATTGGAATAATATGTGTGCCGACTGTCACTCTACAAATGTTCGTAAAAATTACGAAGAGAAAACGCATAGTTATGATACTAAGTTTGCAATTATTAATGTAAACTGTGAAGCTTGTCACGGGCCAGGAAAACAACATGTTGCCGATGTAGCTGAATTTGGTGAAAAATATGTTGCAAGCGGAACTTTTCAAATGACTACAGATACTGCACCAAGAGAATTGGTAGATGAATGTGCTCGTTGCCACATGAGAAGAGAGCAGTTTTCTGAGTTTTTTAATTTTGAAGGGACACTTTTAGATCATTATTATCCACAATTATTAGAAGCCCCTTTGTATCAAGCAGACGGCCAAATTTTAGATGAAGATTATGTGTATGGTTCTTTTTTACAGAGCAAGATGTATAATAATGATGTTACTTGTACGAATTGCCACGATGCACACACGTTAAAACTAAAGTTTGATGGAAATAAATTGTGTGCCCAATGTCATGCACCAGAAACATTTGATACACCAGAACATCATTTTCATCAACCAAATACAGATGGTGCAAAATGTATAAATTGCCACATGCCTGGTAGATTTTATATGGGAAATGATTTTAGAAGAGACCATAGTTTTAGAATACCTAGACCAGATTTAAGTGTTAAATACGGAACGCCAAATGCATGTGCAGGTTGTCATAAAGATAAAGACGATGTTTGGGCGGCCAAAAGCTTTAAAAAACTATTTGGAGAAGTAGATTCTATTCATTTTTCAGATAAATTAGCACCAGGAATTACCATGCAACCTAACGGACATGTGGGGTTAATTGAATTGATGCATGACAAACATCAACCAGAATTAGTAAGAGCTTCTGCCACAAAAGTATTGTCTAATTATAATGCGCAAAATTTTGTGCAAGATTATATTTCTCTTTTAAATGATGATTCTGCCTTAGTAAGAGGTGCTAGTGTAGATGTTTTAAGTAGTGTAAATAGCACAGACTATACGGCATATTTTTTACCACTTTTAGAAGATCCAAAAAGAAGTATTAGAATTAAAGCTTTTTATGGATTAGGAGGCGTAAAAGAAGCAGATATTCCTGAAGTTTACAAAGAGAGTTATGCTAAAGTAAAGAAAGAGTTCTACTTAAATTTAAAAACAAATGCAGATTTTGTAGGATCAAGAATGAAAAGAGGAGATTATTATTTGAAACAAGGTAATATGGCAAAAGCTATAGAAAGTTTTGAAAGTGCCTTGTCAATTGATAATATCAATAATCAAATCAGAATAAGTTTAGCTACATTATATTACAATAATAAAGAGTATAAGAAGGCAGAAGATGCTTTTAAGATTGTTATTGAACAAGAACCAAAATATGGGCCTGTTTATTATTCTTTAGCTTTAATGTATGCAGAATTAAATAGAGTAGATGAAGCAATTGTTCAGCTTAAGAAGGCATCGAAAATAATGCCAGATAATATTCGTGTTTATTATAATCTGGGTTTATTATATGATAAAAAGAAAGATTATAAAAATGGAGAAAAAGCCTTGGTTTCTGGTCTTAAGGTAGAAGGTACAAATGAAGGTTTATTGTATGCGTTGGCTTATTTATATTCTAAGTCTGATCAAAATGAAAAAGCGAAAAATATTGTACAAACATTAATTGATTTGTATCCAAACAATCAGCAATATAGAAATTTTTTAAATCAATTATAATGATTTTTTACTAGCTTTAGTTAGTGTTATTTAGCTTCTAATTTTAGAACTTATCAAAATAGTTAACTTTCAATTTTGTATTTTTATAAAAAAAGAAAATGGAAAAGTTAACTATTAAATCTTGGGCTTTAGATGATAGACCAAGAGAAAAACTGTTGGCAAAAGGAAAGGCAGCACTTTCTGATGCAGAATTAATAGCAATCCTTATTGGTTCTGGTAATAGACAAGAAAGCGCAGTAGCTCTTTCTAAAAGAATTTTACAAGCTGTAGATGGCAACATAAACGAGCTTGCAAAATTATCCGTAGAAAAATTAACAACATTTAAAGGCATAGGAGAAGCAAAGGCAATTGCTATTATTACGGCTTTAGAAATAGGAAAAAGACGGCAGTTAGAAATTGCCTTAGAAAAACCTAAGATTACCAGTAGTAAAGATGGTTTTAATGTAATGCAACCTGTTATAGGGGATTTAGAGCACGAAGAATTTTGGGTGTTGTTTTTAAATAATTCGAACAAAGTTTTAGCTAAAAGTCAGATAAGCAAAGGAGGTTTAACAGCTACTGTGGTAGATGTTAGATTGTTGTTTAAAAGAGCCTTAGAATTGGCATCTGTAGCAATGATTGTATGTCATAACCACCCTTCAGGGAAATTGCAACCTAGTAATGCCGATAAACAACTTACTCAAAAAATTAAAGAAGCAGGAAACACTTTAGATATAAAACTCTTAGATCATTTAATAATTACTGAAAAAGCGTATTTTAGCTTTGCAGATGAAGGGTACTTATAGTCTTCAGTAGACAGTTTTCAGTCAGTACATCACTGAATACTGAGGACTGAAAACTGCCAACTAAATAAAACATGATACTAGTTTACACACATAAAATTACACCGAGAGTTCGTTATATCTTTAAGCACATTCTTACAAGAACTTTATTAATTCCTGTAGATTTTACTTCTAAAGTTGAAGAATTTGTGGCTTTTAATGGGCCTAAAATGACCTATACAAAAACACCATTAGGGAATGAGTTTTTTGTAAAAAGTAACAGTTTATTATTTGAACAAGGTGTTAATGATATGGAGATTTCTATTCAAAAATGGGATGAAGTTCCTTGTTTCTTTAAAACCGGGCCAAAATCTTCTATTCCTTTTGATGTTTTTGCGGCAAGTTTCTATCTAATTACTAGATATGAGGAGTATTTACCACATGTAAAGGATATTCATGGACGTTATACTGCAGACCAAAGTTTAGCGTATAAGCATCGTTTTTTAGAAAAGCCAGTAGTAGATATTTGGGCGTATAAATTATTAGATGCTTTAAAAGAAAAGTTTCCAGATTATGAATATAAAAAACGTGAATACAAATTTATTTCTACGATAGATATAGATAATGCTTACGCTTATAAATATAAGAGTTTAGTAAGAAGCGTAGGTGGTTTTTTAAATGATTTAGTTCATTTAAGAATACTTAATGTTTGGAATCGCTTTGCTGTGACTTTTAATATTAAAAATGATCCTTTTGATACTTTTCATAGAATTTTAAAAGTTAGAAGAGAACAAGATGTTAAAACTATTTTTTTCTTTTTAATTGGAGATTATACTACTTTCGATACCAATGTCTCTGCATCTAAAAGAAAGTATAGATTACTAATTAAAGAAATGGTAGATTATGCCAAAGTTGGTTTGCATCCTTCTTATTTTACGATGAACAATGCTCCTTTATTAAAAAAAGAAAAACACAGATTAGAAGAAATTATTAATTCACCAATTCAAAGATCTAGACAACATTATTTACGCTTTAGTTTACCAGACACCTATCAAAATTTAATAGATTTAGAAGTAGAAGAAGATTATTCTATGGGGTATGCAAGCAATGTTGGTTTTAGGGCAAGTACATGTACTCCTTTTTATTTTTACGATTTAGATTTCGAAATTCAAACACCTTTAAAAGTATTTCCTTTTGCCTTAATGGATACTACTTTAAATGATTATATGAAACTAACTCCTAAACAATCTTTAGGTAGAATTAGAGATATAAAAAACGAAGTAAAAGCGGTTAATGGCTGTTTTATTACTTTATTTCATAATGAAAGTTTAAGTGATTATTTACGTTGGAAAGGTTGGAAAAGATTGTATGAATCTATGGTTAAAATAGCAGTTTCGTAATGATTCGATATGTTAAAAGGAAAGATTTAGAAGTAGTAAAATATGATGCTTGTATTGATAATTCTTTGCAGTCCAATATTTACGGATATTCTTGGTATTTAGATATTGTTGCAGATAATTGGGATGTTTTGGTTTTAGATGATTATAAAGCGGTAATGCCAATTCCTTGGAAAAAAAAGCTATTTATTAAATATGTGTATCCCCCTTTTTGGTTAATTCAATTAGGTGTTTATTCTATAGAGGTTGTAGATGAAAATGAATTTTTAATTGAATTGTTTAATGATTTTAAATTTGCAGAAACTAGAACAAATACCTACAATTCTTTTTCTATGTTTAAGGCTTATGAAAGAGAGAGTGAATTGCAGATTTTATTAATGGAAAATGATTATGCAGCTCTTTTTAATAACTATAGAAAAGATAGAAGAAAAGATGTAGCCAAAGCAAAAAAGTTAGATTTAATAGAGAAATGGAATGATAATTCTGAAGAGTTAATTGAACTTTTTAAAAATAATGTAGGTAAAAGAACTCCATATATTGTTGAGAGAGATTATGATGTTCTTAAAAAACTAATTACTATTTGTTTAGAAAAAAAGGTAGGAGAAATTCTTTCTATTTATGATAAAGATGATAATTTGGTGGCATCAGGTTTTTTTCTGAAATATAAAAAAAAGGTTACAATTTTGGTGTCATCTACAGATTTTAAAAACCGAAAAAATGGTGCGAATACTTTTTTAATTGACCGTGCAATTTATAAGTTTGAAAAGAATTTTAGTGTTTTTAACTTTGGAGGATCATCACTACAGACTATTGCAAAATATTTTTTAAGTTTTGGAGCTTCTACTTTAAAATATCCACAGATAAAATACAATAACCTACCTTTTTTATTAAAACTTTTTAAGAAGTAATATTGATGAACCTTTCAAATTGTTTGGGTATTTTTTTATTGAAAATTAATTTAGAAAAATCTTCTGAATAGCTCTTTTTTTCTTTAATTACTTTACAAGGATTCCCAACAGCAATAGAATTAGAAGGGATGTCTTTTACAACTACAGAGTTTGCTCCAATAATTACATTATTACCAATTTTTACTTCTGGTAAAATGGTAGTATTTGCACCAATCCAAACATTATCACCAATAATAATTGGATTCCCCTTTATATGATTTGTTAAATTATCACCATCATGATTAGAGGAAATAATAGAAACACCTGGAGCTAGTTCTATATTACTACCAAAAATAATTCCGTTACTCGCTTGAATGTAGTTGTGAATATTATCACCTGGATCACAAAGAATTCCTTTTGATATTTTTTCTGGAGAATGTACTTTTGAAGTAAAATGAACAGGCCATTTTACTTTTGGATTTAATCTAAATAGTTTCTGAGGTATTAAGTAATGAAAAAATAAAATATAATAACGTTGGTAACCATATTTAGGTCTGTAATATTCTGGATATAAAAAATTTATAATCCATCCAAAAAAGAAGAAATCTAGTTTTTTAAACATTATTTTTTACAAGCTGTTTTAAATGATTTAAAAAATAGGCGAGTAATACTAAATAACCTATTCCACCAAAAATAGCAAGAATTATAATTGTTATGGTAATATCTAAATAAAAATATCCAACATAAATTGCAATTATATTAATTACAAACAAATAACTATTAAAAATTAAACTTTCTAAATTTTTATTTAAAACCACAATTAAACTACTTATGGGGTTAAAAGAAGCTCTTGCAAAGATAAGTATAGATAGAATTAAAGTATAAGTTTTTAAGTTAAGCCATTTCTCACCTAAATACAGTTCTAAAATGTATAGTCCAATTGTATTTATTAGAACAAGAAACCCAAACATTATAATAAGATTTGTACGTACAATTCTTTTAGTAAGTTTATACAATTCATTTTTATTTTCTTTAAAAAGTTCAGAAGATTTTTGAAAGAAAACTTGAGAAATAGAAGTAGAAATTAGAGATAAGGGAGTTCCTAAAATTTTGATGCTAAAAAAGTAAACTCCTGCTTCTTTTGCTCCGAAGAAACTAAGGATTAAGATAGGCATTAAATTAGTTGCTAAACCATTAATAGTGTTAGAAGGTAGCAAATATTTTACAATGGAGGCATTAGAATTGATGCCTTTTCTTATTTTTCTAAAATTTGGTATAGAAAACTCACTTTTATTTCTGAATAAATAATAAACTAATAAAAGCAGTTGAGAAATTAAAAAACCAATGATTAAACCTAATAGATTATAAAAACTATAAAGTAACATTTGTAAGGCTACATTGCTAATTGTAAAAAAAACCCTGGCATTAGAAATGGTCGAAAATTCTTTTTTAAAGGTGAAAAAACTTTCGTTAACGAGGTTATATGCAAACAATAAGGCACCAACTATAGATATAAAAATAATATGTATAGAAAGTTTTTCTTCAAAAAAGTAATTTGATGTAAGAAGTAGAATAAGTATGATAACTATTGATAAAAATGGAATTAAAATCAATAAAAAATTATACCAATTTATACTTTCGTTTTTATCTTTAGCAATAATAATACATTTATCTAATTGTAATGTTGTAATTATAGATACAATACCAACAATACTTATAAAAACGCCAAAAAATCCATAGGCTTCTTCTCCATACATTTTTGCTAGAAAAACTGTTCCAATAACCGCTATAATTTGTGCAATTATAGTTCCTCTAAACATTATAAGAATGTTTTTATAAAAAAAAGATAATGGGTTTTTGTGTATTTTAGCTTTCAAATAGTTTCTTTGTTCAAATATAATGTAAATGAAAAATATACAACACGTCTTTTTCGATTTAGATCACACTTTATGGGATTTCGAAAAAAACTCAGATTTAGCTTTTCAGAAAGTTTTTACCAAACATAGTATTTTGGTAAGTATCGATTCTTTTTTAACTGTTTATAAACCTCTAAATTTTAAATATTGGAAATTATATAGAGAAGAAAAAGTAACTAAAGAAGAGTTAAGATATGGCAGATTAAAAAAAAGTTTTGATGCTTTAAATTATACAATTTCAGATGATTTAATAGATGAAATTGCTATAAATTATTTAGAATTTCTACCTCATTTTAATCATCTTTTTGATGGAACATTTGAGATTTTAGATTATTTAAAAAGAAAGTATACATTACATATTATTACCAATGGTTTTGACGAAGTACAGCATAAGAAAATGATGAGTTCTAATATATATCATTATTTTGATAAAATTATTACTTCAGAATCTGTAGGGGTTAAAAAACCAAATGCAAAAGTGTTTAACTATGCTTTAGAACTTGCAAATGCAGATAAAAGCAATTCAGTTATGATTGGCGATAATTTAGAGGCAGATATAGAAGGAGCTATAAATGTAGGGATGCAAGCTATTTATTGCAATTTTGAGAATAATTCATTTAATAACAATGAGTTAATTTCTGTAAAAACACTTTTAGAAATTAAACAATATCTTTAGCTTAAATAACGTTTTCTATTTAATATAAAGAAAAGTTAATTTATACAGAATAACCTAAAATATCATACAATTTAGCGATATTGCATCAGCAAATAATAGATCTCTTCAATGAGAAATTAATTTAATATTCAATTAAAATGATTAAAAAAATAATATGTAGTTTTTTGTTTTTAATAACAATATCAGCATTTAGTCAACAAGAAAAAATAAATAATTACAAATATGTAATTGTACCAGAACGTTTCGATTTTTTAAAGACTCCAGATCAATATCAAACAAGTTCTTTAACAAAGTTTCTTTTAAAGAAAAAAGGGTTTGATGTTTTTTTAAGTAATGAAAAATTACCTCAAGATTTAATGCTAAATAGATGCAAAGCATTAACTGCAATTGTTATTGATGATTCTAGCATGTTTACAGTTAAAAGTAAAATAGAAATGCAAGATTGTAATGGAAACGTTTTATATAGTTCTGAACTAGGTAAAAGTAAAGAGAAAGATTATAAAAAATCCTATCAAGAAGCTATTAGAGATGCTTATGATTCTATGGTAGATTTAGAGTATAATTATACTCCATTACAAGAAGAATCTATTAAAGATGCAGGTTTAGTGGTGGAAGAAGTATTGGCTGTTCAAAAAATGGTTTCTAAAGAAATTGCTGTTCCAAAAGGTAGTTTAGAGGTTTTGTATAGTCAAGCTAAAAAGAATGGTTTTCAGTTAGTAGATACTACTCCTGCAGTTGTTTTTCAGATTTTAAAAACAAATGTAAAAGATGTTTTTGTGATAAAAGATAAAAATGGAATTATCTACAAAAACGGTAATAACTGGGTAGCGGAATATTATGAAAATGAAGAATTAGTAATAAAACATTACGTTATTAAGTTTTAATAGTCCATAACAAATTTAAATTTAATAAAATTTGGTTTTTTAAAACCTCATTTTATAGTAAAAAAAGATGTCATCTGGAAATAATTTCTGATGACATCTTTTTTTTTGCAAATAATAAATCTATTATTATTTAATATTTATAACTGTCTTTCCATCTATTCTTTAAGGTTTCTCTAAATTGATTTTCTCTTGCGTTGTTGCCTGGTTCATATAATTTTGTTCCGGCTATTTCATCGGGTAAAAATTGTTGTTCTATAAAGTTATTTGGGTAGTTGTGCGAATATTTATATTCTTTACCATAATCTAAATCTTTCATTAATTTTGTAGGAGCATTTCTTAAATGAAGTGGAATAGATAAATCTCCTGTTTTTTGAACCAAACTTTGCGCTTCATTAATGGCCATATAAGAAGCATTACTTTTAGCGGAATTTGCTAAATAAATGGCACATTGACTTAATATAATTCTAGATTCTGGATGACCAATAACAGAAACTGCTTGAAAAGTATTATTTGCTAAAATTAATGCAGTTGGGTTGGCATTACCAATATCTTCCGAAGCTAAAATTAATAGCCTTCTAGCAATAAATTTTACATCTTCACCACCTTCAATCATTCTAGCCAACCAATAAACAGCGGCATTTGGGTCGCTACCTCGTATAGATTTTATAAAAGCAGAAATAATATCATAATGTTGCTCACCCGTTTTATCGTACCTAACGGTATTTTTCTGGATTTTTGCTAACACTAAATCATTAGTTATTTCAATTTCATCATCAGCAGAAACTAATAATTCGAAAATATTTAAAAGCTTTCTGGCATCTCCTCCAGAAACCTGTAACAATGCATCCGTTTCCTTTAAAATTATTTTTTTGGTTGATAAAAGGGCATCTTTTTCCATAGCTCTATGTAAAAGAGCAACAAGATCTGTTTTATCAAAAGAATTTAGAATATAAACCTGACAACGAGAGAGTAGGGCGGGAATCACCTCGAAACTAGGGTTTTCTGTAGTAGCACCAATTAATGTTACCCAACCTTTTTCTACAGCTCCTAAAAGAGAGTCTTGTTGAGATTTACTAAATCTATGAATTTCATCAATAAAAAGAATCGGATTTTTAACAGTGAATAAACCACCGCTTTTTTTAGCCTTTTCTATTATTTCTCTTACATCTTTTACACCAGAACTAATAGCACTTAAAGTATAAAATGGACGTTTAGATTCTGTAGCAATAATATTGGCAAGTGTGGTTTTACCAATTCCAGGAGGTCCCCATAAAATTAACGAAGGAATAATTCCTTTTTTAATTAAGTTGGTTAAAATACCCGTTTTACCTACTAAATGTTGCTGACTGATATAGTCTTCAAGAGTTTTAGGTCTAATTCTTTCTGCCAAAGGTTCATTCATTCAGTAAAAATAATAAAGATTTCTGACAGAAATTGTAAAAATCTAAATTGGTTCTATTTTTGTTATTTTTATGCTTGATGAAAGAACAGGATCAATTAAAAATATCTAAATCAATTTTCTTAATTCCGGTTGCATACATTGTAGCAATTTGGTTTATTTATTGGATTGAAATTCAATTTGATTTAAATTTTAATAAATACGGAGTTTATCCAAGGACTTTGGTGGGGTTTAGAGGTGTTTTCCTAACACATTTTATACATAGCAATGTTAGTCACCTTTTTAATAATTCTATTCCTTTATTTGTACTTTTAAGTAGTCTTTTTTATTTTTATAAAGATGTAGCGTATAAAGTATTACTTCTTGGTGGTTTTTTTACAGGTTTTCTAACTTGGTGTATTGCTAGAGAATCGTATCATATTGGAGCAAGTGGAATTGTATACCTCCTTTTTAGTTTTGTTTTTTTTAGTGGAATTATTAAAAGACACTATAGATTGGTGGCCTTATCTTTAATAATTATATTTCTTTACGGAAGCATGATTTGGTATGTGTTTCCTATAAAAGAAGGTATTTCTTGGGAAGGACATCTATCTGGTTTTCTAGTAGGTGTTATTTTTGCAATTCTTTATAGACATAAGGGAATTGTAAAAGAAGAGCATCAATTTACAGAAACAGAATTTGATACTTTGTTTGATGAACATGGTAATTTTGCTCCGCCAAGAATAGAGGGGGAGTTAGGTGATGAAAGAATTGAGGATAATTTATAGATTAAAATAAAAAATCACTTTGATAAAATGTATCATAGTGATTTTATTATTTTTGCTAACTGCTAACTGCTAACTGCTAACTGCTAACTGCTAACTGCTATTCTTTGTCTAACCGTTTCATATAAGAAAACACCGCAAGCTACAGATACATTTAAAGAAGCTATTTCTCCTAGCAAAGGTAATTTTGCTTTATAATCTACCATTTTTAAGATGGAAGGATTTACTCCTCTATGTTCAGATCCCATAATAATTGCCATGGGTTGTTTAAAATCAACATCATATATAGAATCTTCAGTTTTTTCAGTGGCAGCAACTGTTTTAATTTCTGATGCTTGTAATAAAAAGATAGCATCTTTAATGTGATCTACTTTACAAATAGGAATTTTAAAAGCGGCACCTGCTGAGGTTTTTATAGTTTCGGCATTTACGGGAGCACTTCCGTTTTTCTGAATAACAATTCCATTAACTCCAGAACATTCTGCCGTTCTAATAATGGCACCAAAATTACGTACATCAGATACTTGATCTAATAATAAAAATAAAGGAGTTTTTCCTTCTTCTACTGTTTTTTCAATCAATTCTTCTAAATCGTAAAACTCTACAGGAGATATTTGAGCAACAGCACCTTGATGATTACTGTTTTTAGATAATCTGTCTAATTTTTCTACAGGAACCATACTTGTAGTAAGGTTGTTTGTTTTAATTAACTTATTCAGTTCGTAAAACAATTCTCCTCTTAGTCCTTTTTGTAAGTATATTTTATTAATTGAAGAACCACTTTCTATGGCTTCAATTATGGCTCTAATACCAAAAATATTGGTAGTTGGTGTAGTTTCTGTTGTCATAGTGCAAAGGTATGTTAATTATTGAAAATATTAGACAAAAAAAAACCACCTCTTTAAGAGGTGGTTTAGATAATAGGTTTTAAACTAGATTAATGTTCATCTTCTGAGAACCCTGTTCTTTTATAACCTACAAGGTTGTATATCGTTGCTGAAGTATCATCAGAGAATGTTATATCTAAAGAGATTCCATCAGAAGTATTACCTCCAGAGGTAACCGCTGTTCCTTTACTAATGTTGGCATTAGTGATATCTATAGTTATTTTGTAACCTTCATAATCACTAGCTAAATCAGATCCACCAAATGATAAATCATTTGTATTTACTGGTGTTTTGGCTTTAAATTCCCAAAATGTTCCAAAATCTTCAATCCACATTTCTGTTCCGTCATCATTAGCTGTGTTATATGTACTAAGGTGGTAATAGTCTCCTGTTCCATTCACTTGTACAAACCAATCCCCTGCCATTTCAACTACAGATGTAGCTCCTGGATCAGGATCACCTCCTTCATCACATGATGTAAATCCTAGTATCAATGTTAAGAAAAGTGTTATTTTTAATATTTTAATATTTTTCATTTTATATTTTGTTTTTAATTAAAATTGAAGTTGTTCTAAATGTACTTCAAAAACATATGCTCCATCTCTCCAATCAGTTTTGAAATCAATTGTTTTAGCAGCAGCATCAACTGTAAATTCTAACATTTCTGCATCTCCACCAAATGTTTTTACATCAAAATCTTTATTTTCTATTGAAAAATCATTTGGCCCATTTACTTTAATTGTAGCTCCTGGGGCACCATAACCAGTACCAAGAACTCTTCCTAATTCGTACCATGCTCCAATACCATCTGAAATTTGATATATACCATCTGATTTTTTCCAAATCATTACATATTCCATATTCTGATATTGATCAGATGTTGTTCCGTTTCTTGAAACTGAAGAAACATAAACACCCGATAGATCAGTTACAAGGTCTCCCTTATCACCAATTATAATAGTTCTTCCTGAAGAAGCTAAAAAACCATCTTTATTTTCTGCTGAATAAGAAACAGTATAAATGTCTGAAACATCTTTACTAAAAGGTAACCCTCTGTATAGTCCCGCTGACATAGTTGTAGTTACTTCTACTGGTTGGCCTGCTTCTAAAGCTGTAGCACCAGGTTCTACGTATTCTGTTCCATTTTTCAATAAAACTTCCTGATCTCCTGATAATGTAAAAACTGCAAAGTTTGTTACTTCAGAGATGTCATAAGAATCATTCTCAACACAGCCATTAGCTATTAGTGCAACTGCTATTAGTGTTATATAAATTGATATTTTTTTCATTGTTTTATTTTTTTTTAATTAATTAGCCCACCAAACAGGTTCTGTAATCTTAATTATTTCTGGTGTATTAGTATTGTTAATAACTTCAGAATTTGGAAACTCTAAACGCTGAGGAAAAACATTACCTGTAGCACCATTAACAGAATATGTAAATCCAGTTGGATATCCTGTTCTGTTATGTTCAAAAAAGGATTCAAATCCATTACCAGGAAATGATGATATCCATTTTTGAGTTATAATTGCTTCCACTTTTTGTTCAAGTGTTCCTGCTGATGGATATTCATAAGCTCCTCCAGAAGCTATATAAATCGATCCATCTAGGCCCCATTTACTAAAATTTGCTAATACAGCTGCATCATATAATGCTTTTGCATTTGCGCCTGATTTGTATCTTAAATCGGCTTCTGCTTGTAAAAATAAGCTTTCTTCCTTACTAATAAAATAAACAGGAGTAGTTGGTGATAATTCTACCACAGATATACCAACAGGAGAAGCTGTGCTAGAATAATCTCCTTGTGCTAACGGAGCACCTGCGGCATAAAATGAATTTAACCTAGAATCTCCCTTATCTGAAAGATATGTATGCATAGTTGCACTAGCTCTTAGATTTGTGCTAGTATTTAATTGTCTTCTATCACTTTCATAAAGAGGATTACTATTATTAGGTAAGTCTACAAAATTATGCATTGATGCATCTTCTGCAAGAAAATTTGATAAACTTGCAGCTCCAGAAGCAACACTAGTTCTTGCTTTACTTTGTCTAAGAAGTATTTTTAGTTTTAATGTATTTGCAAATTGAACCCATTTAGTCATATCACCACCAAAAACAAAGTCATCATTTGAAGGAGTACTCCCTTGAGAAGTTGATAGGTTTTTTGATAGTGCGGTATCTAAATCTGCAATCATTAAATCATATACTTCCTCACCAGTATTAAATGTTGGTGTAAAGTTTGTTAAATCATTTGCTTCAGCATATGGTATTTGATCATACCAATCCGCTAAGATTTGAGAGCCATAACTTTCCAAAACGGTTGCTATTAAAAAATAGTTCCAGTTTTGTTGAATTAAAGCATTTCTTTTAATATTTCTAATATCACCTAATGCATCAAACATATTTGCCCATGGGCCATTAAAATTGGTAGAACCAATTTGATAAGCATCAATTGTTCTATATTGGTTTGCAGCATTACTCTGTGTAAAGAACTGTGACCACATTCCTCCAATTATTGCGAATTCAGCACCTTGAGCACCTGCTATTCCTGCAATACCTGCAGGTAATTGTGTAGCAAATTCAACCCCTTCAGGTGAAAGTAAATCTGGGTCTCTGTTTATATCTAACTGGTCATCACATGATGAAAATAAGATTAATAAACTTAATAGAGAATAAATTATTTTTTTCATTTTTATTATTTTTAATTATTTAAAAAGATACTTTAAAACTCATACCATAAGCTCTTTGTGCTGGGTTACCAGCAAACTCTCCGAATTCACTAGATAAATCACTACCATAAGTAGATACTTCAGGATCTACATAAGGGTTTTCATTTGGTGTCCATAAAGCAAGGTTTTTACCATAGAAAGTTACAGAAAACCTTGATACTCCCATTGCGTCTATTACAGAGCTTGGAAAATTATATGATAAAGAAAGATCTCTTAGCCTAGCAAAGGTTTTATCAATAGTATGGTTAGCTTCGTATGCAGGGTTACTTCCTGTACCAAAATAATCTGTTACTCCTCCAAAAGTTACTGGTGTAGAGTTTTCTGAATAAGTACCATCGTTGTTATCAATAACTGAGTTAGGTATAATAAATGGATTACGATCATTATATGTAGTAGAAATTGCACTACCTGTAAAATTAAGAAGTCTATTAGTATAAGAATACATTACACCACCTTTCTTGTAGTCCATACTAAAAGATAAAGTAAAGTTTTTATATTTAAAACTATTTTGTAATCCCATTACAAAATCTCTCTGAGACGTTCCAAGTTCTTTTTCTTCTGTTCCTAAAACTGGAAATCCTGTAGATGGATTTACAATAGTTTGACCTGAATCTGTTGTTTCAGCTCCTGCAAATCTAAATACTCCCAGTGGTCTACCAATTTCGGCATAAAGAGTTGTACCATAGGCACTTTGAATAGAAAGTCTATCAGCTCCTTTTAAATCGGTAACTTCATTTTTGTTTTTTGTAAAAGTATAAGTCATTTCCCAACTAAAATCATTTGTTTTTACTGGGTACCCACTTAATAATAATTCTATACCTTTATTAGATACGTCTGCAAAATTACCTGTTACTTGTGAATAACCTGTTGATCTTGGTAATACTCTATCAATTAATAAATCTTTGGTTTGTTTATCATAGTAAGCAGCATCGATTGATATTCTATTATTAAAGAATCTACCTTCTAATCCAACTTCATATTCAGTGGTAATCTCAGGTAATAGTGTATTGTTACCTAATTGACTTGACAATTCAAATGAATTTACACCATTTATAGGGAAAGTGATATTACCAAAATAAGCACCAGCATTAGCTTTCACCAAAGTTGATTCAGTATTGTATGGATCTGTATCATTTGCTACTTGTGCTAACCCTCCTCTTAATTTTAGAAATGATTCAGTATCATCTAAAACGATTCCACTTACAGAAACTGATGGGTAAAAATAAGAATTATTCTCAACAGGAAGTGTAGATGACCAATCATTCCTTGCAGTTGCAGTTAAAAATAAACGATTTTTATAAGATGCAGTTGCAGATGCAAATACCCCATAAGTTCTTCTTAATGTGTTGTTTTGAGTTATTACTGGAGGTACCGCACTATTAGATAATTCATAATAATTAGGAATATCTAATATTGAAATTGTTGATCCAAGATAATCTGTTGATCTTTGATTAAAAGTAGCTCCAAGTGTTGCAGCAATATTTAAATTATCATTTATGTCATTATCATAGTTAATAACACCATAAGTATCGTATTCAACTCTTTCAACTTGTGATTCACTAACACCTCCAACAACTTCATTTACAGCCAAAAGATCTTGTGCAGATCCTTCAGAATATTTAACCACTGCACCATGACTTTTTACTTTTTGGTTGGTTAAATCCATACTCATTTGCCAAATAGCAGTTAATTTTGGTGTCAATTTATATGAAAGATTCACATTTCCAAAAACTCTATTACTGTTTATTTTTGTTGAATTTTCGTTTAATGACCAATATGGGTTTTGTGCATACGGTGTATAAAACCAATCGTTTGTATTAAAAATATTACTTTGATCTTCCATGTCAACAATACTTATGTCTCTTGGGACTTGAAGTAATTCTTGCATGAATATTTTTCCTTGACCAGCATCATCACCACTTCCTGTATTTGTGGCATTTTGTGATTTTTTTATAAAGTTAATTGCAGTACGAATTTTAAATTTTTCGTTTCCTACTCCACCATTAAAACTTAATGCTTTTCTTTTATAAGAATCTGAATTGGTTGGTATTACTCCATCACTATCAGTGTCTGTAAATCCTAAAGAAAAGTCAGAGTTTGTACCTCCACCACTAATTCTAATAGAGTTTGTATAGGTTTCTCCAATGTCATATGCATCTTTTACATTATTTGGTAAAGCAGAATAAGGTTTTAATTGTTGAGAATCATTTACAATCTGTCCCCACACTCTATCTTTGTTATCATATGCAGGTCCCCAAGATCCATTTTCGTTAGAAGCTCCATTTCCACCTGTTGGTAGTCCAGATTCATTTGATCCAGCCCAACCTTGTCCAAAACTATTCTGTAAATGTGGTATTCTAGAAACCTCTGAAAATTCAACTGAACTATTAATGTCTACTTTTACTTTAGAGTTTGTTTTTCCTCTTTTTGTAGTAATAATAATAACACCTGTTGAACCTCTCGATCCGTAAATTGCAGTAGCAGAAGCGCCTTTTAAAACATTTATTGATGCAATATTATTAGGGTCTATATCATTTATACCAGTACCTCCATCAAAAGATCTACCTGAAGTAGAACCATTTGCAGAGTTGTTAATAGGTGAACCATCAACAATATATAAAGGAGCATTTGAACCTTTAATAGTACTAAATCCACGAATGATTACTTTTGTTGAAGAACCTGGTTGCGATGGAGACGTAATATCAACACCTGCAATTTTTCCAGATAAAGACTCAAAAGGATTGTTTGTTGTAACTTTAGTTAACTCTGCTGCTGTAACTATAGTTGCGGCGTAACCAGTAGATCTTTTTTGTCTTTTTTGTCCGAAAGCTGTAACAACAACTTCATCTAAAACACTAGCATCTTCTAACATTGTTACGTTAATAGAACTAGAATTAGCAACTTTTTTTGTAGTTACTTTGTAACCAAGATATCTAAAAACTAAAATGTCTCCAGATTTTGCATTGATACTATATTTACCATCAAAGTCTGTTTCTGTACCCTTTGCAGTACCTTTTATTAATACACTTACTCCTGGTAGAACCCCTGAATCATCAGAAACAGTACCGGAAATAGTTTTTGTTTGTGCAAACGAAATT
This sequence comes from Polaribacter sp. Z014, assembly GCF_023555435.1. Classification (NCBI taxonomy): domain Bacteria; kingdom Pseudomonadati; phylum Bacteroidota; class Flavobacteriia; order Flavobacteriales; family Flavobacteriaceae; genus Polaribacter; species Polaribacter sp. Z014. The sequence continues at coordinate 119,507 of NZ_JALCZP010000006.1, forward strand.
TGCACGACTAACGCTAAGAGTAGCGTCAAAAATCCATTAAACTTTGTCTTCATTGTATAATTATTTGAATTAATTAACCCCAAAAATCTTAAATTAATCTTAATAAAACAATTTTTTAACACAAATACTTTGCAGTGTTGTATATTAAACTAACAATCTTATAGTTAATAAAGACGTTTTTTTATTCTTTTGGGGGGTATAGTGAGTGCTTTTTTGTTCTTTTTTTATTTATTGCGTTAGTTTTTTATTGATTTTTTATTTATTGCTCTTTTTAAAACGAATTCTGTTTTATTGATAAAATGAGTGAAAAAGAATTGATTTAGCTATAATTATTATGGGTATTATATTCTTAATCCTTTTTTAACCACTACTTCCTTTATTTTATTGATGCTCTTAGGTGAGGTTTAAAACTCTTTTTGAAGTGTGTTTTGGTGCAGAGGATTTATAAGGAAACGATTGCTTAGTTTTTTTTTACTAATATCAAATACAACGCAAAAAGAATGATGTAGTTTGTTCTATTAATTTCAAGTGTTATTTAATAATTTATTGGTGTTGTTTTAAAATCTTTATAGTATTAGATTGTTTTTAATAATAAAAATAGTTCCTGTTTATTTATTATTTTCTTAACACAATAAAAAAGAGACTGCCTTTTTAGACAGTCTCTTTAAAATTTATTAAAATAAGATTATTTCATTAGATAAATACTTAGTTTTTATCCCAAAATAATTTTTGTTCTGCTGTGTCTGAGCCAATGGCTGCAGAGGCAGAAGTATAGTTTGCTCTGTTTAATGTTTGTTCTATTACAGGATAAGTATATTTATTTGGGTATCCAGATAATGCATCAGATGGAGTTTTCATTTCTGGAAAATCTAAAAGTCTGATTGAAGTCCAAGCCTCAAAACCTCTATTGTATAAAGCTAACCATTTTTGAGTACCAATAACTTCTTTCCATGGCATTGCAGCAGTACTTGTTGCAATTGCTGTTAGGTAACTAACAGTTGGTTGAGCAAGGTATGTCGTTGCTTCAGCAGCAGTTCCACCCCAATTTAAAATTGAAGCTTCAATAGCAGTATTATAATGGCTTGCAGTAGTTCCTCCTACGGAGAAAGTTCTTGCGCTAGCTTCTGCTAAAAGAAATTCTACTTCTGCGTAATCTAAAATTACTCCTGGAGCATCTGCTGCTTCTACTTTTGCAGATACTTGTGTGTGTGATGCAAAGCCAGAGGTGCTACCAATTATTCCGCCTAGATAAACGGTTTGAGAAACGGTTTTATCAGCGTCATAGTTGTCTGAGAAAAAGTATTTCATTCTAGGGTCTGTTACAGTTACAGATCCTGGTACCACAGTTTTATCATCTTTACTATCTATAGTTCCATCCTCATTTGTGTCTTCCAAATACTCATATGATCTAGGTTGCATAATTTCTACAATTGTTTCAGCTGCAACAAAATCATGTCTGCCGCTTAAAACTAAATTAGCGTGTACAGGGTGCGTGTTAGGATCTGCTGGCAGATACTTAAAGTTAGCATTGTCTGCATTGCTTGTAAATACACCAGTTGCAACAGCAGATTCTACAGTGCTTTTTGCGAATGCATTATCTACGTCAGATAATAAAATACCCATTCTTAATTTTAATGAAGCTGCAAACTTTTTCCAGCTTGTAACATCACCTGCATAAATATTATCAGCGGTGTCAAAACTACCTTTAGAGGTGTCTAGTGCGCTAATTGCAGCAGTTAATCTTGTTACTAAGTCTTTATAAACTGTAAGACCGTTATCGTATTTAGGTAATAAATTGTCTATGTCTAAAGATTCAGAATAAGGAACATCACCAAAAGTTTCTACTAAAATACTATAAGTATATACTTTTAATATTTCTATTACTTGTAGTTTATTCGATTTTAGTTCGGCATCAGAAGCTAAAGGGTATGTTGTTGCTTCAATAACTTTAGCTGCTTCGTCCAAATCTTTTAATACATCTTTATAAAGAACACTCCATTGTGTACCAGGAATTGTACGAGTTACTTGATCGTAATTGCTTTCATCTGTATACGTAGTTTCCTGCAAGTACTGAGACCAAAGTTTGGTGTTATTATTGTTTACATTTAGATCAACTATTTGGTCTACTAAATTTTTCTGTGCTCCTGTAAATAAACTTTCTCCAGGAACGGCAGAAGGATCTTTTATGTTCTTGTTAAGACCTTCTAAATTGTCTGAACAAGATGTAATAATTACTGCCGCAATTAATATTAATATTTTTTTCATTTTTTTCATTTTTAAAATTGAAGTTTAACATTGAAACCGAAATCTCTTGTTGTAGGTAAAGAACCAACTGAGTAACCTTGTAAGTTACCTGCTCCTAAACCACCTTCAGGATCTTCATGAGGTGTGTTTTTATGGATTATCCATAAGTTAGTTCCAACAAAACTTACTGTTGCGTTAGATAAGAATGTTTTGTCTAAAACCTTTTGTGGGAAGTTAAAGGTAACTGCTAATTCACGTAATTTCACATAACTAGCGTCGTAAACAAAAGCTTTATTTGGTAAACCTCTTCTATAACCGAAAGCACCAAATCTATTAGCATCGATTCTAGTGGTATTTGTAGAACCATCAGCATTTACACCAGGGTTGATAAATCCACCTCCGTCTGCAATTGTGTTTCTTACAGGGTTTCCAAGATCATTTGTAAAAGCAGTTTCTGCATATAAACCAGTTGCAAGACCGTAATATTGATCTAAAGAAAATATACTTCCTCCTTTTTGAATGTCAATTAAGAAACTTAAAGAGAAGTTTTTGTATTGGAAATTATTAGAAATACCCATATTCCATTCTGGGTTAATGTCTCCAATTACTTGGTCTGATGTAGCAGTGGCAACATATTGTCCGTTAGATGCATCTACTACTTTTTCTCCATCTATATAAGTGTAATCACTTCCTTGAATAACTCCATAAGGTTGTCCAACTCTAGCATTTAAAGTAACACCTCCTTGAAAATCTCCTAATTGTAAGTTTTCGATACCGTCTACTAAAGAAACCACTGTGTTTTCATTTTTAGACCAGTTAACATTCATGTTCCAAGTAAAGTCTTCCGTTTTAATTGGGCTACCATAAAGAGAAAGTTCAATACCTTTATTTTCAATTTCACCAGCATTTAGTATCTTAGAAGTAAATCCTGTAGCTTTAGATACAGGTACACCAAAAATTTGGTCAACTGAATTATTTTTGTAATAAGCTGCATCAAAACCAACTCTGTTATCTAAAAATTTCATTTCTAAACCAAGTTCCATACTTTTTGTAGTTTCTGGTTTTAAATTTGGGTTTTTCTTAATGTTACCAACAGATGTGCTAGCACTACCTATAGGAGTGTTTACAACAAAACTATCATATAAGAAATCGAACTCAGCACTGTTACCAACTTCAGCATAATTTGCTCTCACTTTACCAAAGGAAATCCAATCTTTTTCTATTAATTTATTGAATACAAAACTTCCTGAAACAGATGGGTAACCAAAAGTACTATGGTCTGCAGGTAAAGTTGATGAATGGTCTCTTCTATACGTTGCGTCTAAAAACAACATGTTGTCATATCCTAAAGATCCACTAATATAAACACCGTCTACTCCAATTTTTTCTGCTCTTTCGTAAGGTAAGGGTAGGGCATTTACACTATTTTGTAATGAGTATAATTTAGGTACACTTAATCCACCTGCTGTAGATACATGAATTAAATTTAAGTCATTTCTTCTAATGTTAGTACCTAAGATACCTTTTAAGTTTACTTTATCGCTAATGTCTTTATTAAAATTAAACATTAAATCGTAGTTTGTTTCTGTGTTTTGAATATTTTTTCTAGCATAACCAGAATCTACATTTCCTCTACTAACGCCAAAACTACTTGCAACACTACCGTTTGCTCTTCTTTCTTCTTGTAATTCAGAATAAGTATCAGTTGCAATTCTACCGGTAACGCTTAACCAGTCTTTTAATTCATAAGTTAAAGAGATGTTACCAATAAAACGATTTCTTGAATCATTTTGGTAGTTTTCATATCTATTCCAATAAGGGTTATCCCAGAAAATAGGAGCAGAACCTGCGTCTGTAGTTGCGGGATTCCATGTTACGTTTCTTCCTGTTGCAAAATAAATATCTTTTTGTTGTTTAAGGTCAACATTTGTTTGCCACCATTGTTTAAAGTTGGCAACAACATTATCTCCATATCCAGTAGAGTTACGCCCTTTACCACCACTTTTAATATAGTTAGCGTAACTAGTAACAGTAAGTTTATCGTTTAATTTATAGTTACCACTAAAAGAAAAATTATGTTTTTTAATTGAACTGTTTGGCATTAAACCAGTTTGATCAAATTGTGTATAGTTTAATCTATAAGACCCTTCATCCATACTCTTGTCTAAAGAGATAGAATTCGTTATTGTTACTGGAGTTTCAAAGAAAGAAATTGGACCATTTGCAGCGTTAACCCATGGCGTTGATTTTTGGTAATTAGGAGAATCAGGGTCAAAAGAATCCCATTGGTAAACTAAGCTACCATCAAAAGGAGCTCCGTAAGAACCGTCTTCTGTATAAACAACAACTTGGTCATTGCTTCCGTTTCCGTTAATATCTTCTTCGTACCAATAACCACCTGGACCATCATAATAAGCACCATAACCTGCTCCGTATTTTGTTTGGTATTTGGCAAAAGTACTTTTATCTATTTGACCAAAAGACATTCCTGAATTAATAGTTACACCAATTCCTTTAGCATTTTTACCTTTTTTTGTGGTAATCATGATTACACCATTTGCAGCTCTAGACCCATATAATGCAGATGCAGCAGCCCCTTTAAGAATGTTTAAGGATTCTATATCATCTGGATTAATGTCTGATGCAGCATTACCGTAATCATAATACCCTCCATTTGCTTGTGCTTGACCAGCAGAGTTTGTGTTTGTGTTATTAATTGGTACACCGTCAATTACAAATAAAGCTTGATTACTACCAGTCATAGAAGCGTTACCTCTAATAACAACATTTGTAGATCCACCTAAGTTATTGTTCTTTTTAATCTGAACACCAGATGCTTTACCAGAAAGAGCATTTACGAAGTTACCACTTTTGTTAGTGGTTAATTCTTCTCCACCTACTTTTTGTGTAGAATACCCTAAAGACTTTTTGTCTCTAGATATACCTAATGCGGTGACAACAATTTCATCTAAAACACTCGAGTCTTCTATCATAGAGACATTAATAGTGCTTGAATTTGTAACCTTTTTCTGAATGGTTTTATATCCTACATAGCTAAAACTAAGCACATCGCCTTGTTTTAAGTTAATGGAATACTTTCCGTTAAAATCAGTTTGAGTTCCATTGTTTGTGCCCTCAATAGCGACACTTACTCCAGGTAGTGTACCAGATGAGTCTGATACAGTCCCAGAAACTTTTTTTTGTTGTGCAAACGAAATTTGCACGACCAACGCTAAGAATAGCGTTAAAATTCCATTAAACTTTGTCTTCATTGTATAATTATTTGAATTAATTAGAACCAAAAATCTTAAATTTATCTTAATAAAACAATTTTTTAACATAAATAGTTTGGATTTATGGTAGTATAAGTTGTGGTTTTTTTTGTTTTATCATCACTTTACTGAGTGTTTTTAGTTTTAAATAATTGACAATGTGTTATTTATGATTGTTGTTTGTTTTAGGGGTGCTTGTTTTTTTTATGTAAAATAAATTATTATATTTTTATTATTTTAGTCAAATCGTTAGTTTATTTAGAAATTTTGATCTTTTTCTCTGGTTCTAGTTGTGGAATATTTAATGATTTTAATGTTTTGGAATATTATTGATAATTGGGTTTTTTGTATTTTTCAAATCGTTTGTATTCTTACTTTTATTTCTGTTTCTTAATATTTGGGTAATGTATTAAAAGTGGTGTTTAAAAATAGTTTTTCCAGTTGATGATTAACTTAATATTTTTATAGTCAATATTTTGTTGGTTTGTTTTACCTACGGAAACATTAAGGTTAATTTGAGAATTATTTGTATTGAATAAATAACCCAATCCTAAACCTAATAGATTTTCGTTTTTAGAATTTAGCTTAATTCTTCCCAGGTCGGTTAAAGTGTATAAATATGATTTTTTAGATGTTAGGTATCTATATTCTATGTTAAAATAAGTGTAATTGTTGGTGAATATGCTTTGCTCATTAAACCCGCGTATGCTATTTGCTCCTCCAATTCTAAATAGTTCATTGTCTATAAATGTGTCTGAGTTTAAATAACCTGTTTTATTTTTGATAAAAATACTATTACGTATATTTAAATCCCATAGGTATGAAATGGTAGATTCTATTTTAAATTGATTTGTGGTGTTTTTATCTGTTGTTCTTTTACCATAGCTAGGATTTAGATCTACGTAAAATTTGTTGTTTAAAAAAAAATCATTTTTAGGTACGTTATATTTAAATTGAAATCCTAAAAAATAATTGCTATAACTCTCTATATTGTTTATTAGGTTTTCTTTTAGGTTCTCCGAGGTTTCAGAATTGTAAGTGAATGACAGTTCTGATTTAGAGTTAATGTGATACGCTATTCTGGCATCGAATTTTGAGTTTAGAAATGTAGAATCTTGTTTATAGATGTTAAAAGCCATTTCTGGACTAAATTTCGAGTTGAAAATATAGGGTATTTGGGTAGATAATTTTAATTCTTGTTTTTCTTCTCCAATACTATTCCAAAATAAGCCAAACTTTTCGCCTGTGTTTAGAATGTTATTTAGTTGTATGTCAATATTTCCATTAAATAATACGTCTCCATTTTCTTTAGAAGCAAAACTTACAATTCCATCAAAACTATTATTTGGATGTTTTCTTAAGTACATATATAATAAGGTAGAATCTTTTGTAAATAATATTTCTGGAGATTTAATTTCTTTAATGAAGTCTAAACTTTTTGTCGCTTCAGATATTTCTTTAATTTTTGTTTGATTGAAAACACTAGATGGTTTTATGTTGAAGTAATTTTTTAAATACGATTTCGGGAAATTAGCATACCCTTTAATGATCACTTTATTAATGGTTCTTTTTTTAGAAGGATTAATAATTAAATCAGCAAATAATGTTTTGTCTTTAATTATAATGTTTTTTAATTGTACTGTAGAAAATGATTTTCCTTCTTTATCTAGTTTCTTAGAAATATTGGAAAGGGTGGATGATAACTTTTCAATAGGAATAGTAACGGTGTTTTCCTTTTCTGTTGATGTTTTTAAATAATTTTTTGTTGTTTGGTTTATGCTAATAATGGCATTCTCTATCTTTTTGTTTAGGTTGATGGAGATAATGTATTTGTTTTTTGCTTTTTTTATGCTTTCTATGTTGCTTGTAAAATAACCTATGTTTTTTAAATATTCAGTTACTCTAACTATTTCTTTATTTATGGTAATAGTGTCTTTGTGAAGTTTTAGATAGTCAATTTTATTTAAAACTTTTTTTTCAATTTTATTTTTAGAAGTTAAATCTAAAGTGAATTCCTGAGCAAAGATTCCATTAATGGAGTATAAGGTGAGTAATATATATATATAATGAGTGGTTCTTTTTTTCAAAATGGATAAAATAATTGGTTCAAAAGTAATAGAAAATCACAAAATTCAATATAAAAATCATCATTAAGAAAAAATAACTTGCTGATACTTGAATAATTAGAAAAAAATTGTACATTTGCGGACTCTTAAAAAAGAGTAAAGGTTTAATTATAAACGAAAAACAGTAATAATTTAGTATGCCAACTATTCAACAATTAGTTCGTAAAGGAAGAACCAAAATAACTAAGAAGAGTAAATCGGCTGCTTTGTCGTCTTGTCCTCAAAGACGTGGAGTGTGTACTCGTGTTTATACTACAACACCAAAAAAACCTAATTCAGCAATGCGTAAAGTTGCCAGAGTTAGATTGACAAATGGTAATGAGATAAACGCATACATTCCAGGAGAAGGACATAACTTACAAGAGCACTCGATAGTATTAGTTAGAGGTGGAAGGGTAAAAGATTTACCAGGTGTTAAATATCACGTAGTACGTGGTGCATTAGATACAGCGGGAGTTGAGGGTAGAACCCAGAGACGTTCAAAGTATGGTGCAAAACGCCCAAAGAAGTAAGAGTTATCGGTAAAGAGTTGTAAAGCTTTTAGAGTAGTAGTTAATTGTTTGAGAATTTTCTTGAGTTTTTACTATTGTTTTAATGTTTTGTAGCGAAGAGCTAATAACAAATTAATTAACTTTTTTAATGTAAAGACATGAGAAAAAGAGCAGCAAAAAAAAGAGTCTTATTACCGGATCCAAAATTTAACGATCAGTTAGTAACACGTTTTGTGAATAACTTAATGTGGAGCGGTAAGAAGTCTGTGGCATTTAAAGTGTTTTATGACGCTTTAGAGCTAGTAGAAGAAAGAAAAGGAGAAGACGAAGAAAAATCGGCTTTAGAAATTTGGAAAGATGGTTTGTCAAATGTAATGCCTCACGTAGAAGTAAGATCTCGTCGTGTTGGTGGTGCAACATTCCAAATACCAATGCAAATTAGACCAGACCGTAAGGTGTCTATGGCTATTAAATGGATGATTTTATATACTCGTAAGAGAAATGAAAAAACCATGGCACAGCGTTTAGCAGCGGAAATTTTAGCAGCAGCTAAAGAAGAGGGTGCAGCAGTAAAAAAACGTACTGATACTCACAAAATGGCAGAGGCTAATAAAGCTTTCTCTCACTTTAGATTTTAATAGAGATGGCTAGAGATTTAAGATATACAAGAAATATAGGTATTGCCGCACATATTGATGCTGGTAAGACTACTACAACAGAGCGTGTGTTGTTCTATACGGGTGTTTCTCACAAGATTGGTGAGGTGCATGATGGAGCAGCTACAATGGACTGGATGGAGCAAGAGCAGGAAAGAGGTATTACAATTACTTCTGCTGCAACTACTTGTGAATGGCAATTTCCTATGGAAAACGCTAAAGTTCTTCCAGATACTAAAGATTACCATTTTAATATTATCGATACTCCAGGTCACGTTGATTTTACTGTAGAAGTAAATAGATCATTACGTGTCTTGGACGGTTTAGTTTTCTTATTTTCTGCAGTTGATGGTGTTGAGCCTCAATCAGAAACTAACTGGAGACTTGCTGATAATTATAAAGTGCCAAGAATTGGTTTTGTTAATAAGATGGACCGTCAAGGATCTGATTTTATGATGGTTTGTGACCAGGTAAAAACAATGTTAGGTTCTAATGCAGTTCCAATTGTTTTAAATATTGGTGATGAAGAGAACTTTAAAGGTATTGTAGATCTAGTTAAAAACAGAGCTATTATATGGCATGAAGAAGGAATGGGTGCAACATTTGATGTTGTAGATATTCCTGATGATTTAAAAGAAGAAGCGAAAGCATTACGTGCTAATCTTATTGAAGAAGTAGCTAGTTATGATGAAAATCTTTTAGAGAAATTCATGGAAGATGAAAATTCTATTACGGAAGATGAAGTGCATCATGCACTGAGAGCTGCTGTTATGGATATGGCTATCATTCCTATGATTTGTGGTTCTGCATTTAAAAATAAAGGTGTTCAGTTTCTTTTAGATGCTGTTTGTCGTTATTTACCTTCTCCTATGGATAAAGAAGGTATTGTAGGTATAAACCCAGATACAGAAGAAAAAGAATTACGTAAACCAAGTGTAGATGAGCCTTTTGCTGCTTTAGCATTTAAAATTGCAACAGACCCTTTTGTTGGTCGTTTAGCATTTTTTAGAGCATATTCTGGTCGTTTAGATGCTGGTTCTTATGTTTTAAATAACCGTTCAGGTAAAAAAGAACGTATTTCACGTATTTATCAAATGCATGCGAATAAGCAAAATGCAATTGATTATATCGAAGCTGGAGATATTGGTGCTGCTGTAGGTTTTAAATCTATTAAAACAGGAGATACTTTAACTGCTGAAAAATTCCCTCTTGTATTAGAGTCTATGGATTTTCCAGACCCAGTAATTGGTATTGCTGTTGAGCCTAAAACAAAAGCGGATGTAGATAAATTAGGAATTGGACTTGCTAAGTTAGCAGAAGAAGATCCTACTTTTACAGTACGTTCAGACGAAGCTTCAGGACAGACTATTATTTCTGGAATGGGCGAGTTACACTTAGATGTACTTGTAGATCGTTTAAGACGTGAGTTTAATGTTGAAGTAAATCAAGGTCAACCTCAAGTTGAATATAAAGAAGCTATTACTGCTGAAACAGATCATAGAGAAGTTTATAAAAAACAATCTGGTGGTCGTGGTAAATTTGCTGATATTGCATTTACAATAGGGCCTGCAGATGAAGGTGTTCAAGGATTACAATTCGATTCTGTTATTAAAGGTGGTAATGTTCCTAGAGAATTTGTTCCTTCTGTAGAGAAAGGATTCAGAGAAGCTATGAAGAATGGTCCTTTAGCTGGATACGAAATGGATTCAATGAAAGTTACTTTAAGAGATGGTTCTTTCCACGCAGTGGATTCTGATGCATTATCTTTTGAGTTAGCTGCAAGAATGGGGTATAAAGCTTCTGCAAAATCTGCAAAAGCAAAAATCATGGAGCCTTTAATGAAGGTAGAAGTGTTAACTCCTGAAGCAAACATGGGGGATATCGTTGGAGATTTAAATAGAAGAAGAGGTCAGGTTAACGACATGAGTGATCGTGCTGGATCTAAAGTTGTAAAAGCAATTGTTCCATTATCTGAAATGTTTGGATATGTAACAGCTTTAAGAACTATGTCTTCTGGTAGAGCAACATCTACAATGGAATTTTCACATTATGCAGAAACTCCTTCTAATGTATCGGAAGAAGTAATCGCAAAATCTAAAGGATAATCTACTTAATAATTACAAGATGAGTCAAAAAATTAGAATTAAATTAAAATCTTACGATTACAATTTAGTAGATAAATCTGCTGAAAAAATCGTTAAGACGGTAAAAAGTACTGGTGCTGTTGTAAACGGACCAATACCATTACCAACACATAAAAAGATTTTTACTGTTTTACGTTCTCCACACGTAAACAAAAAATCTAGAGAGCAATTTCAATTAGCTTCTTACAAAAGATTATTAGACATTTATAGTTCTTCTTCGAAAACTATTGATGCTTTAATGAAACTTGAGTTACCAAGCGGTGTTGAAGTAGAAATTAAAGTTTAATTAAACTTTAATGGTAGTTCTCACGAAAGTGAGGATCTCTAAAAAAAAGTAATTTTATATTAACTTTCGGTTTAATTTTGTTAAACCGAAAGTTTTTTATACTTTTGCAACCCGAAATAGAGTAGGGTGACGCTATTTTTTGAGTAAAATTAAGAAATAGTAACATGTCCAGAGCGTTTCGCGAAGGAAAAACGGAAAAAACAAAATCAGCGTTGAATTTGTTTGCGCTGTTTTTTTTGGTCGAAATTTAAAGGGCGAAAATGAAACAATTGTTTCAAAAAATAAATTATTAATATAGACGCGCTGGATAATTAAATCTATCGTCTAAAATTTTAACTAAATGTCTGGGTTAATAGGAAGAAAGATTGGGATGACCAGCTTATTCGATGAGAACGGGAAGAATATTCCTTGTACAGTAATCGAAGCGGGTCCTTGCGTTGTCACTCAGGTCAGAACCGAAGAGGTTGACGGCTATAGTGCGTTACAGCTTGGTTTCGATGACAAAAAAGCAAAAAGTTCTAACAAAGCGTTAGATGGCCACTTTAAAAAAGCTGGTACCACTGCTAAAAGAAAAGTTGTTGAATTTCAAGGATTTGAAGAGCAGTTTAAATTAGGAGATTCTATAACTGTAGATCACTTTGAAGAAGGCGAATTCGTTGATGTTTCTGGTGTATCTAAAGGTAAAGGTTTTCAAGGTGTTGTAAAACGTCATGGATTTGCTGGTGTAGGTCAAGCTACTCACGGTCAACATAACCGTTTAAGAGCTCCGGGTTCTATCGGTGCTGCGTCATATCCTGCAAGAGTATTCAAAGGAATGCGAATGGGAGGCCGTATGGGTGGAGATAAAGTGAAAGTACAAAACTTAAGAGTATTAAAAGTAGTTGCTGAAAAGAACTTACTTGTTGTTAAAGGAGCAGTTCCTGGACACAAAAATGCTTTTGTAACTATTCAGAAATAATGAAAGTAGCAGTTTTAGATATTACAGGAAAAGATACAGGTAGACAAGTTGAACTTTCTAGCGATGTATTTGGGATAGAGCCTAACGATCATGCAATTTATTTAGATGTAAAGCAGTATTTGGCAAATCAACGTCAAGGAACGCATAAGTCTAAAGAGAGAGCTGAAATTACAGGTTCTACAAGAAAGATAAAAAAACAAAAAGGAACTGGTACTGCAAGAGCAGGTTCTATCAAGTCTGGTGTTTTTAGAGGTGGTGGACGTATGTTCGGACCAAGACCAAGAAGTTATTCTTTTAAATTGAATAAGAACTTAAAGCGTTTAGCACGTAAGTCTGCTTTAAGTATTCAAGCAACAGATAAAAACTTGGTAGTGATAGAAGATTTTGACTTTGAAACACCAAAGACAAAGAACTTTACAAACTTATTAGATGCTTTAGCTTTAGATGCTAGAAAATCTTTATTTGTTTTAAATGGATTAAATACGAATGTGTATTTATCTTCTAGAAACTTAAAAGGTTCTACAGTAATTAACGCTTCAGATTTAAATACTTATGGTATTTTAAATGCAAGTAAGATCGTTATTACTGAAGGTTCTTTAGAAGGAATTAATACAATTTTAAATAAATAGGGATTCATAATGAGTATTTTAATAAAACCTATTATCACGGAAAAAGCAACTAATGATAGCGAATTATATAATCGTTTTACATTTGTTGTAGATAAGAAAGCTAATAAAGTTGAAATCAAGGGAGCTGTAGAAGCGGCTTATGGAGTTTCTATTTTAAGCGTTAAGACTTTAAACTATCCAATTCAAAGAAATACTAAGTTTACTAAAAAAGGTTTAGTAACAGGTATTAAAAGTGGATACAAGAAGGCTATCGTTCAAGTAGCAGAAGGAGAAAGCATTGATTTTTATAACAATCTTTAAGAAAAGACAAAAATGTCAGTTAGAAAATTAAAACCAATAACACCAGGTCAGCGTTTTAGAGTTGTAAATGGGTTCGACACCATAACAACTGATAAGCCGGAGAAAAGTTTACTTGCTCCGAAAAAACGATCTGGAGGTCGAAACAGTCAGGGAAGAATGACAACTCGTAATATAGGAGGTGGTCATAAACAAAGATACCGTATTATCGATTTTAAAAGAGAGAAAGCTGGTATTCCCGCAACAGTTAAAACTATAGAGTACGATCCAAATCGTACTGCATTTATTGCTTTACTTAGTTATGCTGATGGAGAAAAGCGTTATGTGATTGCACAAAACGGTTTAACAGTAGGTCAAACTATTGTAGCAGGTAGTGGGGTTGCTCCAGAAATTGGAAATGCAATGTCATTAAGCGAAATTCCTTTAGGAACTACAATATCTTGTATTGAATTACGTCCAGGTCAAGGAGCAGTTATGGCTCGTTCTGCAGGTTCTTTTGCACAATTAATGGCAAGAGATGGTAAGTACGCAACTGTAAAGTTACCTTCTGGTGAAACAAGATTAATCTTGTTAACGTGTATGGCAACTATTGGAGTTGTATCTAATTCAGATCATCAATTATTAGTATCTGGTAAAGCAGGTAGAAGAAGATGGTTAGGTAGAAGACCAAGAGTTAATGCAGTAAGAATGAATCCTGTCGATCACCCAATGGGTGGTGGTGAAGGTCGTGCTTCTGGAGGTCATCCAAGATCTAGAAATGGTATTCCTGCTAAAGGATTTAAAACTAGATCTAAGACTAAAGCTAGTAATAAGTACATTATTGAACGTAGAAAGAAATAATTAAGTTATGGCAAGATCATTAAAAAAAGGACCTTACATTCACTATAAATTAGAGAAAAAAGTGTTAGCTAATGTAGAAGCTGGAAACAAAACTGTAATCAAAACTTGGTCTAGAGCAAGTATGATTTCTCCAGATTTTGTTGGACAAACAATTGCTGTTCATAACGGACGTCAGTTTGTACCAGTTTATGTTACAGAAAACATGGTAGGGCATAAGTTAGGCGAATTTTCACCAACTCGTTCTTTTAGAGGACACGCTGGTGCAAAAAATAAAGGAAAAAAATAGTAGGATATGGGAGTTCGTAAAAAAAACATGGCAGATCAGTTAAAAGCAGATAGAAAGCAACGTGCTTTCGCGAAGCTTACTAACTGTCCTACATCACCGAGAAAAATGCGTTTAGTCGCAGATCAGATAAGAGGAGTAGAAGTTGAAAAAGCTTTAAAAATCTTAAAATTTAGCCCAAAAGAAGCTTCAATTAATTTAGAGAAATTGTTGTTGTCTGCAATTGCAAACTGGCAAGCTAAAAATGAAGAAGCGTCTATTGAAGAAGCTAAATTGTTTGTAAAAACAATTTGTGTTGATAGCGCAGGAATGTTAAAGAGATTAAGACCGGCTCCACAAGGGCGTGCTCATAGAATTCGTAAGCGTTCTAATCACGTGACTTTAGAGTTAGGTAGTAAAAATTTAAGCAATTAATTAAAGTAGAAATGGGACAAAAAACAAATCCAATAGGGAATCGTTTAGGAATCATCAGAGGTTGGGAATCTAACTGGTACGGTGGTAATGACTACGGAGATAAATTAGCTGAAGATTTTAAAATAAGACAGTATGTAAATGCTAGATTATTTAAAGCAAGTGTTTCTAGAGTAATTATAGAGCGTACTTTAAAACTTGTAACCGTTACTATCACAACTGCACGTCCAGGTATCATTATTGGTAAAGGAGGTCAAGAGGTAGACAAGTTAAAAGAAGAGCTTAAAAAAATTACAGGTAAAGAGGTTCAAATAAATATTTTTGAAATTAAACGTCCAGAATTAGATGCAAAATTAGTTGCAGTTAGTGTTGCTCGTCAAATTGAAAATAGAATTTCTTACAAGAGAGCTACTAAAATGGCTATTCAGGCTACTATGCGTATGAACGCTGAAGGAATTAAAATTCAAATTTCAGGTCGTTTAAATGGAGCTGAAATGGCACGTTCAGAACATTATAAAGAAGGAAGAATTCCACTTTCTACTTTTAGAGCTGATATTGATTATGCACTTGTAGAAGCACATACTCAATACGGAAGACTAGGTGTTAAAGTATGGATTATGAAGGGTGAGGTATATGGTAAAAGAGAATTGTCTCCATTAGTTGGTTTGTCTAAAAAACAAGGCGGTAATAAAGGTGGTGGTGATAGATCTAAACGTCAACAACCTCGTAGAAGAAAATAATTTTTAAAATTAGAAATTAAAAATGTTACAGCCAAAAAGAGTAAAATACCGTAAGGTACAGAAGTCGAAAGGAAATATGACTGGTATTTCTGGTAGAGGAAATCAACTTTCTAATGGAATGTTTGGTATCAAATCTTTAGACCAGAACTTATTAACTTCTCGTCAAATAGAAGCAGCTCGTATCGCGGCAACTCGTCATATGAAAAGAGAAGGGCAGTTATGGATTAAAGTATTTCCAGACAAGCCTATCACTAAGAAACCTTTAGAGGTACGTATGGGTAAGGGAAAAGGAGCACCAGATCATTTTGTTGCAGTTATTAAACCGGGTAGAATTTTGTTTGAAATTGGTGGAGTATCAATGGATGTGGCAAAAGAAGCTTTACGTTTAGCAGCTCAGAAACTTCCAGTAAAAACGAAGTTTGTAATAGCAAGAGATTTTGATATTAACGCATAATTCTAAATAAAATGAAACAATCTGAAGTAAAAGAATTATCTACAGCTGATCTTAATGAAAAGCTTGGAGCGTTGCAAAAGAATTATACTGATCTTAAAATGGCTCACGCAATCACTCCATTGGAGAATCCATTGCAATTGAGAGGTTTAAGAAGAACTGTAGCAAGAATTGCAACAGAATTAACAAAAAGAGAATTACAATAATTCTATAGTCAGTTTTAAAGATGGAAAAAAGAAATCTTAGAAAAGAGAGAATTGGTGTTGTTTCTAGTAACAAAATGGAAAAATCTATTGTTGTTGCTGAAACTAAGAGAGTAAAGCACCCAATGTACGGTAAATTCGTATTAAAGACGAAAAAGTATGTTGCACACGACGAACAGAATGATTGCAACGAAGGAGATACTGTTAGGATCATGGAAACAAGACCTATGAGTAAATCTAAACGTTGGAGATTAGTAGAAATCCTAGAAAGAGCTAAATAATATGTTACAGACAGAATCAAGATTAAAAGTCGCAGATAACACTGGAGCAAAAGAAGTTTTAGTGATTAGAGTTTTAGGAGGAACAAGAAAACGTTACGCAAGTATTGGAGACAAGATTGTAGTAGCTGTTAAATCTGCAACTCCAAACGGAACTGTAAAAAAAGGTCAAGTATCTAGAGCAGTTGTTGTAAGAACGAAAAAAGAAGTAAGACGTAAAGACGGATCATACATCAGATTTGATGATAACGCTTGTGTACTTTTAAATCCTACAGAGGAAATGAGAGGAACACGTGTATTTGGTCCTGTTGCTCGTGAGCTTCGTGAGAAACAATTCATGAAAATAGTATCATTAGCACCTGAAGTGCTTTAAATCATTATATAAGATGAAGAAGTTCAAATTAAAATCAGGAGATACTGTAAAAGTAATTGCAGGAGATCATAAAGGATCTGAAGGAAAGGTTTTACAAATCATTAAAGACAAGGATAGAGTTTTAGTAGAAGGTGTTAACTTAGTTTCTAAGCACACAAAACCTAGCGCTCAAAATCCTCAAGGTGGTATTGTAAAGAAAGAAGCTTCACTTCACATATCTAACTTAATGTTAGTTGAAGATGGTGTAGCTGTGAGAGTAGGTTATAAGGTTGATGGAGATACTAAGACTAGAGTCTCTAAAAAAACTAAAAAATAAGGATAATCATGAGTTACGTACCAAGATTAAAAGCAGAATACAAAGAAAGAGTAATAAAAGCTCTTACTGAAGAATTCAGTTACAAGAATGTAATGCAAGTACCTAAATTAGAAAAAATAGTTGTTTCTAAAGGTGTAGGTGCTGCAATTGCAGATAAGAAATTAATAGATTATGCTGTAGAAGAGTTGACTAAAATTACAGGTCAAAAAGCAGTTTCTACAATGTCTAAAAAAGATATCGCTGCATTTAAATTGCGTAAAGGGATGCCAATTGGTGTTAAAGTTACTTTACGTGGAGATAAAATGTATGAGTTTTTAGATAGATTAGTTACAGCTTCATTACCTCGTGTAAGAGACTTTAACGGTATAAAAGCTAATGGTTTTGATGGAAGAGGTAATTACAATTTAGGAATTACTGAACAAATCATCTACCCAGAGATTAATATTGATCAAGTTAAAAAGATTAGTGGAATGGATATTACTTTTGTAACATCTGCAGATACTGATAAAGAAGCAAAATCATTATTAGGAGAATTAGGTTTACCATTCAAAAAAAATTAAGAAATGGCTAAAGAATCAATGAAAGCGCGTGAGCGTAAGAGAGCAGCAACAGTTGCAAAATATGCAGAAAAGAGAAAAGCTTTAAAAGAAGCTGGAGACTATGAAGCTTTGCAAAAGTTACCAAAGAATGCTTCACCAGTTAGAATGCATAACAGATGTAAATTAACTGGTCGTCCAAAAGGATATATGAGACAATTTGGTTTATCTCGTGTTACTTTTAGAGAAATGGCAAATCAAGGGTTAATACCTGGTGTTAAAAAAGCATCTTGGTAGAAAATTTTAAATAAAGCTCAAATATAAAAATAGAATGTGTATCTTTGCACGCTCTATTTTTTTTGAGTATAAGAATTTTAACTGATTATAGGTTCATGTATCACAGAGTAATCTGTAGCATAAATAGAGATATTTGAAAACCGTAATCGCAATTTTAAATAAATATGTATACAGATCCAATCGCGGATTTTCTTACTAGAGTAAGAAATGCAATCGCAGCAGGACACAGAGTAGTGGAAATTCCGGCTTCAAATTTGAAGAAGGAAATGACTAAAATTTTGTTTGATCAAGGGTATATTTTAAGCTACCAGTTCAATGACGATAAAGTTCAGGGGACAATTAAGATAGCTTTAAAATACGAAAGAGACACAAAAGAGTCAGTAATTAGAAAAATTCAACGTATCAGTACACCAGGTTTACGTAAATATGTTGGCTCTACAGAGATGCCAAGAGTATTAAACGGACTTGGAATTGCTATTGTTTCTACATCTAGAGGTGTAATGACAAACAAAAAAGCACGTCAAGAAAATGTTGGAGGAGAAGTTTTATGTTACGTTTATTAATCTAAGGAAATGAGTAGAATAGGAAAAAATCCCGTTAGCATTTCACAAGGTGTAGATGTAAACATAAAAGACAATGTTGTAACCGTTAAAGGAAAATTAGGTGAGTTAACTCAGACTATTTCTAATGGTATTACAATTAAGATTGAAGATGGAACTATCACATTAGATAGAGCATCTGAAAGTAAAGACCATAAAGCACAACATGGTTTAATGAGAGCTTTGATCGCAAATATGATTGAAGGTGTAAGTAAAGGTTGGACTAAAGATTTAGAATTGGTAGGTGTAGGTTATAGAGCATCTAATCAAGGACAAAAATTAGATTTAGCTTTAGGTTTCTCTCATAATATTGTTTTAGAAATAGCTCCAGAAGTTAAAATTGAAACAATATCTGAGAAAGGGAAAAACCCGATCATTAAATTATCTTCATTTGACAAACAATTAGTTGGTCAAATTGCTGCAAAGATTCGTTCTTTCAGAGCTCCAGAGCCTTATAAAGGTAAAGGTGTTAAGTTTGTTGGTGAAATATTAAGAAGAAAAGCAGGTAAATCTGCATAATATATAACATTATGGCATTATCAAAGCTTCAAAGAAGAGCTAGAATTAAGCGTAGAATTAGAAAGATTATTTCTGGTACAGCTGTTAAACCAAGGTTAACGGTTTATAGAAGTAACAAGGAAATTTACGCTCAATTGGTAGACGATGTAAACGGAGTAACATTAGCTTCAGTTTCATCTAGAAATAAAGAAATAAAAGCAGATACTAAATCAGATGCTGCAATGGCTGTTGGAAAAGCAATCGCTGAGAAAGCAACTAAAGCTGGTATAGAAACAGTATCTTTTGATAGAAACGGATATTTATATCACGGTAGAGTTAAAGTATTAGCAGACGCTGCAAGAGAAGCTGGTTTAAAATTTTAAGAAATTATGCAAGGATATAAAAACGTAGAAAGAGTTAAGCCTAGTGGGTTAGATCTTGTAGATAGATTAGTTGGTGTACAACGTGTTACTAAAGTAACAAAAGGTGGTAGAGCATTTGGTTTCTCTGCAATTGTTGTTGTAGGAGACGGAAGTGGTGTTGTTGGTCATGGATTAGGTAAATCTAAGGATGTTGCATCTGCTATTGCTAAAGCAATTGAAGATGCTAAGAAAAACTTAGTAAGAATTCCTATTTTAGAAGCAACTTTACCTCATGAACAAAAAGGTAAATTTGGTGGAGCTAAAGTATTTTTAAAGCCTGCATCTCATGGTACAGGAGTTATAGCCGGTGGTGCTGTAAGACACGTATTAGAGGCTGTAGGTATACATGATGTATTATCAAAATCTCAAGGATCTTCAAATCCTCATAATGTAGTAAAAGCAACTTTTGATGCTTTATTACAATTAAGAAGTGCAGCATCTATTGCTAAACAAAGAGGGATTTCTTTAGAGAAAGTATTTAACGGATAAACCTAAGAACGATGGCAAGAATTAAAGTTACACAAGTAAAAAGTCAAATCGGACGTCTACAAAGTCAAAAAAGAACTTTAGAGGCATTAGGTTTACGTAAAATGCACCAAACTGTAGAGCATGAGGCTACGCCTTCTATAGTTGGTATGGTAAATACAGTTAAACACTTAGTTTCTTTCGAAGAAATTAAATAAGACATATAGAAAAATGAGTTTACATAATTTAACACCAGCAGAAGGTTCCATTAAAAAAGGAAAAAGAATTGCAAGAGGTGAAGGATCTGGAAAAGGTGGTACCGCTACAAGAGGACACAACGGACAGAAATCTCGTTCTGGTTATTCTAAAAAGATTGGTTTTGAAGGTGGGCAAATGCCACTTCAAAGACGTGTACCAAAATTTGGTTTCACAAACATTAATCGTATTGAATATCAAGGTATCAATTTAGATAAATTACAATCTTTAGTAGATAGTGGAAAGATAACAGATACAGTAGATTTAGATTCTTTAATAGCTAATAGATTAGCAAGAAAAAACGACTTAATAAAAATATTAGGTGGTGGAGAATTAAAGGCTAAATTAAATATTACTGTACATAAATTTACAGCATCAGCAAAAGCAGCTATTGAAGCGGCTGGAGGAGAAGCTGTTACTTTATAACATCCCGTAAATGATGAAATTAATAAATAGATTAAAAGAAATTTTCAGTATTGAGGAGTTGAAAAATAAAATTCTTCTTACTATCGGTTTAATTGCTGTATATCGTTTTATGGCGGCTGTTCCTTTACCTGGAATAGATCCCTTACAACTTACAGCTTTAAAAGAAAGTACTTCTGGAGGTCTTTTAGGTTTATTAAATGCATTTACAGGAGGAGCATTTGCTAGAGCGTCAGTAATGGCACTTGGTATTATGCCTTATATTTCAGCATCTATTGTAGTTCAGTTAATGGGAATTGCGGTTCCTTATTTACAAAAACTACAAAAAGATGGAGAAAGTGGACGTAAAAAAATTACACAAATAACTAGATGGTTAACGATAGGTATTACTTTGGTTCAAGCACCAACGTATATTACGGCTATTAAAACGCAATTTGGTTTAGGACCAGAGGCTTTTTTAGTAACTGGACCTACTTTTTGGATATCATCTATTATCATTTTAACTGCAGGAACGGTTTTTGCTATGTGGTTGGGAGAGCGTATTACAGACAAAGGTGTTGGTAATGGTATATCATTATTAATAACAGTAGGTATTTTAGCTAAATTTCCAGCAGCATTTTTACAAGAGTTTGTTGCAAAAACAACAAATGCAGGTGCGGGTGGTATTATGATGGTTTTAATAGAAATCATTGTTTGGTTTGTAGTAATTTTATTAACTGTGCTATTAGTTACTGCTGTTCGAAAGATCGCGGTGCAATATGCTAGAAGAACAGTTGTGGGAAATGTACAAAATGTTGCAGGTTCAAGAGATTATATTCCTTTGAAATTAAATGCAGCAGGTGTAATGCCAATTATCTTTGCACAAGCAATTATGTTTTTACCAGTTGCTTTAGCTCAGAGATTTCCAGCAATTGCTAGTTTACAAGATATGAATGGTTTATGGTACAATGTTATTTTTGCATTGTTAATTGTCATCTTTAGTTATTTCTATACTGCTATTACTATTCCTACGAATAAAATGGCAGATGATTTAAAAAGAAGTGGTGGTTTTATACCAGGAATTAGACCAGGAAAAGACACAGCAGATAGATTAGATTCTGTTTTATCTAGAATAACGTTTCCAGGATCGTTGTTTTTAGCGGCATTATCAATCTTACCATCAATTGTAGTTCAGTTTGGAGTACAACATAGTTGGGCCATGTTTTTTGGTGGAACATCATTAATAATTATGGTTGGGGTTGCAATTGATACGTTGCAACAAATTAATTCGTATTTGTTAAATCGTCATTATGATGGTTTAATGAAAGCGGGGAATAGCAACAGAAAATCGAATAAATAATATGGCTAAACAATCAGCAATTCAACAAGACGGAACAATTACAGAAGCATTATCTAATGCGATGTTTCGTGTAGAATTAGAAAACGGACATATTGTTACGGCTCACATTTCAGGTAAAATGCGTATGCATTATATTAAATTATTACCAGGAGATAAGGTGAAATTAGAAATGAGCCCATACGATTTATCAAAGGCAAGAATTACTTACAGATACTAAAAAAACAAAACAGATGAAAGTTAGAGCATCAGTTAAAAAAAGAAGTGCCGACTGCAAAATAGTTCGCAGAAAAGGTAGATTATACGTGATTAATAAACAAAATCCTAGATTTAAACAAAGACAAGGGTAATGGCAAGAATAGCAGGTATTGATATTCCAAAGAATAAAAGAGGTGTTATCGCATTAACTTACATCTTTGGTATAGGAAGCAGCAGAGCTCAAAAAGTTCTAGCAGAAGCAAAAGTAGATGAGAGCATTAAAGTTCAAGATTGGACAGATGATCAAATCGCAGCAATTAGAGAACAAGTAGGATCTTTCACTATTGAAGGAGAATTACGTTCTGAGGTACAGTTAAACATCAAACGTTTGATGGATATCGGTTGTCAAAGAGGAATTCGTCATAGACTTGGTCTTCCATTAAGAGGACAAAGAACTAAGAATAACTCTCGTACAAGAAAAGGTAAGAGAAAAACTGTAGCTAACAAGAAAAAATAAGTTAGATAAAGTAATCAAGATCTAATAATAGTATTTACTATAAGGTTAGAAAACTAAATTACTAAAACTGAAAAATTATGGCAAAAGCAAGTTCAAAAAAGCGTAAGGTAATAATTGATGCTATTGGAGAGGCGCACGTAACTGCATCTTTTAACAACATCATTATTTCTTTAACAAATAAAAAAGGAGACGTTATTTCTTGGTCATCTGCAGGTAAAATGGGTTTTAGAGGTTCTAAAAAGAATACTCCATATGCAGCTCAATTAGCAGCAGAAGATTGTGCAAATGTTGCAAAAGAAGCAGGTTTACGTAAAGTAAAAGTTTATGTAAAAGGACCAGGTAATGGTAGAGAATCTGCAATTAGATCACTTCATAATGCAGGTATCGAAGTAACAGAAATTATTGATGTTACACCAATTCCTCATAATGGATGTCGTCCACCTAAGAGAAGAAGAGTATAATTAAATATTTTAATTTGATGGGAATAAGATTATCGAAGGAGAAAGCCTTAATTCATAATCCCTATCTATAACAACAAAAGAAATGGCAAGATATACAGGACCAAAAACTAAAATTGCTCGTAAATTTGGCGAGGCAATTTTTGGAGAAGATAAAAACTTCGAAAAAAGAAACTTTCCTCCAGGACAGCATGGAAATGCAAGAAGAAGAGGAAAAAAATCTGAATATGCAACTCAATTAATGGAGAAGCAAAAAGCGAAATATACTTATGGTATTTTAGAGCGTCAATTCAGTAACTTGTTTAAACAAGCACAAGCTGCTTCGGGTATTACAGGTGAAATTTTATTACAATTATGTGAATCTCGTTTAGATAACGTGGTTTATAGAATGGGTGTTTCTAATTCTAGAAGTGGAGCTCGTCAATTAGTTTCTCACAGACATATTACTGTTAATGGTGAAATCGTTAATATTCCTTCTTATAGTTTACAAGATGGAGATGTTGTTGCTGTAAGAGAAAAATCTAAATCTTTGGTAGCTATCGAAAATGCATTAGCTTCTAATAGCAATGTTTTTGAATGGTTAACTTGGAACACGGATACTAAAACTGGAACTTTTGTAAAAGCACCAGAAAGATTACAGATTCCAGAAAACATTAAAGAACAATTAATCGTAGAATTATATTCTAAGTAATCAATTAATCATATTGAAATTCGGCCAAAGGGTTTATAAATATTTCTTCACATTTATAAACCGCGCAACCGGATAACAATTAAAACGAAGAAAATGGCAATTTTAAATTTTCAAAAACCAGATAAAGTTATAATGATTGAATCTACTGATTTTAAAGGTAGATTTGAGTTTAGACCTTTAGAACCAGGTTTTGGTTTAACCGTAGGAAATGCTTTAAGAAGAGTACTTTTATCTTCTTTAGAAGGATTTGCTATTACATCATTAAGAATTGATGGTGTAGAGCATGAGTTTTCAACAGTTCCTGGAGTTGTAGAAGATGTTACAGAAATTATTTTAAACTTAAAACAAGTTCGTTTTAAGAAACAAATAGAAGAAACTGATAGAGAAACTGTATCTGTTTCATTATCAGGTCAAGAGCAATTAACTGCTGGAGATTTACAGAAATTTATCTCTGGTTTTCAAATTTTGAATCCAGATTTAGTAATCTGTAATATGGATAAATCTGTAAAATTAAATGCAGAAATTACTATAGAAAAAGGTAGAGGATTTGTACCTGCAGAAGAAAATAAAAAGGCTTCAGCACCAATAGGAACAATCTTTACAGATTCTATATACACACCAATTAAGAATGTAAAATATGCAATCGAAAATTATCGTGTAGAACAAAAAACGGATTATGAAAAATTAGTTTTCGATATAGATACTGATGGATCAATAAATCCTAAAGAGGCATTAACTGAGGCTGCAAAAATATTAATTCACCACTTTATGTTATTCTCTGATGAGCGTATCACTTTAGAGGCTGATGAAATTGCACAAACAGAAACGTATGATGAAGAATCATTACACATGCGTCAGTTATTAAAAACTAGATTAATCGACATGGATTTATCTGTAAGAGCTTTAAATTGTTTAAAGGCTGCAGAAGTAGATACATTAGGAGATTTAGTTTCTTTTAACAAAAGTGATTTAATGAAATTTAGAAACTTTGGTAAAAAATCATTAACAGAACTAGAAGAATTAGTTATTGTTAAAGGTTTAAGTTTTGGAATGGATTTAACAAAATACAAATTAGATAGAGATTAATTTTTCATAATTTGCTCCTCATAGTGAGTTGATGCAAGATGAAATAATAAAACAAAGGTCATGAGACACGGAAAAAAGCATAATCATTTAGGAAGAACTACTTCACACAGAAAGGCAATGTTAGCTAATATGACATGTTCTTTAATAGAACATAAACGTATTAACACTACAGTGGCAAAAGCAAAAGCATTAAGAGTTTTTGCAGAACCATTAATAACAAAGTCTAAAAGTGATACTACTCACAACAGACGTGTTGTATTTTCTCACTTACGTGATAAATATGCAGTTACAGAATTATTCAAAGAAATTTCTGTAAAAGTAGCAGATAGACCAGGAGGTTATCTTCGTATTATTAAGTTAGGAAATCGTCAAGGAGATAATGCTCCTATGGCAATGGTAGAATTAGTTGATTACAACGAAATTTACAATCCTAATGGTAAAAAAGCTAAGAAAACTACACGTAGAGGAAGAAGCAAAAAAGCGGATGCTCCACAAGTAGAAGGAACGGCAACAGAAGAAAAATCTGAAGAATAAAAAATGAAAATTTTTTAAATTATATAAAAGGGATAAGCGTTTACGTTTATCCCTTTTTTTTATATTTTTGCATTAAGAAACACAACAACTATCAATGAAATATCAAACACGAAAAAAGGCGCTTGTTTTATTAGCAGATGGAACAATTTTTTATGGTAAATC
Source organism: Polaribacter sp. Z014 (assembly GCF_023555435.1). Classification (NCBI taxonomy): domain Bacteria; kingdom Pseudomonadati; phylum Bacteroidota; class Flavobacteriia; order Flavobacteriales; family Flavobacteriaceae; genus Polaribacter; species Polaribacter sp. Z014. The sequence goes on from NZ_JALCZP010000006.1 coordinate 144,982, forward strand.
CGTAGGAATAGAAGGAACATCAACTGGTGAAATCTGTTTCAATACAGGAATGACAGGTTATCAAGAAATATTTACTGATCCATCTTATTTTGGTCAGTTAATGGTGGCAACAAATGCTCATATTGGTAATTACGGGGTAAATGATAATGAAGTAGAATCTGACGGAATTAAAATTTCTGGTTTAATTTGTAGAAATTTTAGTTTTACACATTCTAGAGTTGATTCTAATGGAAGCTTAAAAGATTGGTTTACAAAACATAATCTTGTGGCTATTTCTGATGTTGATACCAGAGCATTAGTAGCATATATTAGAGACAATGGTGCAATGAATGCAATTATTTCTACTGATGTAGAAAATATTGATGCTTTAAAGAAACAATTAGCATCTGTACCAAGTATGGAAGGATTAGAATTGGCTTCTAAAGTATCTACTAAAGAATCTTATTTTGTTGGTGATGAGAATGCAGAAATTAGAATTTCTGCTTTAGACATTGGAATTAAAAAGAATATTTTAAGAAACTTGGCAAAAAGAGGGGCTTATATTAAAGTATTTCCATTCAATGCTAAGTTTGAAGATTTATTAGATTTTAATCCTGATGGTTATTTTATCTCTAATGGACCTGGAGATCCAGAACCATTAATTGAAGCACAAGAACTAGCACAAGAAATTATCAAAAGAAATTTACCTTTGTTTGGTATCTGTCTAGGACACCAAGTAATTGCTTTGGCTAATGGAATTTCTACTTATAAAATGCATAATGGTCATAGAGGAATTAATCATCCTGTTAAAAACTTATTGACGGGTAAAGGAGAAATTACTTCACAAAATCATGGTTTTGCTATTAATAGAGAAGAAACAGAAGCTAATGACAATGTAGAAATTACACATGTTCATTTAAATGATCATACAGTAGCTGGAATTCGTATAAAAGATAAGAATGCGTTTTCTGTTCAATATCACCCAGAAGCAAGTCCAGGACCACATGATTCTGAATATTTATTTGATCAATTTATTGAAAATATTATAGCAGCAAAAAAAGTTTTGTCTTAGTTTATAGGTTATATGTAGTAGCTTTAATGTTGATGAACAATTGTTAAAGTATCTATAACTTTTAAATATTATTTTTGAGTTGTGACGTAAAAATCACATTCTTTTTCATATCAATTTTCCCACTCATTTTATGAGTGGGTTTTTTATTTTATCTAGAATTATTTTAGCAAACGTTTTCGTAATTAATTGGGCTCAAATTATTAAATACATAAGACATTTCGTAATTTAGCCAAAGCAAGTAAAAAGATTTTAAATTAATTAAATAATAAATAAAATGAGCATTATAATTAGCGTTCACGCACGTCAAATTTTTGATTCAAGAGGTAATCCAACAGTAGAAGTAGATGTTACTACAGAAAATGGTATTTTAGGTAGAGCGGCAGTTCCTTCTGGAGCTTCTACAGGAGAGCATGAAGCTGTAGAATTACGTGATGGTGGAAAAGATTACATGGGAAAAGGTGTTTTAAAAGCAGTTTTTAATGTAAATAATATTATTGCACCAGAGTTATTAGGTACTTCTGTTTTTGAACAGAATGCTATTGATCAATTAATGATTGATTTAGATGGTACTCCAAATAAATCTAAATTAGGAGCTAACGCTATTTTAGGAGTTTCTTTAGCTGCTGCTAAAGCTGCTGCGAATGAGTTAGGTATGCCTTTATATAGATATGTAGGTGGTGTTTCTGCTAATACTTTACCATTACCAATGATGAATATCATTAATGGTGGTTCTCATTCAGATGCTCCTATTGCATTTCAAGAATTTATGATTATGCCAGTTCAGGCAGAAACTTTTTCTCAAGCATTAAAAATGGGATCTGAAATTTTCCATAACTTAAAGAAAGTTTTACATGACAGAGGTTTATCTACTGCTGTAGGTGATGAAGGTGGTTTTGCACCAACTTTAGACGGAACAGAAGATGCTATCGAAACAATTGCATTAGCGGTTAAAAATGCTGGTTATGTTTTTGGTGAACAAGTAAAAATTGCATTAGACTGTGCTTCTGCAGAGTTTTATGTTGATGGTAAATACGATTATACTAAATTTGAAGGAGATAAAGGTGTTATCCGTACTAGTAAAGAACAAGCTGATTATTTAGCAGAATTAGCTTCTAAATATCCAATTATTTCTATTGAAGATGGAATGGATGAAAATGACTGGGATGGAACAAAATATCTTACTGAATTAATTGGAGATAAAGTTCAATTAGTAGGTGATGATTTATTTGTTACTAATGTAGAGCGCTTAGCTAAAGGAATTGAAAACGGAATAGCAAATTCAATTTTAATTAAAGTAAACCAAATTGGTAGTTTAACAGAAACTATTGCAGCTGTTAATATGGCTAAAAATGCTGGTTATACAACAGTAATGTCTCACAGATCTGGTGAAACAGAAGATAATACTATTGCAGATTTAGCAGTAGCTTTAAATTGTGGACAAATAAAAACTGGTTCTGCTTCTCGTTCTGATAGAATGGCAAAATACAACCAATTATTACGTATTGAAGAAGAATTAGGAGCAACTGCTTATTTTCCAGGAGAAAAGGCTTTTAATTTATAAATAAATATTTTTTTTAAAAATAATTGAACCTCATAAGAAATTATGAGGTTTTTTTTGCAGTATTCTTACATAAATTAAGATTATCTTAAAATATCTAAAATCTATTAGAACAACCTTTTAAAATGTCTTAAAATTTGGTATCTTCGTCAAACTTAACAATACTAAAAAATCATCATTAATGTCAGATATAGCTAAATTAACAATTGGAGAAGATTCATATGAATTTCCACTTATAAAGGGAACAGAAAATGAGGTTGCCATAGATATTAAAACCCTAAGAAGTGCAACTAATGGAGTAATAACTATTGATCCTGGATTTAAGAACACAGGTTCTTGTGAAAGTGCTGTTACTTTTTTAGATGGAGAAAAAGGGATTTTACGATATAGAGGTTATTCAATAGAAGAATTAGCAGAAAAAGCAGACTTTTTAGAAGTTTCTTACGCTTTAATATTTGGAAACTTACCTAATAAAGAACAATTAGATAAATTTCAGAATGACATTAGAGATCATTCTTTAGTAGATGATGATATTAGAAAGATTATGGAAGCATTTCCAAAAACTGCGCACCCTATGGGAGTTATATCTTCTTTAACAAGTGCGTTAACTGCTTTTAACCCTTCTTCTGTAAATGTTGAGTCTAGAGAGGATATGTATAATGCTATTGTACGTATTATGGCTAAATTCCCTGTTTTGGTGTCTTGGACAATGCGTAAGAAAAAAGGGATGCATTTAAATTATGGAAAAAAATCTTTAGGGTATGTAGAGAACTTGATGTTTATGATGTTTAAACAACCTAACGAAGATTTTATCATTAATCCAATTGTTAAAGATGCATTAGATAAGTTGTTAATTTTACATGCAGACCATGAGCAAAACTGTTCTACATCTACAGTAAGAATTGTGGGTTCTTCTAAAGCGGGGTTATTCCCTTCTCTTTCTGCTGGGATTTCTGCACTTTGGGGTCCATTACATGGTGGGGCTAATCAAGCAGTTTTAGAAATGTTAGAAGCTATAAAAGCGGATGGAGGAGATACTAAAAAATACATGGCAAAAGCAAAGGATAAAGAAGATTCTTTCCGTTTAATGGGCTTTGGTCATAGAGTTTATAAGAATTTTGATCCAAGAGCTAAAATTATTAAAGCTGCAGCAGATGAACTTTTAAATGATTTAGGTGTTGAAGACCCTATTTTAGATATTGCAAGAGCCTTAGAGGAAGAAGCTTTAAGTGATCCTTATTTTGTGGAAAGAAAATTATATCCGAACGTAGATTTTTATTCTGGTATTATCTACAGAGCTATGGGAATCCCTACTGAAATGTTTACAGTAATGTTTGCTTTAGGACGTTTACCTGGTTGGATTGCTCAATGGAAAGAAATGCGTCTTAATAAAGAACCAATAGGTAGACCACGTCAAATTTATACAGGTGAAAATTACAGACCATTTGTTGGTATAGAAAAAAGATAAATTTTATTACATTTACAAAATCAAAGCTTCATAAATTTATGAAGCTTTTTTTATCCATTTTATCTATGTTAAAATTAAATATCAATAACGAAACATCACGATTAAGAGCTGTAATTTTAGGAACTGCCAAAAGTAATGGAGGCATACCTAGGTTAGAAGATTGTTATGATCCTAAAAGTATTAAACATGTTTTGGCAGGTACTTATCCGAAAGAATCTGAAATGATTGAGGAGATGGAAATGCTCGCAAAAGTTTTTAAAAAGTATGATGTACAGGTATTTCGACCAGATATAATTGAAGACTATAATCAAATATTTTCTAGAGATATAGCCTTTGTAATTGAAGACACTTTTATTGAAGCAAATATCCTTCCAGAAAGAGAAAAAGAGTATAAGGCTATAGGTAAAGTGATCTCACAAATTAATAAAGAAAATGTAGTTGTTTTACCTAAGGAATGTCATATAGAAGGTGGTGATGTAATGCCTTGGAATGAGTATATTTTTATAGGTACTTATTCTGGAAGTGATTATGCTGATTATATTACTGCTCGTACAAATATAGATGCTGTAATTGCACTTCAAGAATTATTTCCTCAAAAGAAGGTTAAATCTTTTGAACTAAGAAAATCAAATACCAATGCAAAAGAAAACGCATTGCATTTAGACTGTTGTTTTCAACCCATCGGTAAAGACAAAGCTATTCTTCATAAAAATGGTTTTTTAATTGAAAGAGAATATGAATGGTTGGTTAATTTTTTCGGAGAGGAAAATATTTTCGAAATTACCAAAGAAGAAATGTATAATATGAATAGTAATATTTTTTCTATTTCTGAAGAAGTTATTGTTTCTGAAAAAAACTTTACCCGATTAAATACTTGGTTAAGAGAAAATGGTTTTACAGTAGAAGAAGTAAGTTATGCAGAAATAGCGAAACAAGAAGGATTGCTTAGGTGTTCTACATTGCCTTTAATTAGGGATTAAACCAGAAGTCCTAAAAGTATTTTTGCTAGATTTGGTTAAAAGATATTTAGATGGTTTATAAGTAGGTGATTTTTTAGTTTAATATGTTGAATCTATATTTTTTGAAGAATATCTGATATATAATAGGATTATTTTTTTTCGAGTTTTATTGTTTTGTTTAGGTACATCTTAAAGATTTTTATTTAGATAAAAGATAAATAATTATAAATTTTGTGAGCAACTTTAAATCTTAGTAAACTTCTAACAAATTCCATTTCGTCATTCTTTTTAAAGTGTCTATCTTTATCGGTTGTAATTAGTCACTTATTTAATGGAACTCTACAAAGAAAATCAACTTAAAGTATACAACTCTTTATCAAAGAAAAAAGAGAATTTTAAAACCATAACAGACGGATACGTAGGTATGTATGTTTGTGGTCCAACCGTTTATAGCAACGCGCATTTAGGTAATGTTAGAACCTTTATGTTTTTTGATGTTGTGTATCGTTATTTATTGCATTTAGGTTATAAAGTACGTTATGTGCGTAATATTACAGATGCGGGGCATTTAGAAAATGATGCAGATGAAGGGGAAGATAAAATTGCAAGAAAAGCACGTTTAGAACAAATTGAACCAATGGAAGTTGTACAACGTTACACGGTAGATTTTCATGATGTTTTAAAAAACTATAATTTTTTACCACCAAGTATAGAGCCAACAGCAACAGGACATATTGTAGAACAGATAGAAATGATTAAAGAAATCATAGAAAAAGGTTTTGCATACGAAGTAAATGGTTCTGTCTATTTTGATGTACACGAGTACAATAAAAAAGAAAATTACGGAATCCTATCTGGAAGAAAAGTAGAAGATTTATTAAATAATACAAGAACTTTAGACGGGCAATCAGACAAGAAAAACCCACAAGATTTTGCACTTTGGAAAAAAGCAGATGAACGTCATATTATGCGTTGGCCTTCTCCTTGGTCAGACGGTTTTCCGGGTTGGCATTTAGAGTGTTCTGTAATGAGTACAAAATATTTAGGCGAAAGTTTTGATATACATGGTGGTGGAATGGATTTAAAATTTCCGCATCACGAATGTGAAATTGCACAATCTAAAACATGTAGCGGTGTAACGCCTGTAAATTACTGGATGCACACAAATATGCTTTCTTTAAACGGTCAAAGAATGGCAAAATCTACAGGTAATTTTATTTTACCAAATGAAATTTTATCTGGAGAAAATAACATTTTACCAAAACCATTTTCTGCAAGTGTGGTTCGTTTCTTTAATATGCAGGCCAATTATAGAAGTATTTTAGATTTTTCTGGTGATGCTTTAGAAGCGTCAGAAAAAGGACATTCTAAATTAATGGAAGCTGTAAATTTCTTAGAAAAAATTGAAGCAGGTAAAACATCTACTTTCAATGTTCAGGAATGGAAAAAAGCTTGTTATGCTGCTATGAACGATGATTTTAACACGCCAATGTTAATTCCGCAATTATTTGAAGCTGTAAAAGTGATCAATCAAATAAAAGAGCATAAAGCAAGTTTAACTGCAGATGATTTAACTGAATTTAAAACAACAATGAATGCATTTGTATTTGATGTTTTAGGGTTGATGAATGAAAATTCTCAAGACAATTCAGAAAAAATAAATGGAGTTGTAGAATTGCTAATAAAGTTAAGAAAAGAAGCAAGAGAAAATAAAGATTGGGCATTGTCAGACCAAATTAGAGATGAACTAATTGCATTAGGAATTCAATTAAAAGATGGTAAAGAAGGTACCACATTTTTAATCAATTAAAAAGAAAATTACGAATTACAAATTATGAATTTTCAAGTTTTTGAGTGTGATTGTCATTTCGAAAGAGGAACGATTGAGAAATCTCAGAATCAAGATGTATTCATTTAATTTTTAATAAATAATCATTGAAAAAAATACTTTCATATCCATTTATATTGCTAGTTCGCTTTTACCAAGTGGCAATTTCTCCATTTACACCAGCAACTTGTAGATACAGTCCCACGTGTTCACATTACACAATTGAGGCTTTACAAAAACATGGATTGTTTTCGGGAGGTTGGTTGGCATTAAAAAGAATTTTTAGTTGTCATCCTTGGGGAGGAAGTGGTTATGATCCGGTACCGGATAAAAAGGAAGAATAAAAATATTGTCATCTCGAGCGCAGTCGAGAGATTTTTTAATAGTACATTTTTAACGAGGTCTCTACTGCGCTCGACCAGACATAGAATAAAAAAATATGAGCTTTTTAGCAATTACATGGAATCCTTCAATAGGAATAGATTTAGGTTTTTTTACCGTTCGTTGGTACAGTTTAATGTTTGTAGCAGCATTTTTATTGGGGTTAAGACTAATGAAAAAAATCTATGTTGAAGATAAAATTCCTGAAGAAAAGTTAGATGTATTATTTATGTATGTCTTTGTTTCTATGCTTGTTGGTATGCGTTTAGGGGATGTGTTCTTTTATAGTTGGGACTATTATCAGAACCATTTATTAGAAATATTTTTACCGATAAAAGAAAGTGCAACAGATTCTTTATTCGGAATTATAAAAGGTTGGAAATTTACAGGTTTTACAGGTTTTGCAAGTCATGGAGCTGCAATTGGTATTCCAATAGCTTTATATTTTTATGCAAAAAAACACTTACAAAAACCTTGGTTGTTTATCTTAGATAGATTAGCAATTATGGTTGCTTTAGGAGGTTTCTTTATCCGTTTTGGAAACTTTTTTAATTCAGAAATTTATGGAAAAGCAACAGGTTCTAGCTTTGGAGTCATTTTTAAAGCAGCAGGAGAAACAGTACCAAGACACCCAACACAATTATATGAAGCATTTAGTTACTTAGTATTGTTTTTTGTAATGTGGCATTTATATTGGAAAACGGATAAAAAGAAACAAACAGGATATCTTTTTGGTCTTTTTATGGTAGTACTTTGGTCACTACGTTTCTTTATTGAATTCTTAAAAGAAGCACAAGTAGACGGTAGAGAAGATTGGGTATTTAACTCCTTAAATACAGGACAAGTATTAAGTATACCACTCGTTCTAATTGGTGTTTGGCTAATGTTTAGAAAGGTTAAATAATTTTATTTTATTATTATTTAATCTTTTAGTAAAATTAACCTCTTTTTTGTAAGTTTACTGTTCAGTTATTCAAAACCCTAATAAGTTTAACTCAACTATGAAATTTTTAATTTGCTTATTCTTTCTATTTGCATTTTTGCAAATGCCTTTACATGCACAAAGTTTATCCTATTCAGGTCCTAACCATTTCGATATTACAAAAGTCGATTTTGTAAGAGCTACAAACGGTATAACTTCATACGAAACAACGCCTAATGGAATGGCGTTTGGAGACGGAGGAACAAAGTTTTATACAGTTGGTTCTAGTGGGAATTTTGTTAGTCAATTTAACCTAACTATACCTTACGATTTATCTACAATGTCTCATTTAGATAAATACTTTTTTATAGCATCGAGTGTAGAAAGTAATCCACAAGATGTAACTTTTAACACATCTGGCTCTAAAATGTATATTACAGGAGAAGATGATGAGGATATTACAGAGTTTGATTTATCTATAAATTGGGATGTTTCTTCTGCCACAATTAATGACACTTTTAATATTTCGGCAGCTATATTTTCTTATGACGGCTCTTCTGCAACAAGGCCTCATGGTATTACTTTTAATAATGATGGTTCTAAGTTATATGTATTAGAAAGAGATACAGATAAAGTGTATGAATTTAATTTAAGCCCTGCTTTTGATGTTTCTACTGCAACAACAGGTGTTGTCGCTGAATTAGACGTTTCCGGACAAGAAACAAATCCTAGAGGTCTTGCATTTAATAATGATGGAAGTGAACTTTATGTTATTGGGATGACTGGTGATGATATAAATACTTACACATTTACATCAGGTAATGAATTTAATTTATCTTTTGCAACTTATTCCTCTAACTACTCAATACAAGCGAATGAAACAGCACCACAAGAAGTAATTTTTAATGATATTGGTTCTAAGTTTTATGTTGTTGGTAGAGTTGGTGCAGATGTAGATGAATATACGCTATCTGCTAATTTCGATTTTACATCTACAGTAACTTATTTAGATAGTTATAAGTTAGAAACAATAGAAAAAACAACACATGATGTATTATTTAATACAGATGGAACTAAGATGTATGTTGCAGGAGATGATTTAAATTCAGTGTCACAGTTTTCCTTATCTACTCCGTATGATATTTCAACAATAATTTTTGAGGATGCTTTATCTATTAGTACAGAAGAAACTTTTATTAGAGGTATACAATTTAACAATACTGGAAATAGGTTTTACATTATAGGTTCTCAATCTGATGATTTAGAAGAGTATGCTGTTTCTACACCTTTTGATTTATCTTCTACAGTTACTCATTTAGATAGTTATAATGTAAATGTAGATGATTCAAATCCATCTAGTTTTACTTTTAATAATGATGGTAGTCTGTTGTTTGTTGTAGGAAACAGTACAGATAGAGTAATTGTTTATTCACTTTCTACTAATTATGATTTATCAGGTATTGCATCTGGTCCTTTAGGTAGTTTTTCTGTTAATGCAGATGATGATACACCTACAGGTTTATCTTTTAATAATGATGGAACAAAGTTTTTTATTACAGGTGATCAAAAGAACAAAGTTTTTGAATATACTTTAATTACTCCATTCGATTTAATAACCAGAACACCGATTTTAACAAACGAATATTTAATATCTTCAATAGAAAATAGTCCAACAGGCATTACATTTAATAATTCAGGGGCTAAAATGTATATAGTCGGTTTCGAAAATGATAATGTTAATGAGTTTAATTTAACAAAAGGTTTTTTACCAGAAGTTGCAATAACAAACAACGGAACATTAAGTACTTCTAATCCTTTAGTTGTAAGTATTAGCGGTGATACTTTTGCTGATATAGACGGAGATGGTTTATTAGATGAAACTACAGAATTTACAATTACAAATTTACCAGATGGATTAACACCTATTTTTACATTATCTAATGGAGATACCGTGGCGACACTTTCTTTTACAGGAGTCGCAAAATCTCATTTAGATACGGATGATGTGGCAGATTTAGTTTTTAATTTTACAGATGCAGCTTTTACATCATCTAGTGCAGCAATAGTTACTAACGCAGTAGCATTTTCAGGTTTTGTTGGTGTCAATTTTATAAGTTGTTATAATGATATTATTTATAATGGAACTTCTTGGTCTGGAGGGAGTGGTGCAAATGGACAACCAACAATTGCAGATGCTACAAAAGGAGTTCGTATTCAATCTGACGTTACTTTAACAGAAGATGTAGATTGTTTTTGTTTAAATATAGAGTCTGGTAATACTTTATCTGTAGCAGCTGATTTAGAATTAAATGTTTCAGGATCTTTAGAGTTAATAGGAGATTTAAGACTTTTAGGAACCGCTCAATTAAAACAAACACATACGGGTGTTAAAAATGCATCTGGTGCCGGAAATCTTTATAAAGATGTAAAAGGTAATTTAAAAAACGTTTACCAATCAAGTTACTGGTCGTCACCAGTAACAACAAACGGAGAAACATATAATATTAAAGGCATTTTAAAAGACGGAACAACTCCTTTAACAGAGACCAATACACCTTTAGATATTAATTTTTCTGCAGATTTTGACGGAGATTACACTACCTCTCCAATAACACTAAGTACAAGGTGGTTGGCTAAATTTGTAAACAGTGGCGATTGGACAAGACAGATAAATGAATCTACAGCATTATTAAACCCTGTAGAAGGTTTTAATAAAAAAAGTACAGGAAATCCAGCTGGTCAAAATTATACATTGGTGGGTAGACCAAATGATGGGGAATATACCAGTGAAATAGCTGGAACTGGTGCATTGAGTCTCTTAGGAAACCCGTATCCATCGCCAATAAAAGCAGATACGTTTATTTCTGATAATGCAGGGGTTATTGTTGGTACGCTTTATTTTTATGACTCAGGAGATGATACATCTCATTATACAGGAGAATATTTGGGCGGTTATGCTACGAGAACTTCAGGTGTTGGAGCTCCGGCTTCTGGCCTAGGAGGAGTAAGAACTAAAACTCCAAAACAAAATATAGATATAGGACAAGGATTTTTTGTAGAAGCATCTGCTACTGGTCGAACTATCAATTTTAACAACGCACAAAGAGTTTTTGATATTGATGGTTCATCAACAGAAGTATATCATAAAAATAACTCAGTTGCAAAGAAAAAATCTTTCCCTATTTTAAGAATAGGTTTTGAGTTCTTGTTAACAGACCAAACGTATCACAGACAAGTAAGTGTAGGTCTTAGAGGACTTACGGCTGAATATGAAGATGGTTATGAAGCAGAAATGTGGGATTATAAATCTACAGATATGGCGTTAAAAATTGAAAACAAAGATTTTCCCTATGCAATTACAGGTATAGAAGATTTTGATAAATCTTTAATAATTCCTTTAAAAGTGCAAACTAATTTAAATAGAGATGTTACTTTTAAGATAGATAATATGACAGATATAGACTCTGATGTTTATTTATATGATAGTGCAACAAAAAGTTATGTTGATATTACTTCGGGTAGTACAATAGTAAATCTAGATGCAGGTGTTTATGATGATCGTTTTTTTATCACTTTTAATCAAACTGTTCTAGGTTTAGATATAAGTGAAATAAATAAATTTACAGTTAAAAATCAGAATAAGCAACTTGTTATTTCATCAAAAGAAATATTCGATGAAATTTATATTTATAATTTATTAGGCCAAAATGTTGCTTTTAAAAAGAATTCTTTAAAAAAATCTGAGATTAAAATAAGTATTGCAAATATTAAGAAAGGAATTTACATTGTATCAGGAAAAAGTTCTAAAGGGAATTTTACGCGAAAAATTAATATAAACTAAATTTTATTAATTGGTTTGCTAATTGTAATTTCGCCGATGTATGAGTAAATTAAAACAACGTTGGGGAGTAAATAGTAATTGGTCTATTATAGCAATCATTTTAGTTTTTTCTATAAACGGTTCTTTTGCTACTTGGGTGGCAAAACCTTTAACTAGTTTTTTAGGGTTATCTCAAGAAACAACAAACCCTTGGGTATTTTGGCCTTTAAGAATTCTATTGATTTTTCCTATTTACCAAGCAACACTTCCTATTGTAGGTTGGTGTTTTGGACAGTTTAAATTCTTTTGGGCTTTTGAGAAAAAGTTTTTAAGCAGACTAGGTTTAGGATTTTTATTTAAAAAAGAAAATTAAGACGATATAATTTCTTTTACTTCTTCCTTATTAATAACATAACTGTAAAACCACATTATTGTAAATGTTGGTATCACATCTAAAAAAGGGAGTGCTTCCTCAATAAAACTAAATATAGCAGCCATTTTTCCTTGCTTTCCTTTATACATTTTAGTCATTATATATCCAGATAAAGGAGCCCAAATAACATCTATAAAAGGTATTGGAATGATACCAATAATATCTAATACAATGCTTAAAATTAATTTTTTGTATTTCTTAGTCATACTTATTTTTTAGTAAAATAAATCAAAATTCTTGCCAAATACGACTTATTTAAAAGCGAAATTAATAAATTTGTTAAAATTAAATTTTTCTCGGTGGATTTTAATGTTTTCAAAAATAAAATAGTCCAATTTAAAACAATTGAATTAGGTGGTTTAGAGGCTCAATTTAAATTAGCACCTAAAATGCGCTTAAAATTTGATGCTGATAAAATTATAGCGAATAATCCAAGAAAAGCAGCAGTGTTGGCGTTGTTTTATCCCAATAGAAAAAATGAAACTTGTTTTTTACTAACACAAAGGGCTAGTTATAAAGGTGCACATTCTGCACAAATAAGTTTTCCCGGAGGGAAGTTAGATAAAACAGACAGAGATCTTGAAAATACAGCATTAAGAGAAACTTTTGAGGAAGTAGGAGTTGCTGAGGCATCTATAGAAATAATTAGAGAATTAACAGATGTGTATATTCCGCCAAGTAATTTTTTAGCAACCCCATTTTTAGGTTTTACAAATGAACGACCTAATTTTATTTTAAATTATGAAGTAGAGCAAACGATAGAGGTTTTATTAAGAGATTTGCTAAATGAAACCAATATAAGCTCTGTAAATATGAATACCTCTTATATGGATAATATAGAAGTACCTTGCTTTAAATTAGAAGATTATATTGTGTGGGGAGCAACGGCTATGATGCTTTCAGAAATTAAAGAACTCTTAAAATAGCTTCTTTCTTATTTGTTTTGTAAGTTTGTTAATCTAACTAAAACTAATTAATAATGCCTTTATTTAAAAGGAATCCATTTGGCCATATTTTATTGTTAAAAAAATGGCTTATCAGAATTTTCGGAATTGTATCTCACGGTAGATATCATAAATTCAATAATTTACATATTGAAGGATCTGAGAACCTTAAAAATTTACCAGATTCAGGGGTCTTATTTATTTCTAATCACCAAACTTATTTTGCGGACGTAGCAGCTATGTATCATGTTTTTAATGCTTCTTTAAGTGGTAGAGACGATTCTATAAAAAATATTGGCTATATCTGGAAACCTAAATTAAATGTATATTTTGTTGCGGCAGGTGAGACCATGAGATCTGGTATTTTACCTAAAATATTTGCTTACATGGGGTCTGTTTCTATAGAAAGAACATGGCGTAGTGCTGGTAAAGATGTAAAAAGACAAGTTAAAAACTCAGACATTTCTAATATTGGTAAAGCCATAAAAGATGGTTGGGTAATTACATTTCCACAAGGTACAACTACACCCTTTAGGCCAATTAGAAGAGGTACTGCACATATTATTAAAACTTATAAGCCAGTTGTAGTGCCTATTGTTATTGATGGTTTTAGACGTTCTTTTGATAAAAAAGGATTAAGTATTAAGAAACGTAATGTTTTACAATCTATGGTAATTAAAGAGCCATTAGAAATAGATTACGAAAATGAAAGTATTGCAGAAATTGTAACTAAGATAGAATTTGCTATTGAACAACATCCGTCATTTTTAAAAGTTTTATCTGTAAAAGAATTAGAAGAATTAACAAAAGAAGAAGAAGCCTTAAATAAGAAAAGAGCTTTTTGGAGTTGATCATTTGATTCAGAAAATAATATTAAACCTCGACATTTCGAGGTTTTTTTATGCAAAACAAAATAATTTTCAAGTTTTATGGTTTAATCAATTAGCTTCTTTTTTAGACTTCTAAAAGCGTTTACAATAACCTCATAAAAACTATATAGATAAACCCTAATTAAGCTGTATATTTGCAGTCAGAAAAAAACGATATGCGTACAAAAACCATCAAAAAAAATAAGATTAACGTAGTTACTTTAGGGTGTTCTAAAAATATTTACGATTCTGAGGTGTTAATGGGACAATTAAAAGCCAACGGAAAAGAGGTTGTTCATGAAGATGAAAATGATGATGGAAATATTGTCGTTATTAATACTTGTGGATTTATAGGTAAGGCTAAAGAGGAATCTATAGATACTATTTTGCATTATGCCAAAAGAAAAGAAGCGGGTGAAATTGATAAGGTTTTTGTTTCTGGATGTTTAAGTGAACGCTATAAACCAGATTTAGAGGCAGAAATAAAAAATGTAGATCAATATTTTGGTACGCACGATTTACCAAACTTATTGCAAGCTTTAGAAGCAGATTATAAACACGAATTAATCGGAGAACGTTTAACAACAACTCCAAAACATTATGCATATTTAAAAATTGCAGAAGGTTGCGATAGACCTTGTTCTTTTTGTGCAATTCCTTTGATGAGAGGAAAACATGTTTCAACTCCTATTGAAGATATTGTTACAGAAGCAACAAAGTTAGCGGCAAAAGGAATTAAAGAAGTAATGTTAATCGCGCAAGATTTAACATATTACGGATTAGATATTTATAAAAAACGTTCTTTAGCGCAATTGTTAGAAGCATTGGCTAAAGTAGAGGGAATTGAATGGATTAGAATGCATTATGCTTTTCCTACAGGTTTTCCTATGGATGTTTTAGAAGTGATGAAACGTGAACCTAAAGTATGTAATTACTTAGACATTCCGTTACAACATATTAACACAGAGTTGTTAAAGTCTATGAAACGTGGTACAACTCATGAAAAAACAACTGCTTTAATTCATAAATTTAGAGAAGCTGTGCCAGAAATGGCAATTAGAACGACACTAATTGTTGGGTATCCTGGGGAAACAGAAGAAATGTTTCAAGAGTTAAAAGATTGGATTGAAGAAATGCGTTTTGAACGTATGGGTGCTTTCGAATATTCTCATGAAGAAAATACAGGAGCTTATGTTTTAGAAGATGATGTACCTGCAGAAGTAAAGTTTCAAAGAGTCAATGAGATTATGGAAATTCAATCTCAAATTTCTTGGGAATTGAATCAAGAAAAAATAGGAAAAACATTTAGATGTTTATTCGACAGAAAAGATGGTGAGTTTTTCTACGGAAGAACAGAATCTGATTCGCCAGACGTTGATAACGATGTTATTGTAGATGCCAAAGAACATTATATTAAAATTGGTGAATTTATAGATATTAAAATCCACGAAGCCGGAGATTATGATTTATACGGAACGCCAACTGTTAAGCAAGAAAAGCCTGTTTCTTTAAATCAAAAGAGAAAATAATAAATAAAAAGTAAAAAAAACCACTCGTTAGAGTGGTTTTTTTATGGTTTAAAATAAAGTGATGTTACTTTAATTTATCAGAATTTAATAAGAAAACAGCATTGGCAACAAATAGTTTTCCGTTTTGCCAGAAAGATCTAAACAAAGGATTGTCTACCATATAAATAATACTTCCGCTACCTATTTGTTCTTCTGCAAATAAAATAGATTTCGGTACATTTTTCACCGCTTTACTACCTGCATAACCAGATACGTTTTTAGCTTCTTTATCAAAATAAGCAACGTTATTACCGTCTTTTAAATATTCGTAAGAAGTACTGCCTAATTTTAATGAAAAATATTCTTTTCCATATCCAAAAGCTAACGGATGCGTATTGTCTAAAGTACTTTTAAAGATACTACCTGTAATTAAATTAGCAACATCTTTACGCTCTTTAGCTGCGTAAGGAGTAAGGTCTGCATCTTTAATTTTATCTCCAGATATTTTCTTCTTTAAAGAGAATTCCTTTTTATCAGCAAAACTATTTAAGGCATTTCCAATGGCAATTAAAGTTCCTCCAGAACGTGTCCATTTTTTTACTTTCTCTAAAGTAGTTTTTGTTAAGACCTTACTATAAGCACCATTCGGAATGATAATAACATCATATTTAGAATAGTCTAAAAATCCAAAGTTTTCCGTATTTACATTCGTTATTGGGTATTGTAATTGTGTTTCAAAGAAATGCCAAATCTCGCCAAAACTTAATGACGAAGTTCCTTTACCAGATAAAACGGCAATTTTTTGATGGTTGATTGGTTTCACAGAATAAGAACCAAAATCGACTCCAGAAGAAACAAAACCAGTTTTTACAGCAGCTAATTCTCTTTGGTGTTTATTTGCAATGGAGATTAACTTAGTATCAAAAGCAGTATCTCTATTGTCATTTCTTAGAATAATAAGAGTTCCTCTTTTATATGATTTTCCTGCGATAGAAAAAGGTTTCTCAGAAAAACGAGGCGTAATATTAGCTTGTAATAAAGCGCCTAAAAAAGTAGCATCGTCTAAACTATTCCATTTAGAAATATAGGCATACGCATTTTTATCAATAGCATTTGTAATAACGTTTGTGGTTTTACTAGTACTAGAACTTACTTTAGTTTTAGAAGCAATTGCTTTAAATCCGTGTGCATACGGTAAAGACCAAGCAGTAATATCATACGTTAAAGAATCTACTAATTTTACTTTAGGTTCAAAAAGAACTTTTACCATTTTTCCTTTTGGCTGATTGGTATGTATTACTAAATCAGTAGAAGAGATAGCCATTTTTCCTTCTTTTTGGGTAGTATAATCATATCCTTTTACAATTCCGCTTTTAGTGTTTTCATATAGAATTTCATGCGTATCTAATAAAGCTTTTAAGCGATTCGTTTTGTCTTGATTCTCATTTTTTAAAACATAACTCTTGTATTCTAAAGAATTGTTATCAAAGAATTTTCTGAACTCAGTATTTAATTTTTCTGCATTTTTAGATGAAATTTCTACAGTAGACAAACCAGTAGTTAGATGATGAATTGCTCTGTCTTTTAAGGTTAACACTTCTCCTT
The DNA here is from genome assembly GCF_023555435.1 of Polaribacter sp. Z014. Lineage (NCBI taxonomy): Bacteria > Pseudomonadati > Bacteroidota > Flavobacteriia > Flavobacteriales > Flavobacteriaceae > Polaribacter > Polaribacter sp. Z014. Next base: position 162,328 of record NZ_JALCZP010000006.1, read on the forward strand.
CATCCGTTTTAATTCCTAAACCAGCCATTCCATGACCTGCTTGTTCATATGTCATACCAATAGCGCCCATGTAAGTTGGGTAGGTATCTCCGTAGCTTGGGTATAATAAATCGAAACTTTCTTTTGTAAAATACAGCCAACCTTCTTGGTCAAAATACTTCGCATTATTTTTTCCTACTTCAGTTTGAAATTCTCGTTGCCAATCAGAAATAACTTCATGAAAAGGTTCTGCTGCAGGTGCAAAATAATAAGGACTATTAATATATTGTTCATGGAAATCTACATGTACTTGTGGCATCCATTTATTATACATTTTTATGCGTTGCGCAGATTCTACTTGTGTTGCCCAAGCCCAATCTCTATTTAAATCGAATAAATAATGATTGGGTCTTCCTCCTGGCCAAGGTTCTGCATGTTCTTTTGCATCTTGGTTAATATTAAAAGGCGTACTTTTTACTTGGTTGTACCAATTTACATATCTATCTCGTCCATCTGGGTTTACAGCAGGATCTATAATAACAATCGTGTTTTCTAAATAAGCTTTCTTTTTAGTAACCAACTCGTAAAGCGTTAACATGGCAGCTTCTGTGCTAGAAGCTTCGTTTCCATGAACGTTGTAACTTAACCAAACAATGGCTTTGTTGTTTTTAGAATTTCCAGAAATGATACCTGTTTGAACAAGATTATTTTTTCTAATACTTTCTAAATTTTTAATATTTTCTTCGGATGAAATATAACTTAAATACAAAGGTCTGTGCTCATTTGTTTCTCCGTATTTTTCTAATTTAACATTCGGCAAAGTGCTGCTTACGTATTTAAAATAGTCTACTACTTTATGATGTCTTGTAAAGCGAGCTCCAATTTCATAGCCTAAAAATTCTGAAGGAGATTGTAGTGTTTGTGAAAATACACTTCCAATGGTTAAGAAAGCACTAATAAGTAATAGTTTAAGCTTCATATAAGTTGATTTTAAAACCAAAAGTAAGGAATATTTTATTTTATAATTCTATGCGTTTTTAGATTTTTGTTAAAAATTTGTTAGATTAATTTCAAGTTTTCGACAAAGATTTAAAATATTCGTATTTTTAACAAAAATTAATCAAACTACATGAACGCTATATCAGACTCTGATTGTTGTCTAAATTGTGTTATTCCTAATTAAATATGAAAATAACACAAATTCCATTTAAAAAAACAGGTTTTTTCTCTAAAACAATGATTGATTATTTAGAGAAGAATGAAGAAATACAACCATTTTATAACAACTTTCCAGATATTTCTGGTTTTCATAATCAGATAGAAGAAAAGCAAAAATCTTTTAGGTTGCAATCTAGATTAGTTTTGGTAGATGCTTTAAAAAATCAGTATAAAGGCTTTCATATTTCAGAGAAAACCAATGAATATATAGATAGTTTAAAGAAGCAAAATACATTTACAGTAACTACGGGGCATCAATTAAATTTGTTTACTGGGCCTTTGTATTTCTTATATAAAATTCTTTCTACCATTAATTTGTGCGAAGAATTAGCAGAGAAATTTCCTGAACAAAATTTTGTTCCAATTTATTGGATGGCAACAGAAGATCATGATTTTGAAGAAATTAATTATTTTAATTTCGACGGAAAAAAAGTAATGTGGAACAGAGAAGATGGTGGAGCAGTAGGAAGGTTTTCTACAGAAGGATTAGCTGCTGTTTTTGATGTTTTTTCTGAACATTTAGGGCATTCTAAAAATGCGGAATTTCTTAAAAAACTGTTTTCAGATGGTTATTTAAAGCATAATAATCTGGCGGATGCTACGCGTTATATTGCAAATGAATTGTTTAGTGATTATGGTTTGGTTATTTTAGATGGTGATGATGCTAGTTTAAAACAATTATTTAACCCAATTGTAAAAGAAGAATTAGAAAATGGAACTTCTTTTAAAGCCGTTTCTAAAACGATTGCAGATTTAGAAAAATTGTATAAAATTCAAGTAAACCCTAGAGAAATTAATTTATTTTATTTGGGTGATGATTTTAGAGAACGTATTCTTTTTGAAGACGGAATTTACAAAGTAAACAATACCGAAATTACTTTTTCGAAAACTGAAATTTTAAAAGAGGTTGATGAAAACCCAAAATCGTTTTCTCCAAATGTAATTATGAGACCTTTATATCAAGAGGTTATTTTGCCTAACCTTTGCTATTTAGGTGGAGGAGGAGAGATGGCGTATTGGTTAGAATTAAAAGATTATTTTGAAGAAGTAACTATTCCATTTCCTATTTTATTGTTACGTAATTCTGTGCAAGTAGTTTCTGAAAAACAGGCAAATAAATTAGAAAGACTAAATATTTCTTTAGAAGAATTATTTTTAGATCAATATGATTTATTGTCTCAAAAAGTGATAGAAAATTCTGATATTAAAGTAAACTTTGATGAAAAAATTCAGTTTTTAGAAAATCAATTTATAGAACTAAAAGAAGTAGCTAAACAAACAGATGTTTCTTTTGTGAATGCTGTAAATGCACAAGAAAGAAAGCAAATTAAAGGATTAGAGAATTTGCGAAAACGTTTGTTAAAAGCAGAGAAAAAAAGACAAAACGATTTAGTTGATAGAATTACGCAACTTCAAAATGAAATTTTACCAAACCAAAGTTTAGAAGAACGTCAACGTAACTTTTCTGAATACTATTTGGCGTATGGTTCATCATTTGTAAAAGCATTAAAAGGTGCTTTAAAACCGTTGCAATTAGAGTTTACAATTTTGGAGTTGTAATAATAACGCCGAGATTCACGGAGAAATTTAGTGGGGAAACACTGAGTTATTTTTAAAACTTAGATATTAAATAGTTTACTGTCATTTCGATATGAGTTTTTTTAAACGATTAAGAAATCTCATATACAATAACAAACTATTTTAAACTTAGCATCTAATTTCAATCAAGTTTATCTAATATAACTTACTTTTGACACACTGTTATAATTAGTAAAATTTGTGTAAACTCTTTACACTATAATTACACCAAATACAATGAAAGAAAAAGGCTTACATCCAAAAAATAAATTCAACAAAGGCTATAATTTTGATGAATTAAATGTTATAAATCCAGCATTAAAAGAGTTTGTGGCTAAAAACCAATATGGCACAGTGACCATAGATTTTTCAAATCCGGATGCTGTAAAAGAATTGAATAAAGCCTTATTATTTTCTTTCGATAAAATTACTACTTGGAATTTTGGTGATAACAACTTATGTCCACCAATTCCTGGTCGTTTAGATTATATTCATCATTTAGCAGATTTGCTTTCAGAAGAAAAAGATATTAAAATATTAGATATTGGTACAGGTGCTACAGGTATTTACCCTTTATTAGGTATTGCAGAATACAATTGGAATTTTGTGGCAACAGACATCGATTTAGATTCTTTAGATACTGTGCAAGATATTATAGACGATAATAATTTTACGGATAATATTGAACTACGTCAGCAATTGAACGAAGAGCAAATTTTAAAAGGAATCTTAAAAGATACCGATTCTTTTTCTGCAACCATGTGTAATCCTCCTTTCTACAAATCGGCAGAAGAAGCACAAGGAGCCAATGGTAGAAAATCTAGAAACTTAGGAAATAACGCAGTAAGAAACTTTGCAGGAAACAACAATGAACTTTGGTACATTGGTGGCGAGAAAGCATTTTTACATAATTATTTATACGAAAGCTCTTTGTTTCCTAAAAGTAGTAAATGGTTTACAAGTTTAGTTTCTAAGAAAGAAAACGTAAAGAGTTTAGAAAAATCTTCGGCAAAGTTAGGAGCTGTTGAGTTTAAAATTATTCCAATGCACCAAGGAAATAAAGTAACCAGAATTGTTGCTTGGAGATTTTAATCGCAGGGGGTAGCTTAGGATTTAATTTACGAAGATTTACCTTCTAAATGAAAAATATTTGTTTTGGAAGCAGTCCTCGTATTTGGGATTAAGGTTGTTGATTAAAACCAGTTCCATTTTGTAAACTAAAAAACATACATTATAAAAAAGGCTCAATCAACATATGTTGATTGAGCCTTTTTTATGAAATAAACAATATCTAATTTTCGAATCTATTTGAAATCGTCTGAGATCTCTCAATAGCTAAAAATACATTTGGTAATATAATCCAAAATGTCATTCCGAATGAGGAACGAAGAGGAATCTATTTATTTAAAGCTCTCTGTGAATCTCTGTGAAATTTCTCAAAGGATCTCTGTGTAATAATTAATTAAAAACTATATCTTCAATTTTATATTTTTTACAAACAAAATGTAAAATAGTATAGACTAACATGTGCACAAAAACCAAAGAGATAAAAGCATATAAAGGAACTCCTAATATTTGATAAGGCCAATAATACGTCCAAACACCTAAATAGATTGTAATTACTTCTCCAAAAGCAGGAAGAATTAATGCCAATAATATAGCTAAAATTATTTTGTTTTTAGAAGTTTTATTTTTTAAAATAGGAATTAATCTACCTTCTAATTCATATAAAAAGTGAAAAGCCAGCATCCAAGCAAAGGGTAACCAAAGAGGTAACTCTCTTTCAACTTCATGATATTCCCAATAGCCATTAGAAACCGCCCAATATTCACCAGAAACACCAATAATTGCAATTAAAAACATTCCAAAAAGTAAAACCCAATTTTTATTATTTTTTGGTACTAGGATTGTTTTGTTGACATGGTGTATTATTCTTATGATTAATATTACAGCTACAATTGCATCATATTTTTTTAATATTCCAATAAATACTCCAGCGATTATAAGTTTTAAAATTGCTTTTAAGATTTCTGAAAAAAACTTTTTTTTGTTGGTGATCAAAATTCTATGATTTTTTTTAAATTTATGGTATTTTTTATCATACAGATTAAAAGACACATAATAGGTGAGAAGAAAATAAATACTAAAAATAGTAAGAAATTTGAAACCGAAATTTAAAGTTAAAAAACCTTGAACACTTTCTATGGCTTGAAAGACAATATTGAAAGGAATTGTAAAATATAGGCTTTGTAGAATTGAATATTTAACTCTATTATCTCTTTTTGTTTCCTAATATTTTATAAAATTTTCGTTCTTTTTTAGATTGTTTTCTTTTGGATTCATGTCTTATATTTATAAGATTTCAAATATAAAAAAAACCGAAGGAAATTCCTTCGGTTTTTAAAACTCAATTTTTTGTAATTTCCTATAAATTAGGAATCACTAATTCCTGACCAATTTGAATAGCGTCTGGGTTTTTTAAGATGTTTGTATTAGCTTCAAAAATAGCATTGTATTTTCCAGATTTACCATAATACTTTTTAGATATTTTACCTAAAGTTTCTCCTTTTACAACGGTATGATTTGCAAAAACAGAAGTATCTGCAACTTCAATATTTGCCATAATGTCTGTTGGGCTTTCGCCACCAATTTCCTTTATTTTATCCCAAAGAAGGTTTTTTTCATATTGATTCTTTGCTGTTCCTGTTACGTGTAAAATACCATTTTCTTCTTTTACATCACCATTTGCAATAGCTAACTGTTCTCCTAAATCTAATACACCTTTATATTTTGCTTTCATACTATTTCTTTTAATTAATTGTTTATGATTTAAAAGTACAAAAAAACCGTAGCATTTAGCTACGGTTTTCGTTGAATGTAATATTCTGTATGTCGAAATTCTTCGTTTAAACGAGAAACGACCAATAATTTTAATTATTATAAATGTATCACTTCATCATAAGCATCTGCAACAGCTTCCATAACTGCTTCACTCATGGTTGGGTGAGGGTGAATTGTTTTTAACACTTCATGACCTGTAGTTTCTAATTTACGTCCTAAAACTGCCTCAGCAATCATATCAGTAACACCAGCACCAATCATGTGGCATCCTAACCATTCTCCGTATTTTGCATCAAAAATAACTTTTACAAATCCATCAGGAGTTCCAGCTGCTTTTGCTTTACCAGATGCTGAAAAAGGAAATTTACCAACTTTTAATTCGTAACCAGCTTCTTTAGCTTTTGCTTCCGTCATACCAACAGATGCAATTTCTGGAGTAGCATATGTACAACCAGGAACGTTACCGTAATCGATTGGTTCTGTATGTAAACCAGCTAATTTCTCGACACAAGTAATTCCTTCTGCAGAAGCAACGTGTGCCAAAGCTTGACCCGGAACTACATCTCCAATAGCATAATAACCAGGTATGTTTGTTTGGTAAAAATCGTTTACTAAAATTTTATCTCTGTCAACAATAATTCCAACATCTTCTAAACCAATATTTTCTATGTTAGATTTAATTCCAACTGCAGATAATAAGATATCAGCAGTTAAAGTTTCTTCTCCTTTTTTAGTTTTAACCGTTGCAACAACGCCTTCACCAGAAGTATCAACAGATTCTACAGAAGAATTTGTCATTACTTTAATTCCAGATTTTTTAATAGAACGTTCAAATTGTTTAGAAACATCAATATCTTCTACCGGTACAACGTTTGGCATAAACTCTACAATAGTAACCTCAGTTCCCATAGAGTTATAAAAATGAGCAAACTCAACACCAATTGCCCCAGAACCTACAATAATCATAGATTTAGGTTGGCTTGGTAAATTCATTGCTTGTCTGTAACCAATTACTTTTTTACCATCTTGCGGTAAGTTTGGTAATTCTCTAGAACGAGCACCTGTTGCAATAATAATATTGTCTGCGCTGTATTCTGTTACGGTACCATCAGCAGCAGTAACATCTACTTTTTTACCTGTTTTAATTTTACCAAAACCGTCAATAATATCAATTTTGTTTTTCTTCATTAAAAAAGCAACACCTTTGCTCATTCCATCAGCAACACCACGACTTCTTTTAATTACAGCTTCAAAATCTTTATCAATAGCTTCAGCCTTTAAACCATATTGGTCTACATGTTTTAAATAATCGTAAACCTGTGCAGATTTTAACAATGCTTTTGTAGGTATACATCCCCAGTTTAAACAAATCCCACCTAAGTGTTCTTTCTCTACAATGGCAACTTTAAAGCCTAATTGAGAAGCTCTAATTCCTGTTACATAACCTCCAGGACCACTTCCAATAATAATGATATCGTATTTCATAATTGTATATTTAACTTTTTATTTCTTTGTTTGGGCGTTTTAACAGGCTTTCCGTTATATCTTTTTTGAAAAAACAAAAAAGGATGTCACTTCAATCCTTAACGCATGCTAATTTACTAACTTTTATGTTTATAGCCAATGCTAGTATTAACTAATTTACATTCTCTCCGGAACCTGAATTCCTAACAATAAAAAGGCAGATTTTATGGTTTCAGCAACTTTTTTAGACAATTGTACTCTAAAAACTTTTTTATTTAGATCTTGTTCTCCTAATATATGTACATTCTGATAAAAAGAATTAAATTCCTTTACCAAATCGTATGTGTAATTTGCAATAATTGCTGGTGAATAATTGGCAGCAGCTTGTTGTACAGTTTCAGGGTACAATTCTAATTGTTTTAACAATTCTTTCTCCTTTTCATGTAATTCAATAGTAAGAGGTTGCGAGTAATCAAAATCTGCTTTTCTAATAATAGACTGAATTCTAGCGTACGTATACTGAATAAAAGGACCTGTATTTCCCTGGAAATCTACAGAAGATTTTGGGTCGAACAAAATTCTCTTTTTAGGATCTACTTTTAAAATAAAGTATTTTAAAGCACCTAAACCAATCGTTTCGTATAACTCGTTTTTCTCTTTATCAGAATACCCATCTAATTTCCCTAATTCTTCAGAAATTTCTTTGGCCGTTGCCGTCATTTCATCCATTAAATCATCTGCATCTACAACCGTACCTTCTCTAGATTTCATTTTTCCAGAAGGTAAATCAACCATTCCGTAACTTAAATGATGCAATTGTTTTGCCCAATCAAATCCTAATTTTTTCAAGATTAAGAATAATACTTGAAAATGATAATCTTGTTCATTTCCTACCGTATACACCATACCACCAACGTCTGCATAATCTTTTACACGTTGTATAGCAGTACCTATATCTTGTGTCATATAAACAGCTGTACCGTCAGATCGTAACACAATTTTTTCGTCTAAACCATCTTCGGTTAAATCACACCAAACAGAACCGTCTTCTTTTTTATAGAAAACACCTTTTTCTAAACCTTGTGCAACTACATCTTTTCCTAATAAATAGGTGTTACTTTCATAATATAAAGTGTCAAAATCTACACCCATACTTTTGTAAGTAACTTCAAAACCTTTGTAAACCCAAGAGTTCATTTCTTTCCATAGAGCAACAACTTCTGCATCTCCAGCTTCCCACTTCAACAACATTTGTTGTGCCTCTACAAATAACGGAGCTTCTTTTTTAGCTTCGTCTTCCGTTTTTCCTTCCGCAATTAATTGCGCAATTTCTTTTTTATATTCTTGGTCGAATTTTACGTAGTAATTACCCACCAATTTATCACCTTTTAAACCGGTGTTTTCTGGAGTTTCTTTTTGTCCATCACTCCCATTGGGAGCGAATTTTTCCCAGGCCAACATAGATTTACAAATATGAATACCTCTGTCGTTAATAATCTGTGTTTTATATACTTTTTTACCTGCAGCTTTAATAATTTCTGCTACAGAATAACCTAATAAATTATTACGAACATGGCCTAAGTGTAAAGGTTTATTGGTGTTTGGAGAAGAATATTCTACCATTACTGCTTTTTCATCCGCCTTTGGCGAAACCATACCATAATTAGCGTTTGAGTATATTGAGTTGAAGAAATTTGTATAAAAACTATCGTCAATAACTAGGTTTAAGAAACCTTTTACTACGTTGTAATTAGTGATTTCAGCAACGTTTTCTACAACGTATTTACCTAAATCTTCCCCAATTTGTACAGGGTTTCCTTTTTTGTAGCGTAATAATGGGAATACTACTACTGTAATATCTCCTTCAAATTCTTTTCTCGTTGCCTGAAATTCTACAGTTGGAATTTCGGTATTGTATAATGCTAAAAAACCTTCTTTTACTTTGGTTTCTATACTATTTTGAATGCTCATATGGTATTGAAAATTGAAATGCAAAATTACATATTTTATTTGTTTTTTAGAACGATTTTTGGTCAAGAATAATTGTATTTTTGCATAATGGAAAAACGTCTAGCACAACTACCAAAATTAGCAGAAGAAGCTAAAAAAGAAAGTCTAAAATATTTTGCGAATGTAAAAAAAAGAGTCCCTAAAAACTTTGATTATGTGGTGCAAGAATTGCACGATAAAGAGTTTGAAAAGACAGATTGTTTAGCTTGCGGAAATTGTTGTAAAACAACAAGTCCTATTTTTACGGATAAAGATGTAGAGCGTATTTCTAAGCATTTAAAAATGAAAGTTGCTGCTTTTACAAATCAGTATTTAGAAAGAGACGAAGACGATTTTATGGTGTTAAAAACGGCGCCATGTTCTTTCTTAGATGAATCTGATAATACCTGTTTTATTTATGATGTTCGCCCAAAAGCATGTGCCGAATATCCTCATACAAATAGAAAAAAGTTTATCAATATTTCTGAATTGACAGTTGCAAATACTGCTATTTGTCCGGCAGCGTATTCTATTGTAGAAGCATTAAAAAAAGCAGTACCAATGGTTTCTAAAGTAAAGAAGAGAAGGAGCTAAGTAGTACCTTTGTTAAAGATATCTAAAAATACATTTCAAATAAATTTTGGCACAGAACTTGCTTTTATAGAGTTGAAGACAGCGTAGTTAACTGTTTTCATTTTATAATTTATTTGAATTAGTTGATTTAAAAAAACCATCTCAAGCGAGATGGTTTTTTATTTTTGTATCAATTCAATAGCTTTTGTAATTTCCGTTTGAGGCAATTTACAAGCCCCAAAATTACAAACGTAAATGTAGGTTTCATCCGTTACATATTTATCCTTTAATAAAGGAACACTCTCATTTTCTTTTGTAGAACCTACAATAATAACATTCGGAATGTAGTTCTCTTGAAATTCATTTTTAAGAACGGATGCTTTAGCACCAACAACTGCCACTTCATAAAAAGGTCTGGTATAATTGGTCATCAGGTTTAACCAATTACTATAGCTAGAAGGACTTTTTAAAACATCATCTTTCATATTGTGAAGCATCTGATTTGAAATTTTGTTATAATTAGTATCAGAATAATAAAGGCTTAATTTAAACAGACAATTTGCCAAAATAGAATTGGGAGAAGCTATTACGTTATCATCAACTTTTACTTTTCTTGATATTAATTTTTGATCTTTATTTGACGTAAAGTAAAACATATTGTTTTCTTTATTCAAATAGTTTTCTAAAGTAAAGTCCATTAATTTTTTGGATGCTGTTAACCATTTTTCATCAAGGGTAACTTCATACAAATTGATAAAAGCATCTATTAAAGTAGCATAATCTTCGGAATAGGCATTAATAGTACTTTTTCCGTTTTTGTAATTTCTGTAAAGGTTTCCGTTTTTTTGTAATTGATTCTTTAAGATAAAGTTAGCATTTTTAAGCGCTATTTTTAAATAATCTTCGTTTTTTAAAGCTTTATAAGCATCTGTATATCCTTTTATCATTAAGGCATTCCAAGAAGTTAAAACCTTATCATCTAAATTTGGTTGTACTTTTTGTTTTCTAGCTTTTTTAAGAATTGTTTTCCAATTTTTTACTTTTGATGAAAGCAAATCAGTACTTATATTGTGTTTGTCTGCAAATGCTACATTCGGTGAATTTTTAATTAAAACAAATCGGTTTTTTTCCCACAAACCAAAATTATTCACATTATAATAATTTTCAAACAATGAGTAATCCTTAGTAATTAAATGTTGCAATTCCTGTTTCGTAAAATAATAATAAGCACCTTCTTCTAATTCGTTTTCAGTATTTTTACTGTCTGCATCTAAAGAAGAAAAGAAGGCCCCGTTTTGGTCTGTTAATTCATTTTTCACAAAATCTAAAGTTTCTTCAATGACTGTTTTGTACAATTCTTTTTTATCATTTTGATAGGCTTTTGCATACAAACTAACGAGCTGTGCATTGTCATAAAGCATTTTTTCAAAATGAGGAATGTGCCATTTTTTATCCGTAGAATATCTAGAGAAACCTCCATTTATTTGATCATAAATTCCACCAAAAGCCATTTTTGTTAAAGTAGTTTCTAGATGATTTTTTATATTGATATCCTCAAATTGATAGCTGTATCTTAATAAAAACTCTAAAGAATTTGGCATCGGAAATTTAATATCTCTTTTAGATCCACCATAAATAGTGTCTAAGTTTTGTTGCCAATTTAAAACGGCATTTTTTATATCAGAATCTTTAAAATCAGCAGTATCTTTTCTAATGGTAATTAATTCAGATTTCTGAATGCCTTCCGTTACACGCTCTGCATATTCAATAGCTTTTTCTGGGGTTTCTTTATAGAGTTTAGAGATGTTTAACAAAATTTCTTCCCATTGTTCTTTTGTAAAATAGGTTCCACCATAAATAGGCCTACCATCGGGTAACGCAATACAGTTTAGAGGCCAACCGCCACTGCCAGTCATTAATTGTACTGCATTCATATACACATTATCTACATCTGGTCTTTCTTCTCTATCAACCTTAATATTTATAAAGTTTTCATTCATTATTTTGGCAATAGAATCGTTTTCGAAACTTTCTTCTTCCATTACATGACACCAATGACACGCAGAATAACCAATAGAAATAATAATTAACTTATTTTTATCTTTTGCAAGTTGTAATGTCTTATCATTCCAAGCTTTCCAATTTACAGGATTATTTGCATGTTGTAATAAATAGGGGCTGGTTTCATGGCCTAATTCATTTTGATTTTTTGTGTTTTTAGAACATCCAAAACAAAGAATAATGCTTAAAAATAATATGATTTTAATTTTAGGAACCAATTTTTAGTTGTTTTTAGTGCATATGGTATAGTGCTAAAGTACTACAAAAGGAAAAGTAATAAAATAAGTAGAGATATTTATTTTATTTAAGAAATTTAAAGGAAGATTTTTTTTGAATTATTTGGATAAAAAAAACATCTGTACTTCCTTTTTTTAGATAAAGTATAGATGTTTTTATAATTATAAGGTTACTTCTGCACAATCATTTTTTATGGCTTTTTTAAACCAATGTGCTGATTTTTTAGGGGTTCTTTCTAAAGTTTTAAAATCTACATAATGTAAACCAAATCGTTGTTCATAACCCAAAGCCCATTCAAAATTATCCATAAAAGACCAGGCAAAATATCCTTTTAAATTAACACCTTCAGCGATTGCTTCTTGACAAGCTATTAAATAACCTTGATAAAATTCTAATCTTTCTTGGTCATCAACTTTACCATCGATTAATTTATCTGGATACGCACAACCATTTTCTGTGATGTAAATATTAGGTTTATCGTAACGCTTATCTATCCATTTTAATAACTTTTTACAGCCCCAAGGCACCACTGCCCAATCCATTAAAGTTACTTTCCAGTCTTTATCTACGCTTAAATCTACGTCTTGGTCTTCAGAAATACCGCCATTTCCGTTAACTGCCACTTCTTTTATAATTCCATCAGAATTTGCGGCATACATAGTTGTATAATGATTCAACCCAAAAAAGTCTGAAGATCCTTTTATCAATATTTTTTCATCTTCAGTAAAACAGGGAAGACGTTCTTTTAATCGTTCTTTCATTACCTCAGGGTAATCTCCTTTATAAATAGGATCGGCAAACCAAGCAATAAAAAATTCTAACGCTCTTTCGGCAGCATCCTTATCTTCTTTGCTATCTGTTAATGGTTCTCGCCAATCACAATTATTAGAGATTCCGATTTCTCCATTTTGATGCGCATACTTTTCCTTGTATAATTTTACGGCTTTTGCATGAGATAAAATTAAATGATGACCAGCCAAATAAGGTTCTGAATTAGAAACTCTACCAGGAGCAAAAACTCCTTGTCCATAGCCTAAAATAGAAACGACCCAAGGTTCGTTTAATGTAATCCAGTTTTTTACGCGATCACCAAATCGATTGAAACAAACATCGGCATATTCTTTAAAATAATCTGTAATATCTTTGTGTAACCACCCATCATTTTCCATTTGTAAGGCCAAAGGTAAATCCCAATGATACAGTGTTACCCAAGGAACAATATCTGCTTTTAAAAGCTCATCAATTAATTCTGAATAAAACTGAATTCCTTTTTCATTCACAGTTCCTTTTCCTGTTGGCATAATTCTAGACCAAGCAATTGAAAAACGGTAGGCTTTAACGCCCATTTCTTGCATCAATTTGATGTCTTCTTTAAATAGATGATAATGATCGCAGGCAACGTTACCTGTTTCATTATTATTTATTTTACCAGGAATTTTGCAAAAAGCATCCCAAATGGAAGGACCTTTTCCATCTAAATCACTTGCACCTTCTATTTGATAAGATGATGTAGCTGTTCCCCAAACAAAATCTTTTGGAAATTTATTCATAAGTATATAATATCAATATTTAAAAATTCTATTTTTCTTTTAATCTTCTTGTGTTTAATTCTAATGTAATTTCATCTAACTTTGTTTCGGTAAGCGGATAAAAGAGCATTACAATAGCTGCTAAAATTGTAATTAAAGAAGGAACCCAACTCATTAACATAACAACTCCTGGTAGTGCACCTTCTATGGCAACGGCATCTTGACCACTATAATGAAACGCTGCTAAAACCAAACCAATAATAGCACCCGCAATTCCTCCTCCAAATTTTGTAGCAAAAGAACCTGCAGAATACACCAAGCCTGTGGCTCTTCTTCCATTTTTAAATTCAGAATAATCTGCTGCATCCCCTAACATTACAAAGAACAGAGTAGGTAGAATTGCTGCGCCAAATTCAGAGATAATACCTAAGGCAAAAATCATAGAAATATCATTCGGACCACAAAAAACTAGAAATGCATTTACACCTCCGGAAAATAATAAAGCATAAATAAATAACATCCGTTTTCCTAATATTCTACCTAAAGGAGCCGTTATCATAGCACCTGCAATAGAGGCTAACATTAAACCGACCATAAAACTGGCTGCTAATAATTGATTGTTTAAATAATGTGTAAAGTAAACGACCACAATTCCTTGTTTTATAGAATTGTACACATTAAACAATAGGCCTATGGCTAATAAAATTAACCAAGGTTTGTTTTTTATTAAGTCTTTTAAATCTTGTTTTAAATTTGTTTTTTGATCTTTTGGAGGCAACACTCTTTCTTTAGTGGTGTAAAAAGTGATAACCATAAACAAGGTTAAAAAAATAGACATGATATACATAGAATTGCTATATCCTTTTTTTTGATCAATAATAGAAAAAGACTTTTCATTAATATCTTTTTCTCCGGTAACAATAAATGTGTAATTTTTATTGGCTTCTATAGTAAAACTTTTTCCTTTTGTAGGAGTGTTTTCTTTAGATTCAATAGTGTCCCAAGTAAATAAAGCAATTCCGTTTTCTGTTTTAATATTAGCATTTAAAACGTCTTTAGGTGCAGATATTTCAACTTTAAATTTTTCAGAATCTAATTTATCAACCTTAATAATAGGGTTTACATTCCCAAAATAAGCGACCAAGAAAAGCAAGACTCCTTGTACCAACATTCCTCCAGTAAATGCACCAACCATTCTAAAAGAACCAATACTTGTTCTTTCTTTGTCATTGCCTGTCATAACCGCCATTAAGGCTCCGTACGGAACATTATTTGCAGTATAAATTAATGTAAAAGCGATGTAGGTAATATAGGCATAGATAATTTTACCTGTAGGGTTTAAATCTGGACTAGAAAATAACAAGGAAAGACTTAAACCTAAAGGGACTGCTGTCCATAAAATCCAAGGTCTAAATTTTCCGTATTTAGATTTGGTTCTATCTCCAATAATTCCCATTAAAATATCGCTAATACCATCACTAAAACGAGATACTAGCATTAAAAGACCTACGGTGGCAGGATGCAATCCAAAAACATCTGTATAGAAAATAAACAGAAAAGCGGCAACTCCTCTCCAAGCTATATTGGCAGCACCATCTCCAAGCGCGTATCCTATTTTTTCCTTTAAAGGAACTTTATGTATGTTTAACATTTTCTAATTGTATAAGTTTTTTTATGATGAAATTATCCGTTTTTGGTTTGTAAATGCAGCATTGGTAAAAGAAGAAAATCATAAAATTGTTATTTTATTGATCTTCCTGTTTATTGAATGAATTATAGCTTGTATTGCTTTTTGGCTATTTATAAATTAGATTCAAAATCTTCAATTATTAATTTATTATGTTTAATACTTGAGTTGTAATGCTTCAGTTTTTAATACCGTGTATTTCACTTTTCAAATGATTTAAAAGGAGTGTTTTTCTTTAAATTTCTCTATTATTACATTGTTATCAATGTATTGTAAACATAAAAAGAATAAAAATGTATGAATGGAACATCTAAAGCAAAAGATAGCTCAAATGTCTTATTGGCTCTCAGAAAGTAAGGTTTATAGAAGGATTGCAACAAATGTTTTAATGTTAGTTGAAATAGTTGCATACATCTATTCTGTTAAAAAGTAATTTTATGAAATAGAAACAACCTAGTAAATTAATAGTAATGATGAGATTTTCATTTAAAAAAAGCAAGCTGTTATTAAGTGTTATTTTATGCTTACATATTCCACATATTATAGGCCAAAATAAAATACCAAAAATTCAATTAGAGAAAAGTCAGATTTCTTCTGAATTTATTGAAGCTAAAATAGATAGTATTATAGCTGTTTTAACTTTAGAAGAAAAAGTAGCTATGACGCATGCACAATCTAAATTTAGTACAAAAGGAGTTGCTAGATTAGGAATACCAGAAGTATGGATGTCTGATGGACCGCATGGGGTTAGAGAAGAAATTAGTTGGGATGCTTGGTCTGAAGCAGGTTGGACGAATGATGCCATAACTGCTTTTCCTGCATTAACATGTTTAGCAGCAAGTTTTAACCCTGAATTAGCTGAAGAATATGGTTTTAGTTTAGGAGAAGAAGCTAGATATAGAAAAAAAGATGTTTTACTAGGGCCTGGTGTCAATATTTATAGAACACCACTAAATGGTAGAAATTTTGAGTATTTAGGAGAAGATCCTTTTCTAGCATCATCAATGGTAGTGCCATATATTAAAGGAGTCCAAAAAAATGGTGTTGCTGCTTGTGTAAAACATTATGCCTTAAATAATCAGGAACATTGGAGAGATAAAATTAATGTAGAAGTTAGTGACAGAGCTTTACATGAAATTTATTTACCTGCATTTAAAGCAGCGGTGCAAAAAGGAAATACTTGGGCTTTAATGGGGGCTTATAATAAATTTAGAGGACAACATACAACGCATCATAAAATTTTAAATAAAATTTTAAAAACAGACTGGAAGTTTGATGGTGTTGTAATTAGTGATTGGGGCTCTGCTCATAACACAAAAGAAGCTGCTTTATATGGCCTTGATATGGAAATGGGGACAGGAACGGATGGCCTAGGAACAGGTACAGTTAACCATTACGAATATTATTATTTAGCTAAACCATTTTTAAAAGCAATTAAAGAGGGTGAATTAAGTGAAGATTTAGTGAATGATAAAGTACGTAGAATTTTACGTTTAATGTATCGTACAAACTTGAACCCAAACAGACCTTTAGGAAAATTAAATAATAAAGAGCATTATCAAACAGCTAGAAAAGTAGCTACAGAAGGTATTGTATTGTTAAAAAATGACGATAATTTCTTTCCTATTAAAGACCAAAAAGGATTAATAATTGCAGTTATTGGAGAAAATGCAACGAGAAACATGACAAGAGGAGGAGGTTCTTCTCAATTAAAACCTCTTTTCGAAATATCTCCTTTACAAGGGATTCAAAAAAGATATAAAAATGCAACCATTATTTATACAATGGGATATGAATCTGGAGCACCTGTTTACGACAAAGTGCTTCCTGCAACTTTAAACCAAGATTCTTTATATGTAAAAGCAATTGAGGTTGCTAAAAAAGCAGACGTTGTTCTTTTTATTGGTGGATTAAACAAAAACCATCTTCAAGATAGTGAAGGAGATGATAGAGAAGATTTTGATTTGCCTTATGGACAAGAGAAGTTAATAAACGGAATATACGAAGTAAATGAAAACTTAGGTTTCTTATTGGTTACAGGAAATGCTGTAAAAATGCCTTGGATTTCTAAAACCAAAGGAATTTTACAAACCTGGTATTTAGGGAGTACAGCAGGACTTGCCATTGCAGATATTGTGAGCGGAGATGTAAATCCTTCCGGGAAACTTCCTTTTTCTTTTCCAAAAGAATTGAATGACAATGCAGCACATACATTTGGTCAAATTTCATATCCGGGAGATGGCGTTAACCAAGAATATATCGAAGATATTTTAGTAGGGTATAGATGGTTTGATACCCGAAAAATTAAACCTCAATATGCCTTTGGTTTTGGTTTGTCTTATGCTAATTTTAAGATTTCTGATGTTAAGTTGGATAAAGAAAATTATACTAAAAAAGATCAGATAAAAGTAACTTTAGAAGTTGCTAATACAGGTAATAGAGAAGGAGCAGAGGTTGTACAAGTTTATATAGGAAAACATAAATCTAAAGTAAAAAGAGCTGTAAAGGAATTAAAAGGATTTTCTAAAGTTTATTTAGAAAAAGGAGAAAATAAGTTAGTTACTATTTCTATGAATGTATCAACATTGGGGTATTATAATACCGATATTTCTGATTGGTCTGTAGAGGACGGTACTTATTATTTATATGTAGGAAATGCATCGAATAATATTGTAAAAAAAATTAAGTTTGAATTGTTTTAACTTGAGTTGTTATACCAAATAAGTTTTGAAATGTTGTATAGATAAATCGAATTGTTTTTTTCTTTATCAAGGCAAATTTTTAAAGTATAGCCTTAGCTATGGTTTCAAAATTTAACATAGAGAAAGGATAAAATAAACGATTTATATACGGCGTTTTAATGCTTTTTTGGTATTAATTGTAAAAAGCAGTATGAAGTTACTTTGTGCTGCTTTTTTTGAATAAAAAAAATTAGACGCTTTTTAAATAATCTATATAAGTGTAGATCTCACTGAATTGTGCCTGGAAAAATGATTTTTTATGAGTTTTTTCAAAATCAGACAGGGAATTAAAGGTGTAAAAAGCACCTTTTTGATAGAAAATAAACCAACAAAATGAATAATATTATGAAAAAAAGATTCTTTTTATTACTGCTATTGGTAACAATTATAAGTTGTAAAGAAAACAAAAATTCGTCTTTTGTAAAAGACTCAACTAATGAAGCTAAGATTGAAGCTTTACTTTCTAAAATGTCTTTAGAAGAAAAAATTGGACAAACCAATTTAAGAGGCATGCATAGCACAGAAAGTGAGCTTCCTGAAAAATTAATAACATCTGTTAAAAAAGGAAATGTAGGTGCTTTTTTAAACATCATGAATTTAGACTATGTAGATGAACTACAAAGAATAGCTGTTGAAGAGAGCCCAAACGGAATTCCATTAATTTTTGGTAGAGACGTGATTCATGGTTTTAAAACTATTTTTCCAATTCCATTGGGATTAGCAGCAACATGGGATGCTCAAATTGTAGAAAAAACTTCTGAAATTGCTGCTTTTGAAGCGACGTCATCAGGCATACGATGGACGTTTGCTCCAATGCTAGACATTGCAAGAGATAGCCGATGGGGAAGAGTTGCAGAATCTCCCGGAGAAGATCCTTATTTAGCAACCGTTTTAGGAGCTGCCTATATAAAAGGTTTTCAAGGAGATGATTTAAGTAATCCCTATAGAATGGCAGCTTCTGCAAAACATTATATTGGGTATGGTGCTGCTATTGGAGGTAGAGATTACAACACTGTTAATTTAAGTGAACCTCTTTTACGAAATATTTATTTACCACCATTTAAAGCTGCTGTAGATGCAGGTGCTGCAACTGTAATGAGTTCTTTTAACGAAATAAACGGAATTCCAGCTACAGGAAATGAGTTTTTATTGAAAGATGTTTTAAGAGGAGAATTACAATTTGATGGCTTTGTTGTAAGTGATTGGGATTCGGTTACAGAAATGATTGCTCATGGTTTTGCTAGTAACGAAAAGCATGCTGCAGAATTAGCTGCAAAAGCAGGATTAGATATGGAAATGAATAGTGAAGCTTATGAGAACCATTTAAAAGAATTGATAAAAGAAAAAAAGGTAAGTATAGAAGAGTTAAACGAATTTGTACGTAATATTTTACGAATTAAATTTAGACTTGGTCTTTTCGAAAATCCATACAGAAACAAAGAACATACGGGTAATTTGTACGCAGAAAGTCATTTAAAAGAAGCTAAAAAAGCAGCGATTGAAAGTATGGTATTATTAAAAAACAAGAATTCAATATTGCCTATTTCAGAAAAAACAAACGTTGCTATTATTGGTCCGTTGGCAAATGCGCCACACGAACAATTAGGTACTTGGACTTTTGATGGAGAAAAAGAACATACCAATACACCATTAGCTGCATACAAAAAAGCAAACACAAATTATATGTTTGCAAAAGGTTTAGAATATAGTAGAGATACGTCTAATAAAGGATTTCAGGAAGCAATTAATATTGCTAAAAAATCTGATGTAATTTTATTTTTTGGAGGTGAAGAGGCTATTTTATCTGGAGAAGCACATAGTAGAGCAAATATGAATTTACCAGGAGCTCAAGAAGAATTAATTAACGAATTGGCTAAAACAGGAAAACCAATTGTTTTAGTAATTATGGCAGGTAGACCAATTACTTTTACAAACATTATAGACAAAACAGCTGCAGTTTTAATGGCTTGGCATCCAGGAACAATGGGAGGAGAGGCTTTGTATGAAGTTATAAACGGAATAAAATCTCCCCAAGGAAGATTGCCTGTTTCTTGGCCAAAAACAGCAGGACAGTTACCTTTTTTCTATAATCATAAAAATACAGGTAGACCTGCAGATAGTACTAATTATATTTCTATGGATAAAATACCTGTTGCGGCGTGGCAAAGTTCTTTAGGTAATAAATCTCATTATTTAGATGTTGGTTTTACACCGCACTTTCCTTTTGGTTATGGTTTATCTTACACAACGTTTAAATATTCAGATATTTCTTTATCTAAAGAAACTATCAATTTTAATGAAGATTTAGAAGTTAAAGTATCTATTACAAATACAGGTAAAAAGGATGGTAAAGAAATAGCACAACTCTATATACAAGATGTTGTTGGCAGCATTACTAGACCTGTTAAAGAGTTAAAAAGATTTGAGCATGTATTCTTAAAAAGTGGTGAAACAAAAGAAGTAACTTTTATAATTTCTGCTAAAGATTTAGAGTTTGTAAATCATAAATTAATTAAAGCAGCTGAAGAAGGAAGTTTTAATCTTTGGGTTGGACCAAACGCTTCTCAAGGTTTAAAAACATCTTTTTCTCTTAAAAAATAATTTAGGAAAGTTTGTAAATAAAAAACAGGGTTAAACTTTTTATGGTTTAACCCTATTTTTTATATGAAATTAATTTTTAATTACTATTTATAGTTAAGATTCTTATTTGTCATCTTTAAATATTGTACAGCATCCTTATTCTTTTCAATTAAAATATATTGTTATTATAGACATTTCTTTAACTTTTGCAGAAGTCTAAAAATCACTTTCTAAAAGAGAAAAAAGTATTGAATTTCTATCTCCTTTTTCTTTTAAAAACAAGCGTAACTTGCATCATTTCTTGCAATTTCTACTTCTGATTCTAGCAAGCCTCTAGCAATAAGGACATCTTATTTTCCTCCTTTATCATAACATTTTATTTCCTGTAAAGAAAAGATAGTCGAAACCATCATTATCAATATTTCGAACAGAAACGCCTCATCACAAATAAATAGAGCTGTAATTGATGTAATTTTATAAATAGTAGTTGAACTAGTAGAACGTTTAGAAAATAAGGTTTATTCTTTGTTATCGTTGTTTTTGGTAGAACAACGAGTAATACTTACAATAACAAATACAAAGGAGTATAGTCTAAACATTTGTTTCATTTAGTTTAAATAAATAAGGCAACATAAAATTAATATTTATGCTGCCTTATTTGGTAATATAATAAAATTGGGGAACTAAAGTTGTTAATTGTTAATATCCAGGATTTTGATCTGCAATAGTTAATTCAGGATTTTTATCTATTTCGGTAATAGGAATTGGAAATAAATCGTTTTTAGAAGTATAGCCTGTTCCAGATAATTCGGTTGCAGCTCTTCCCCAACGAACTAAATCCCAAAAGCGTTGTCCTTCATGAGCTAATTCTAAGAATTTTTCATTTACAATTACATCAAATAGTGCTGTGCCAGTAGAGGTATTGTCAGGTAATAAACCAGCTCTTACACGTACTTTATTTAATTCCGTTCTAGCAGCAATATCTTGCCCTCCTGCTTTGTTGTAAGCTTCGGCAGCTAAAAGTAAAACTTCTGCATATCTAAATAACCTAAAATTAGTACTGTAATTTAATTCTTTAACACCGTCTTCACTTGTGTCTTCAGATTTAGTTGCGTATTTTATTCTTATAGCCCCTTCATAATCCCAAATTACTCCTCCTGTAGCTTTTGTAGCATCTACTGCACCACCTGCGTTAATCAATTCCTCTTCTGTCATAATAGTAGCAGCTTTTCTTTTCGTATCACCGGCACTTTCAAAGGCAGTTATTAATTTTCTTGTTGGTAGGTTAAATCCCCATCCATTAATAAGATCTGTACCAGTAAGATCAAAGATACCATCTCCTCTTGGTCCCATCAATTGAACGTGTAGATTACTTTCATTTCTACCACCCCAAGCAAAGTTACCCCAATCTCTTGCTGTTGTAGAAATAAATCCTATTTCAAATAATGATTCTTTTCCAAATTCATGATTAATGCTCCAAACATCTGCAGGGTTTTCTTCTAAATCGATAGCAGGATTATTAATTACAGCTTCGAAAAAAGGAATAGATTCACTATATTTTTCTTGAAAAACTAATACTTTACCCATTAATGCTTCTGCAGTTTCTTTGCAAGCTCTAAAGCTATCGGAAGCACCTTTGCCCGGTAAATCGGCAATTGCAGCAGTTAAATCTAATTCAATTTGGGTATAGATATCTGCTCTTGATGATTTTACGATTCCGAAGTCTTCTGCTTTTTCTGGCACTGTTAACCTTAAAGGAACATCACCAAACATGGTTGTTAATTCAAAATAACACCAAGCTCTCATAAATTTAGCCTCAGCTAAAGCTCTGTCTTTATTACTTAAATTACTATCTGATATATTATTGATAACTAGGTTTGATAATGAAATAGTTCTGTAGAAAAGATCCCAAACACTTGTAATAGAAGTATTAGATGAAGAAACATCTGTATAATCATCTATCGCTTGAAGTTGAGACTGATCGTCTGCATTACCACCAGCAGCATTTGCATCGTCTCCTGGAAGTAATTTGACTAAAAAGACACTACTCCAGTCTACAGCATAATTATATTGCATTAGATCATAGATACCTATAACGGCAGACTCTACGTTGTCTTCTTCAAGAAAAAAGGTGTCTAAATCCTCTACATTTATTCTTGGGTTTTCTGTGAATTCATCGCTACAAGAAACAAACCCTAGAAAAAGAACTCCTATAATTGTTAAAATTGTTTTTTTCATAATATGTGATATTGTTTTTATTAAAAGTCTAAAGAGAGTCCGAATACAACTTTTGCAGCTGTAGGGTAAAAACCTCTATCTACACCAATAGAATTATAGTTAAAATTTCCAATTTCTGGATCTAATCCTTTGTAACCTGTAAAGGTGAAAAAGTCATCTAAGGAAACGTAAAATCTTAAATTGTTAATATGCATTTTTTTAATAGTGTTTTCTGGTAAAGAATATCCAAATTGAATTTGTTTAATTCTCATAAAAGAACCGTCTTCTACCATTAAATCAGTATCATAAGAAGAAATTACATTTGCCGCTCCAGGAAAACTAGCAACATCACCTGGTTGTGTCCATCTTTCATTAAAGAAATGTACAGGTTTGTTAGTAATTGGTCTAGATGGTTGATGGTAAGTAGCAATAATATCGTTACCAATAGTTCCTTGAAACTGTAAGTTAAAATCGAATTCTTTGTAGCCTAAACTGATGTTACCTCCAAATAAAACATCTGGATGAGGTGATCCTATATTTGTTTTATCAGCATTTGTAATACCACTTACTCCATCTGTATCTACTTTTATAACCTCTCCGGTTGCAGGGTCAATTCCATTCGTTTTATATCCGTAGAAATACCAAGAAGGTTGTCCTTCTGTAAATCTAGTAATTCCATCAGGATTTTGAGGAGCTCCAGCTCCAGCTAAAGAAGTGCCTTCTGGCACAAGTAAAATTTCTGTTACTTTATTTTGTAGAGTAGATAAGTTGGCATTAATGTTGTATCTTAATCCACTTTCTGTAGTATCACCATAGCCTAATTCAAATTCGAAACCTTTGTTTTCTATAGTACCAGAATTAAACTCGTTATAAATAAAACCAGATGAACCAGGTGTAATTAGTGAACCATCGTTAATAATAGCATCTCTAGTTGTTTTTTTGTAATAATCTGCAGAGAAAGTTAATCTGTTATCTAAAGTTCTTAAGTCTACACCTAAATCTAATTGTTCTGATGTTTCCCAAACTAAGTTAAGGTTAGAATATCCGGTAATTTGAGCACCCGTATTTCCTAAATAATCGAGACTTTGTCCGTTAATGGTAGAGGTAATATATGTTTTATCTGAGTTACCATTAAGATTACTTCTACTTCCGTTTTGCCCCCAACTTGCTCTAAATTTTAGATAATCTATTTTAGAATCTGCTGTCCAAAAATCTTCTTTAGAAACTACCCATCCTGTAGAAAATGCAGGGAAAGTACCCGCTTTGTTTGCTTCTGGAAATTTATCTGATTTATCTCTTCTAATAGAAGCTTCGAATAAATATTTGCCTAAATAATCATAAGAAAGTCTACCAAACATAGATACCATATTATCTGGAGAAGGATCTATTTGATTTATTTGTGTATTAAACTCTGGTAGGTCAAAGTTAAACCCTACAAAATCGGCAATAGCAGCAGAACCACTTCTAGACGTTGGTGTTTTAACTCTTGTTTCTTCTGCAGAATATCCTGCTAATAATTTAAAATTATGGTTACCAAATTCTTTTTCATAAGAGGCAAAATTTTCCCACAACCACCTTTTAGATTCTACAATTGTTTGAGAACCGGTATATGTTGTGTTTGCCGCTTCTGATGAAACATAATAAGGGTTCACCATATTTTTTGTGTCCCATTGATTTTTATCATACCCTAGTCTTGTTGTAAAAGAAAAGCCTTCAAAAGGTTTAAATTTTAAGTATGCAGAAGTTAAAAATTGATAAGAATCTACAGTAGTTTTATTGATGTCATTTGCATATGCTACAGGATTTACAACTTCTCCGGTAGAATAACTTGGATATCCATAGACGTTGCCATTACGGTCTTTTAATAAGGGAATGACAATATCAGTAACTCCATCTCCATCACTATCTATTAGATTTCTTTCAATTACAGATTGTGGAACTTGTCCATTAGCATATGTAAGAGGTGTTAATGGGTCTAAAATAAGTGCGTTTTGAATTACACCTCTTGTATCACTGTTTTCCTGAATACCTTTTTTATCGGATGAAGAATAGGTAGAATTAACACCAACTTCTAACCATTTAGCCACATCTCCTTTTAAGTTTACTCTAAATGTAGATCTTTTAAAAGAAGTACTTCCATCACCAACAATACCATCTTGGTCTAAATGAGATGCAGAAGTATAATAAGAAAATTTTTCTGTAGCTCCAGATAAGTTAATATCATTTCTATGCATAATAGCAGTAGAAAATGTTTCATCGATCCAATTAGTATCATATCCATTATCTGTAATACTAGTTAAACCAGCCTCATTCATATAAGTAACAAATTGTGAAGCATTCATTAACTCCATGTCTGTTTTTAGAAATTGAATACCAAATTGAGAATTAAAAGAGACTTGTAAACCTCCTTTTCGTCCTCTTTTTGTAGTTATAATAACTACTCCGTTTGCACCTTCTGTACCGTATATGGCAGCAGAAGCAGCATCTTTTAGGATTTCTATATTTGCAATATCTGACGGAGCAATATCTGAAATAGAAGAGGCTTTCATACCATCAACAATAAATAACGGTTCTGAATTTCCACTAGAACCCGCACCACGAATTCTTATTTTTGCACCAGAACCTGGGGATCCAGATGATGAAGATACAGTAACACCAGAAGTTCTACCTTGTAATACCGCTTCTACTCTCTGGTTAGAAGAACTTTTAATTTGTTTAGAATCAATACTAGAAATTGCTCCGGTAACCAAGCTTTTTTTCTTGCTACCATACCCAACTACTATTATTTCATCTAAAGATTCTAGATTGTCTTGTAATACTACATTAATTTTAGTTTGGTCTCCAACAAGAATTGTTTGAGAATCCATTCCTAAATAAGAAAAAACTAACTCATTGCTAGGAGATACATCAGATAGGGTATAATTACCTTCAAAATCTGCATTTGTACCTTTGACAGTTCCTTTAATTACAACTGATACTCCTGGTAAAGTGTTTCCTGCGGAATCAGTTACCTGACCAGTAATTGTCTTGTTTTGCGAAAAAACATTCTGCACACATAATATTAGGCATGCAATAATCGTGACTTTAAATTTTTTCATCATTCATATTAATTGGTTAATTAAAATACTTGTTTGTTTAACAGTGCAGAAACTATAGGTTAGAATTATATATTATTAAAAATCAATACTAATAGTAATAACATAATAATTACTAATAGTACTTCATATAATAGTTTTTTTCTGTTTTTTGTTTGTTTCATAACATTGTTGTACTATCCAAATGTATAGTAAGATATCTGCATTTTTTAAAACAAAAAATACAGCTTTTAGAACTTTTGTTGCTATTTAACCTTTATTTAACATAGATGCTACATTTAATTCATAGTGCGCAACAATTGTTTCATAGTGCTTATTAGGTAGTGGAAATTTAAGCAAAACTTAGGAAATACGAGTTGCGTAAAAAAAATGCATTTTTATTTAAAAATCCATGAGTTTTGCTAATTCAGAAATATAAACTAGCATATATATGTGCAAAGTTTTAAGAGATCCGAAATAATAAAAGCAATAAAATAATTAGAGTTTTAGAGGTAATAGACAAAGTGATTCTTTTTCATGATGTATTTCTAATTGATAAGTTCTCGATATAAAATTTCTGAAAAAAATACTCGAATTGAGAACCTCTTATTAATTGAACATGTAACATTTAGAATATGCTTAGTGCGTCTCTAGAAATTCCACGGATTTCTAGAGACGCACTAAGCAATTTTTTGTCTAAAAAAATCTTGAATTTTTGGTTATCCTATAAATTTAAATAGCGCAATGGTATTCTATTTGTTTTCCTTGAGATAATAATTTTGTAAGACAAAAAAGGCTTGCTTTTTCATACCTTGCTCCGAAATTAACCCTTTTCTATTAAAATCATCTTGAATTCTTCTTAAAGGACGTCTTGCAGAACGGAAGTCCATCAAAACCCAAGGAGATAAACCTGCCATAAAATCAATATTTCTCATCATTTCAATATTTGTTCTGTAAAGTTCTGCTTGGTATTCTTCTGTCCATCGTTCCTTTTCTTTACCATGCATACCAAATAATGCTCCACCACCAACTTCACTCATAATCATGGGTTTGTTATATGCACTAGCCCACTTTAGTTTAGAACAGGTTTCTACTGCCCCGGCATACCAACCGCAATAATTATTAATACCAATTACATCTACTATTTTTCCTAGAGGGTCCTCAATTAAGTTTCCATCATCTCCATAACCTTGCGTATCTAAAGCAGCTGTAATTAGTCGAGTGTTATCTAATTTTCTAGTTTGTTTTGCTAAATTTTCTATAAAAGACAATCGTGCTTCTCCTTCAGGCGTTTCATTTGCCATAGACCACAATATTACCGATGCCCGGTTTTTATCACGTGAAATCATCTCGGTAAGTTGATTCTTTGCATTCGCATAGGTATCTTTATTATCAAATTGAATGGTCCAATAAACTGGTATTTCCGACCAAATCATAAAACCCATCTTTTCAGCCTCCTTAACCATTGCTTCACTATGCGGATAATGAGCTAAACGTATAAAATTACAACCTAATTCTTTAGCCCATTGTAGCAATATTTTACATTCTTCTTTAGAAACTACCCGACCAGTTTTAAATGGGGCTTCTTCGTGAATGCTTATACCTTTTAGAAATATTTTTTTACCGTTTAATAAAATTTTAGAGCCATCTGTGGTTATTGTTCTAAAGCCAATGTTATCTGTTATTTTGTTGGTTAACGTTTTTAAAATAACTTTATATGTTTTTGGGTTTTTTGGTTCCCAAAGTGTGGGATTTGCTTTTATAGAGAATTTAGCTATTCCATTTTTTAGAACTGAATTTACTGACTTGTTGAGCTCGGGAATGCTCAAGTTAACCACATTACCATCTTTACCATTCTTAACGGATACCCAACCTTCAATTGTATTGGTGTTTCCTTTTGGTAACTGAATTAAATAATCAGTAATATGTGATTTTGGAGTTGTAATTAAATGTACCGACCTTGTAATACCTCCATAGTTCCACCAATCTTGATTTACTGTAGGTACATTCTCTAATTTTCTTTTGTTGTCTACTTTTACAACTATAAAATTATTGCCTTTTTTTAATTTATTAGTAATCTCAAATTGAAAAGGGGTGTAACCACCAACATGAGAACCAATGCGCTCTCCGTTAAGGTAAACGATAGCTTCGTAATTTACTGCTTCAAAATATAAATAGGTTAATTCATCATTGTTGGCTGTATAATTAAAGTCTTTTTTGTACCAAACGGTTCCTTCATAATAGTACAATTTATCCATTTGAGTATTCCAATCACCAGGAACCATTAATTGCAAACTAGTTTCAAAATTATATTCAATCAAGTCAGCTGGTGTTTGCATTTGTAAATTACTAAAGTATCCTTTCTCTTTAGGGAGTAATCTATGGTTATAATATCCATTTTCAAGTGGATCTACAATCATATCCCACATGCCATTTAATGACGTTTTTTCTCTAGAGTCAATATTCTGTAATAGCTTAGAAAACTCAGTTTCTTGGGCTGAAGAAAGAGTACTTATGCTTGTTAGTAAAACTAGTACTATGTTTTTAATTAGTTTCATATTAAGGTCTTATTAAGTTTTTTACTTATAATTTATTCAAGTTTTTAGCAAATTTTTTCATTTCTTCGGCAACAGAAATGGACTACTAAATTTTTGTATCTTTTTTAATCTCTATTTCAGAAGGTAAAACTCCAAAATGAGCTTTAAAACATTTAGAAAAATAAGAAGGAGAAGAAAAGCCAACTTTAAAACATGCTTCACTAATATTTCCTCTACCAGAATCTAGAATTTGTTTTGCTCTTTCTAACCTTATTTTTCTAATAAATTCATTTACTGTTTGTCCTGTAATGGCTTTTATTTTTCTATATAATTGACTTCTGCTTAGTTTTAATTGTGAAGCCAATTCTTCTACACTTAAATTAGAGTCAGAAATATTGTTGTTTATATAGTCTAGTAATTTTTGTATAAATTCTTTATCTATAGAGTTTGAGTTTATTTTTTCATCAGCACCACTAATTGCTCCAAAGAATTTATCGAAAATTAATTGCCTACTTGTTATTAATTGTGACAATCGAAGTTTTAATAATTTTAAATCAAAGGGTTTTACCATGTAGGCGTCTGCTCCGTTTTCTATACCTTCAATTCTGTTTTCTATAGTTGTTCTTGCTGTTAACATTAGTACAGGAACATGACTTGTTGATGCATCTGTTTTTATAGCTTTACAAAAAATAAATCCATCCATTTCTGGCATTACAATATCTGTAATAATAGCGTCTGGTAATGTCTCTTTAGCTGTTTTAAGACCTTCAATACCATTTGTAGCCACAAACACCTTATATTCTTTACTTAATTCTATTTTTAGATAATCTAATAACTCTAAATTATCTTCAACAATTAAAATTGTTTTGGTTTTATGCAAGACTGTTTCATCCGTAGAATGTACTCTCTTTTCAATAGGGTCAATTAACAAGAACTGTTCTTTGCTATTAACTCTTTTATCATTTTCATATATAATTTGATCTTCTGTGTAATGTGATTTACCTGTTGGTAATAAAATTTTAAAAGTGGTTCCAGATCCTACTTTACTTTCTACTTTAATATCTCCTTTATGAAGATAGACAAAACTTTTTACCACTTCTAAGCCAATACCAGTGCCGCCTATATATGTTTTGTTTTGGTCTTCTACTTGATAAAAACGTTCAAATATTTTTTCAACTTCTTGTTCATTTAATCCTGCACCTGTATCAGAAATTACTATTTCTATAACTTCTATAGGTTGTTTTTTATCAACCAACGGTAAAAGATATAATTTATGATTAGAAAATAAATCTATATTTATGGCACCTCCTTTTGGGGTTGCTTTAATAGCATTAGATAAAAGGTTGAATATAATTTTTTCTAACATCTTTTCATCTGCCCAAACACCCAAATCTGGTACATCTGAATCGATACTTAATAAAATGTTTTTATTGAGCGTTTCTTCTTGAAAATAGTTGGCGATATTTTTAGTAAATTCAATTAGATTAATTTTACTTGCCCTAATTTTCATTTTGTTATGTTCTAATTTTCTAATATCCATTAACTCATTAATTAGGCGATAGAGTCTGTTGGTGTTTTTGTAAATAATAGCAAGTTTATTATTAACACTTTGAGGTAGATCTAATTCTTTGTTACTAATAATATCTTTAATAGGATTGATAATTAAGGTTAAAGGAGTTCTAAATTCATGAGAAATATTTGTAAAAAATTGAAGTTTTTTTTGGTTTAATTCATCGTTTTGTGTCTGTAATAAACGTTCATTTTTTAGAATTTCTTTTTCTTTTATTCTTTTTTGAGTTAGGCTGTTTAATAGATAAATACAAAACATAAATATTAGAATATAACTTAATATTGCCCAATTCGTTTTCCACCATGGTGGAAGAATTTTAATATTTAATTCTAACGGAACTTCGTTCCAGACCCCATCATTATTAGATGCTTTAAGTTTAAAAACATAATCTCCATGATCTAAATTTGTATAAGTAGCACTTCTTTTATGACCAACATAGTTCCAGGTAGTTTCATAACCTTCTAGATAATAGGCATAGCTATTTTTTTCGGGTCTTGTATAATTTAACCCAGTATATTCTATTGTAAATACAGATTGCACATCAGATAGTATAATGCTTTTTGTTTCTGAGATTACTTTTTTTAAAGGAGAATTTTTAGTTTGTGGAATCACTTTCTCATTAAACAATTTAAAATCGGTTAAATGCAATGAGGGTAAACTAGCGTTTGTTTTTATTTCTTTAGGATTAAAATAATCTAAACCTTTAAAATCACCAAAATATAGTGTTCCTTTTTCATCTTTTAGTACAGCTCCAAAATTAAAATCATTAGATAATAAACCATCATTGGAGGTGTAGTTTGTAAACTTCTTATCTTTTAAACTTATTTTAGTTAAACCATTATTACCACTAACCCATATATTATGGTCTTCATCTTCAATTATAGCAGAAACGTTTTCTTCTTCTAAACCTATAGTTTTATTATACCAGGTAAAAGAATCTTCATTTTTGTTATATCTGCAAAGACCAGCACCTCTTGTTCCAATCCAAATAGTATTATCAGAAGATTCATAAATAGAAAGTATGTGATTTACATCAGATAAATTACCATAGGCCTCTTGCATTTTTGGTCCTAAAGCAACTATTTCAAATTTATTATTTCCAATATCTTTTACTTTAAACAAACCATCTGCTGTACCAACCCAAATAGTATCATCAGTAGAAACAAAGACTTTCATTATCTTACTATTTAAAGATTTGTGTTTAAGAAATTCTTTGGAGTCGTATTTTCTAAATTTATTGGTTTTTAGATTATAGGAGTGAAGCCCTTCAAAATAAGTAGCTATCCATATATTTCCTTTAGAATCTTCAGAAAAACTTCTAATTGTATTTGAGATAAATTTTGATGGGGTATTTGTTTTATTAAAGTTGATAAACTTTTTAGATCCATTTTTTAGAAGAAAAATTCCGTGATCCCAACTTGCAACCCATAAATTATTTTTAGAATCTAAAAATAAGTGAACAATATAATCTGAGTTTAGGCCAGAATATGGATTATTAGAATCTTTATTAATATGTGTTATTTTTGATGTTTTAGGGTTATAAACATCAATACCACCACCGTCTGTAGACAGCCATAAATTTCCTTTTTTATCTTTAACAATACTCGTTACAGAAGATAAGTTTAAAGAGTTGTTTTTGTTTGGTAAACACTCAATATTTTTAAATTTATCAAAAAGTTTATCGCTAACAGCAATACCGCTATTAAAATAACCCATCCAAATTCTATCATTTTTGTCTATAAATAGTTCCCAAATAGAATTATGTAATATGCTGTTTTTATCTATTTTACTAGAAACATAATTTTTAATTACTTCATTATTTTGGTCTAGATGAAAAAGCCCATCATTTTCAGTACCAATCATGATTGTATTATCTGATAACTGAATGATTTCCATAATTTTTTTATCAGTAAAATGGAACTGTTTTAAGCTTACAATATTATTATTTCTGTCATTTGTTAAGCCACATTTGTAAATGCCTTCATCCCTTTCAAAACCAATCCATAAATTATCATTGTTATCTAAAAATAAAACTTCAATAGATTGGTTAATTGTTTCTTTATTGTCTATAAATAACCTTGTTTGTATAAGTTTATTATTAATAAAATCGATCTCTTTTAGACCAAAATTGGTACCAACAAAAGTTTTGCCTTGTTTTGTGTGTTTAATGCTATGAATACTTAGATCTTGCGTAGAATTGTTTATTTTTTCACCTACTTTAAGTGTTTTAATATTTAATTTATATAAACCTTTTCTATTAGTACCAATCAATAAATTACCTAAAGAATCTTCTTCTATAGCTAAAATATTTTCTTTGTTATTATTATCTGTATCTAATTTTACTTTTATAAATTCATCTAAATCTCTATTGTAAAGATTTAAACCGTCTTCTGTACCAAACCAAAGCCGTTGTTTACTATCTATAAAAGAGCATTGTACAAGGTTGTTGCTTAAAGAATTAGTGTTTTCAAAATTAAACTTATAAGGTGTGTAATCTATGCCATCAAACTTGTAAACACCAGTGCCAGTAGTTCCAATCCAAATAAAACCCAAATGATCTTGAACAATACAAGAAACTCCTACTTTAGGAATGCCTTCTTTAATATTTACAAAATTATAATCTTTATAAGGTTTTTGAGCGTAAAAAGAGATGCATAAAAAAAGCAATATTAATGTAGGTAATTTTTTCATTAAATTAATAACTTTTTAGTGTATTGTAATATTACATTTTTAACTTAACTATTGCAAATAGATTCTATTTCCAATAAGGTTTTTTCTTTTGTTTTTTGCAATAAATTTATAGTAACCTTTTATGTCTTAAAGGTAATTTGCTTACTTAAAATTTAGTGCAACAAAATGAACATTTTATACAAGAGATGTTGTTTTAAGTACATAAAAAATTGTAAAAGTGTATGTTAGAACATCTGTAATAGAGTAGGTAAGAAGTAATTTTATTTCTTTAGTTATGTATGGTTTTATGGCGTTCCCTAAAAAGGTCGTGCTTTCATTACTCGCTTTTTTTTGTTTTTAGATACATCTAAAACAAAAAAAGAGCTCAAACATGCCATTCAATCACTAACGCAAATTATGTGTTAGCTATAGGTGTATTCTAAAAGTAAATAGACGGTTTGCGTTAGGGATTGCAGTGGCATCCTTTTTATGTTAAGTGGGTTTGTAATGCCTTTTATAAAGATTAGAAGTACTTGTATTAAGAGTTAGAAGTTATTATAAATACAACAGAAATAAAAAGATATAACGGAAAGCGCGACTTGGTCCTGAATGCCTTCAGGATAAAGAAACGCCCAAATTTTAACAAGCTCAAGACAAGCTTTTATGCAAACTTAATAGATTTAGAAGGCTGAATTTTAGTAATAATATAAGAAGGGATAATCAACATTAAAAAAGACATAATCAACGTGCCAATATTTAGCAATAAAATAGCTTTTAAAGAAATGTAAATTGGCATTGTGGTTACATAATAGGTTTCTGGATTTAGTGTAATTACCTTAAAGTAATACTGTATAAAAAGGATTGATAACCCAATAATATTTCCCCAGAAAAGTCCTTTTAAAATAAGGTAAGAAGCGTTGTATAAAAATATTTTTCTAATGCTAGTATTGCTACTTCCTAAGGCTTTTAAAATACCAATCATTTGTACGCGTTCTAAGATTAAAACGAGTAGGGCAGTAATCATATTTATACCGGCAACGAGAATCATAATGGCAATGATAAACCATACATTATTGTCAAAAAGTTCTATCCATTCAAACACAGAAGGGTAACTATCTATTATTGTTTTACTGTTTAAGGTTGCACCAATATTACTGTAAATTTCTTCTCCTTTTGCTTCAATGTGATCAAAATTATTTAAGATAATTTCAAAGCCACCAACTTCATTTTCTTTCCATTTGTTGAGGTTTTGTACCTCTCTGATATCACCAATCATCATAGATTTGTCAAATTCTGCAAAACCAGAATTATAGATTCCTACAATTGTATATTTTCTATTAGAAGGTAGTTTGCTGTTTGCCGTTTTTAAAAAAGTGGCTAAAATAATATCGTTTAATTTAAGGTGTAAACGATTTACAATGGTTTGTGATAATAAAACTTCTTTAGTTCTATCTTGGTTAAAATTGGGTGTTCTACCAGCTATCAAATATTCGTTGAAAAAAGTCCAATCATAATCAGTAGAAACTCCTTTAAAAATAATGCCTTCAAAGTCCGTTTCTGTTCTTAAAATTCCAGCCTTATTTGCAAAAACTTGTATATTTTTTATTCCTTCAATATTTTTAAACTTCGGATAAAAATCTTGGTTTTTATCAATAGGAACCGTAGAAACATCAGAATTATTGGCATCGTAATTGATTATTTGAACATGGCCTTTAAACCCAGCCATTTTATCGCGAATTTTATATTGCAGTCCAGCACCTGTTGCTACAGCAATTAGCATAATAATAATTCCTAACGCAATTGCTGTGATTGCAATTTTTATTATTGGCGACGAAATGCTATTTTTATACTTTTTACCGGCAATAATGCGTTTTGCAATAAATAACTCGTAATTCAAATTGATGATAGTTTTTAAACCTTTCAAAAGTACATATTTATTCTTATTTCTACTGCTGAATTTTCAGCTGATTTCTTGTGCACAAAGTTCTGGTGTAAAAGTTAAAAAGTTAAAAGTTGAAAAGGAAAAAACTGAAGCCTTAAAAATTAAAACAGGAGCAGAGCGTACCAATTTGTACTTGAACATGTTAAAAGGAAAAAATGTTGCAATTGTTGCAAACCAAACATCTGTGTTGTCTGTTTTAGAAAGGGCAGAAGTAGCGGCTAATGTTATGGGGTCTAAAAAAGTTACCCATCATTTGGTAGATTATTTACACAACTATAATGGCATAAACGTTAAAAAAGTTTTTGCACCAGAACATGGTTTTAGAGGAAAAGCAGATGCAGGTGAGGTTGTAAAAGATGGTTTTGATACTAAAACTGGCTTGCCAATCGTTTCTTTATATGGAAAAAATAAAAAGCCTTCTGCAGCACAATTAGCAGGAATTGATATTGTAGTTTTTGATATTCAGGATGTTGGCGCGCGTTTTTATACGTATATTTCTTCTTTGCATTATGTAATGGAGGCTTGTGCGGAACAGGGTATTCAAGTGATTTTATTAGACAGACCCAATCCCAACGGGCATTATATAGATGGTCCTGTTTTAGAACTAGCGCATTCATCTTTTGTGGGGATGCATAAAGTTCCGGTGGTATACGGAATGACTATTGGCGAATATGGCCAAATGATTAACGGAGAGAAATGGCTTAAAAATGGAATGCAGTGTAATTTAAAAGTAATTCCTTTAGAAAATTATACGCACCAAACGGAATATAGTTTGCCAATAAAACCATCACCGAATTTACCAAATGATAAAAGTATTAACCTATATCCTAGTTTGTGTTTTTTCGAAGGTACAAATGTTTCTGCAGGACGAGGAACAGCAATGCAGTTCCAAATTTATGGTTCTCCGTATTTAACAAAAAGCGAGTTTACTTTTACACCGCAAGCAAATGAAGGTGCTAAATATCCAAAGTTTAAAAATATATTATGTTACGGAGAAAATTTACAACAAACAGAGAATCTTAATAAATTAGATTTATCCTATTTAATAAAAGCATACCAACAGAATACCTCTAAAGAGTTTTTTAATAGTTTCTTTACTAAACTTGCAGGGACTAAAAAATTACAAGAACAAATTGTAAAGGGATTGTCTAAACAAGAGATTAGAAAAACTTGGAATAAGGATTTAGAAAATTTTAAAGTTGTTAGAAGTAAGTATTTAATTTATGATTAGAAAAAGGAATCTAATTCTATAGAATAGAAAAAGCTCGTAAGAAATTACGAGCTTTTTCTATTCTTATTAAAAGAAACTTATAGGTTAAGGTTGTAAGTTAATCCAACAGAATAGTTGGTAGATTTACCAATATTACGTCCATCAACAACAGCACTAAAACCTACACTTGCTCCTAATTCAGGAATAATGTTTTTATAAATAGTAGCACCTAATCTTGTATATTCTACTTTAGTTTCAGGAAAGTTATTACCAGTAAAACCAGCTCCACCAATATCTACTCCGTCTGTAGAAGCTAAATAATCTAACCAACCTTCTACATAAATTAAAGAACTAGCATACCCTATTTTAGTAGTTGCATAATAAGCATTTGGTACATCAAAATCAGCACCACCTACAGTATTGTCTGCATCACCTCTAAATTGGTAAGAATTTAAAAAGGTAGCAAAAAGACCCACATCGTTTTGTAAATGTAAACCAGCAGTTAAGTTGGTAGAAAATGTATTGTTACCAAGAGACAAAATTCCGTTTGCTTCGTAACCTGTAGGAATATCTACACTTAAACCAGTAATAACATCTAAGTTTACTTTTTCAAAATTAAAAGTATACGCATTGTATTTTAATCCGATAGAAATATCTTGAAAACCATCTTGTTTAGTAGTTCCGTTTAAAGGGTCTGCAATTCCATTTCCTTCAGCAGAAATATAAGGCGCATTTAAAACAACAGATAATTTGTTTGTAATACCGTATTTAGCGTATAAGCTATAAACGTTCTGATCAATTTCATTATGAGCAGGCACTGCATCCATTTTGGTTTCCCCAGCATAAAATTTTTCATAATTACTAGAGGTGTAAGAAGCTGTTACAGATAAATCTCCTTTTTTTGGAGTAAAACCATCTAATAATCCTTGAGCATTAGTTTGTGTTGTTAAAGCTAGTCCAAAAACCAATCCTAATACTATTTTACTTGTTTTCATTTTGTGTTTTTTAATAGTTAGGTTTCTTGGTCGAGTGCTAATTATTTAAATTACAAAATGAATTTTTTCTTTTCTGAAAAAGAAAAATGGTAAAGAAATTATTTTTTATTTCTAACTCTTTTTGAGTGTGTTATCAATTAAAAAAACGATTATTTTTTTTAATATTTTTTTTTTTTTTGAGGTTCATGTTTTTTGATTTTTTATTTGAAATAGGTTTTAGAGTTTTATCATTATAAAATTTGTAATTTTGAAAACTAGAAATAAGCTACTTAAAATAACTCTAGTAAAGCATGTACAAATCTATTGTAAGACCAATTTTCTTTTTATTCGATCCAGAAAAAATTCATTACTTCACTTTTTCGTTAGTCAAAAATCTTTGTAAAATTCCTTTTGTTTCTTCTATATTTAGAAGTTTATATGTTGTTGATGATAAACGATTAGAAAAGACGTTATTCGGAATTACCTTTAAGAACCCAGTCGGTTTGGCAGCAGGTTTCGATAAAAATGCTGTTTTGTATAACGAATTAGCAAATTTTGGTTTCGGATTTATAGAAATAGGAACCGTTACCCCAAAAGGGCAAGTTGGTAATCCTAAAAAAAGATTGTTTAGATTAAAAGATGATCAAGGAATTATAAACAGAATGGGTTTTAATAATGACGGAATGGAAGCTGCCATTAAAAACCTAAAAAAGAATAAAGGGCAAGTAATTATTGGTGGAAACATTGGTAAAAATACAGCAACTACTCCAGAAAATTATACACAAGATTATTGCGAAGTTTTTAAAGAATTACATCCGTATGTAGATTACTTTGTCTTAAATGTAAGTTGCCCAAATGTAGGTAGTCATGCAAAACTGAATGACAAAGACTATTTATTAGAATTAATTTCTGCTTGTCAGAAGCTTAATAATAAAGAAAAAGTACAAAAACCAATTTTATTAAAAATTGCTCCAGATTTAAATAATATCCAGTTAGATGAAATTATAGAATTGGTACATGAAACAAAAATTGATGGAGTAATTGCTTCTAACACATCTACAAACAGAGAAAACTTAAAAGTATCTAAAGAACGTTTAGCAGAAATTGGTAATGGCGGAGTAAGTGGGCAACCGGTAAAAAATCAAAGTACCGCTGTTATTAAATATTTGGCAGATACTTCTAATAAATCTTTTCCTATAATTGGAGTAGGAGGTATTCACTCAGAAAAAGATGCGTTAGAAAAAATAAATGCAGGAGCAGATTTAGTGCAAGTATACACTGGTTTTATTTATGAAGGTCCAGGTTTGGTAAAGCGAATAAACAAAGCAATTCTAAAACAATTTTAATATAGAAGTCTTATCATATAAAAGAGGTCTTACTTTCGTTAAAAACTCATTTTAGAAAAAACATAAGTTTATGATAGAAATATTAATCTCTTTCGCCTTTGCAACAGCTGTTTTATCTCTTTCCCCAGGTCCAGATAATATTTTCGTAATTACCCAGAGTATTGTAAACGGAACAAAATATGGTATTGCTACCGTTTTAGGGTTAATGTCTGGTTGTTTGGTGCATACCACACTGGTTGCTTTCGGAGTTTCGGCAATTATCAAAGAAAACGAAAGCCTTTTCTTTATCATAAAATTATTAGGCGCAAGTTATCTACTCTTTTTAGCGTACAAAGTGTATAAAAGTGACGCCAAAATAGTCTTGTCTAATACAAATATTCAAAAAGAGTCAGTATTTCAGCTATTCAAAAAAGGATTTATAATGAATGTATTAAATCCTAAAGTTGCTTTGTTCTTTTTAGCATTTTTTCCTCAGTTTTTGTTTTCTAAAACTATTTCAACCGTTATTCAGTTTTATACTTTAGGCGGTATTTTTATTCTAGTCTCTTTTTTAGTATTTGCTGGCATTGCCCTTTTATCAGGAAGTATTTCTAGTTACTTAAAAGAAAATGATAAAGTAGGCGTATATCTAAAATGGGGACAAGTAACCGTATTTATCTTCATTGCAATCATGATTTTGTTATAAGACTAATTAAATACATATATTAAAAAAGATTAATATTCTCTTTAGGGTGTTCCCTTTTTTTAGTCTATTATATAAAATTTACTGTTTTAGATAAGCATAATTATCAATTTAAAGAAGATTTAGAAAAAAGGTCGGGCTTTCCACTATATCTTTTTATATGCTTATTTCTGCTATCGCATCAATAATCATATAAAAAGGATGCCGTTTCAATCCCTAACACAGCTAATTTGCTAGCGTAATTGTCATTTCAAAAATACTACCTTATATATAGACAATTATCGATAAGCAAATAAAACCAATTTTGCAACAAACTTAATATACTGTCAGTTCAAGCGCTGTCGAGAACAAATTTATGTTTTCTATGTTGCTATGTGTTTAAAAATAATATTTCTAAACTCATTTTAAGCATTGCAACCCAATATAGATTACTATTATTTATATTTTTTGAAGGACGATCAAGAATAACGCGCTAATATATAAAGACACAAACAACTTCTTTAGAGCTAAAAAGCACGATTATTATAATAATGAAGTTTCTTTTTAAAAATAAAAGCCACTAGGTAAGCAGAAGAATTACAAAAAAAAGCAATAATAAAAGCAATAATACCTTCAAAATTCAATCTAGAACTTTTTCTTGTTTTAGATGGTGTATAGCTTAAATGAGGAGATTCTCTAAAAATAATCCTCAATCCTTTTATGAATCAAGAAATAACCTCAAAAAAACCTTCCTCATAAACCGCTAAAAACAAACCTCTTAAAACCGTATGTAAAATTAAATAAAAATAAACGTAAAAAAATAGTTGTCAGAATAAAAATGAGTTGTAAGTTTGCACCCGCTAACAGGAATAACACAGAGTTGGCAACGTTCATTGAGGAGTTGTAA
>NZ_JALCZP010000070.1:0-1751 GCF_023555435.1 Polaribacter sp. Z014
ACGTATACAGATCGTTTTGTACTGGCTTTTAAAGAAGCTACAGTACTTGGTTTAGATGAAGATACCTTAACTGCCGATACCAATATCTATGCAGATAATGAAAACCACCAAATTGTAATTTCTAAAAACAAAGAAATAGAATTTGAAAAAGTAGAAATGTTTAATATACTTGGTAAAAAAGTAAGTCTGTGGAATATAAATGAACAGAAAAGTACTTATCAATTAGACATCAGTAAACAAACAGCAACAGGTGTTTACATTGTAAAAATAAAAACCAATAAAGGTACAATGGATAAGAAAGTTGTAATTGAGTAAAAATATTGGCTTCTTGCTTTAAAAAGCAGGAAGCCACATTATGTATAAACACTTAAATAACCTGAATTAATAACAAGAAATTTTTAGAAAAAATATTTCTTCTTTTATTGTTATCCTTAGTTACATCAACTTACAACGAAACTCCTTTCTATTATTTCCTTTTTATAAAGAAGATTGCTCAATACACCCAAAGACTTTAACACTTACAATAAGTTTAAAAAAGATAATTATCTAATTCTTAACAAAACCGAATACACTTCTAACAAAGTAATAATTATATTTGCATTTTAAAATCTCTATGTATGTTAATACACTTAAAAGACACGAACTTATTTAGAAAAATAATTCCCTTTATATTATATGATTACTTGCTCTTATTGCTTAGATTAATAAAAGTAAAACATTTAGCTCCAATAAAAAACTATTGCTCTATAGCAGAACACAATAAGTTACTTTATTAAATAAAAAAACTTAATATCCACTATAAATACCACTGATTTAAGTTTAATAAATATTTTAATAACGCATTATCTACATTCAAAAGCTTATTTTAATAAAACCTACTATTGGTCGAAATTAACAAATATTACTCATGTGTAGTAGAAGGTATATTGCCCAAAAACGTAACTTAAATTTTAAAAAAAGTAATAGTTCTTAACTAAAAATTAAAATATTACGGTAGTATAAACAAAGTCTAACTTAAATCTTATTTTTTCTAATTTGAGAAAAATGAATTTAAAACAAAACTAATGATTAAATGATTATAAACTATTTGATATGATCCCTTTTTGGGTAGAGGTTAATATTCTACAGACCTCTATTTAAATGAGGTTTATTCACAAAAAAACATCATATAACTACTTACAAATAGATAGCAACAAGAAACGTAGACAAAAGTGACTTTTAAAATACAAGTATGTCTTAACAGCAGTGCCTCACTACAACTAAAATACTCACTATAAAGTCAATACAAAAAAATACATACAATAATTATCCTCCAAAATATCTGAAAATGTTTAACTCACAAAATAATATTCTCTTTATAATAATACTGTTTAGCTGTATTACAACCAATATAAACGCTCAATCTTCATATTGTAGGCCTATAAATTCTGATAATAATGATATAGTTTTTATAAGTAAAGTAAGTTTTGGTGACATTTTTCAAAACTCA
Organism: Polaribacter sp. Z014; assembly: GCF_023555435.1. NCBI lineage: Bacteria > Pseudomonadati > Bacteroidota > Flavobacteriia > Flavobacteriales > Flavobacteriaceae > Polaribacter > Polaribacter sp. Z014. The sequence continues at coordinate 1,490 of NZ_JALCZP010000070.1, forward strand.
GATAATACGGCATCTGTTTACGAATATTACAATACTTTATCCACACATACAGATGTTAATTTAGGGGAAGATTATCCTGCTTCAATTAGCTATAGTGCACAAAATAATAATGCAAGCACATTAAAAGTATGGATAGATTTTAATAAGGATGGTGATTTTTCTGACTATGGAGAAGCTGTGTATACCAACACAGTAAGTGAACCCTTTAGTGAAGACGGGATTCAAAAAAATTTTCAAATAAATATACCTACAACTGCAACTA
>NZ_JALCZP010000071.1:0-1640 GCF_023555435.1 Polaribacter sp. Z014
TAAGCAGTGAATTTAGTAAATAAAACACGAACGGCGAAATTCCGGAGGAATTTCCCAAGTGAGCTAAAACCAGCAATAAAGTTTATACGGTGTTGCCCACAGTTTTTTGTTAGCGACTCAATGTTCCAATTATAAATTCCCATATTCCATTTAATATTTTTTTCGAAGTTGGTAAAGGTTTTTCCTGATTTGGGTCTTCCAACCAAAATCCACAAACATTACAAATCACTTCATCTTTGTAAGTTACACGACCTCCAATTGCATCCCAAGTAGCAATTTCGTCTTTAATTCCAATTCCGCCACCAGTATTTGTCCATTCCACTTTATTGCTCCGAATTTTTTCCGAATAACATCTTTCACATCTTTTTTTTCCATCGTTCAATTTTGACTTTGGATTTTCAGAAATTAGTTTGTCAATTTTCGATTCATTTAGATTTCTTTCAGCCAGATATTCTTTTATTCCAGATTGCGTAACTTTCATATAAGTCAGAAGTTTGAATTTTGCAAAATATGCTAATTCATAATCATCTAATTCGTTTAAAAAGTCTCTTATTCGGCTCATTTCGTAAATTGTGGGCAACGTTGTTGTGTAATGAAAGTTGCGATTTTTGTGAACGGCTATTTTCCGTAGGAAAATTGTTGTTTGCAAAAATGCAACTGCTTTTAATTAAGCACTAATTTAGTAATTTTTTTTACACGGTGTTAGCCACAGTATTATTTTTCAATAAACCTTTCGTCAATTAATCCTTCAAATTCGTTTGAATAAATAGTGTTACCAAAAACAAATCTTGACTTTACTTTTAATTCTCCTTCTATACAAGGTGCTAAAAATGTAAAAAAATCTTTTGTTTTAATAATTCCTTTTTTAAAGTAACCAGTTCCGCAGATCATAATTGTTGATTTTTTTAAAGGAGTAAGATTTTTCCATTCATTTTTATAAAATACTTGTCTTTTTATATCTATTTTATTTCCTTTTATTAAAAATTCAAAATCATTTGTGGAACTATTCAATAATATAATTTTAAAACCAGAATCTATTCCTTTTCTCCTATAGCCGGACCATTTAGGGAATTCCACATAAGTATTTTTTAGAATATATAATTTTAGAGAGTCAATTCTTAATTTTGATTGAATGATTTTTTCAATTGATTCACTAGTATTTTTAATTCTAACAATTTCAGAATTTGGATTATAAAAATCCGAATTCAAGCATTTTGTTTCTTGAGAAATTAAATTTTTAAAACTAAACAATAATATTAAAACTAAAATTTTTCTCATATTGTGGCTAACGTTGTTGTGTATTGAAAGTTGCGACTAAAATGAACGGCTATTTTCCGAAGGAAAATAGAAGTTTATAAAAAAGCAACTACTTTTATTTAAGCACTAATTTAGCAATTTTTTATACACGGTGTTGCAAGTAGTAGTTTTTTTTCACAATACTGGTTTCATATTTTCCCATTTCACTTTTTTCTGCATTTTTCCTTAATTATTATATTCCTCTCTTTTTGAAATACAATTCAAATTTTTCGTGCTCGTGATTATTCGGTGTTTTGACCCCTATAAAACAAGAGTAATCTTTTAAATTTCGATTATTAATTAAGCGGTTAATTTTTTGGTTAAAATTAGATGTTTATCCTGAT
>NZ_JALCZP010000072.1:0-1629 GCF_023555435.1 Polaribacter sp. Z014
TCAGGATAAACATCTAATTTTAACCAAAAAATTAACCGCTTAATTAATAATCGAAATTTAAAAGATTACTCTTGTTTTATAGGGGTCAAAACACACCGTATAAACTTTATTGCTGTTTATAGCTCACTTGGGAAATTCCTCCGGAATTTCGCCGTTCGTGATTTATTTAGTAAATTCACTGCTTAAACGACGCAACAAAGCTTATACATCAACGTTAGCAAATATTTATCACTCAAACTCAAAAACGGAATATCAATCACAAAATCTGACATTAATTAAGAATAGAAAATGAATGAAATTAAAGTTGAGAAAAACGAGGAAAATGAACTTCCGATTCCACACATTTGGAGATCGAGTTTTAAAGAAATTGTAAAAGCTTTTGTAAAAGGAGATTACAGTTTAAGTTCAGAAATAAAAAACGTGAATTCTATCTCAGATGAAACTACTGTACAAATCAAAGAATATATTGAAGATTATGGAGAAGAATTAATTGAGCTTCCAAATGAAACTTAGGAATCCTCAGTATACATATCTTATGGAAACTATTGGAATGTACTTATTGACTTATTCACTAAAGAAGAAGGATTAAGTGATATGGTTATAAGCGCTGAAATAAGAGAAAAAAATGAGGAATATGAAATTGAAGTTAAACAGGTATATGTACCATAAAAAAGATGCTTGAGCATTATCAAATATCAAAATGATTAAGAAAATAATATTTACAATTCTATTTTTATTCAGTCTTTTAGGAATTCAAGTCGCCAGTTTAAACGACTGGTTGATTCTTTCTTTATTCATTCACATAATTTGGTTAACAATTACTTCAAGTAAAATATTAGAACTATCAAAAACTGAGAATATAAACCATAGAATATTTAAAATTTTCAATAATATATTGATTTATCTATTTATAGCTGATATTTTCATAATAGTTTTATCAATGTCTTTTGGGTTTAGATTAATTTTTGCTTCTTTATATAGACCAACATTTTTTATTAGTGCAATTCTTGGTGTTATTTCAGTATTTGGAAACTATTTTATTATAATTAATCACTTACTTAAAAGAGCAGAATCTTTAGGAAAAAGAATTTTACTAATACTCTCTTCATTATTTTATCCAATAGGTGTTTATACAATAACTGAGAGAAAAACAAAAAACATTTGCTAACACCGTATAAACTTTATTGCTGGTTTTGGCTCACTTGGGAAATTCCTGCGGAATTTCGCCGTTCGTGTTTTATTTATTAAATTCACTGCTTAAACAACGCAACAAAGCTTATACAACAACGTTGGCAAAAACTGCTGAATCGAGCCGAATACAAGTCATTTAGTAAAATATAATTTTGGCTTTTTTTTTAGTTTGTAAATCAGAATTCTGAAAAAATCGGAACACTCTCTCGCTAATCAAAATTTTGAAAAGTTGGAGAATTTTCAAAGTTTCACCAAAAAGGAATTTACTCAAACGCTGAAATCTAAATTGCGGAGAAATCTCTCAAATGTGAATTTCAAAACTGGGCGGAATTGAGTAAAATGAAGAACAAAAATTGTGCGGAATTTTCTCTAAAACATCATTTAGAAAGGCTGAGAATTTTCTAAAAATTAAACAAAATGAAAATTATTGTCGGAATT
>NZ_JALCZP010000073.1:0-1562 GCF_023555435.1 Polaribacter sp. Z014
TTTTCGTCTAAACTCCATTTCTTGTATTTCATATCTCAAATATATTAGTTTTGAAATTTAAAATAGCACTCCGAACTTTTAAGGGGCTAAACTATATACATAGTGTTGCCTAAAGTTGTTTTTTATTTTCTAATTCTAATCGTTTTTTTCAAAATTCAAAATTCTAGTAAAAATCTTTTTCCTTTTTTTAATTCCATAGTTTACTCAAATTTTGTTTTCAGCATTTGAGTGATTTCTCAGAAGCGTAATTGAAGTAACAATTTTAATTATTTTATTCAAATTTCCAAATTTTAGTTTTTCAGCGCATGAAAAATTTTTCACGCATTCAATTGAGACAGCAATTTTGATGTTTTTCGATTTTCAGAAAATACTTTCTCGTTATTTTTCTCAACCATTTTACTACTCAAAGCTCATTTTTTTGATGTTTTCAATTTTAAAATAAATACCTAAAATTCCTTCAGAATTTTCCATTAGAGAGAGAGTGTCTAACTATTTGAATTTCTAGATTTTTATTTATTATTTCCTAAGTTGATTGAGATTTCTGAGCAATTTTTGGCAACGTTGTTGTATATGGTTTGTTGCGTGTTTCAAGCAACTAATTTAGTAAATAATTACTGACCAAGAAAGTCCGCGAGGACTTTCATAAGTATGCAAGAAGCCAGCAATAAATTATATACGGTGTTGTACTTTCGTTATTTTTCTAACTCTCTATCAATCACTTTTAATGCTTCTTTCGCTTTTAATTTAATGTTATTATAATTCCTGTTTTGATTTAAAGTATATTTTTTTTTAAGTAATAGAGTACTTAAATAATCTTTATTAGTTTTAATTCTGTTTAAGTCGTCTTTAGTTAATTTTGATTCAATTCCTATTGAAACATTATATAAATCTTGAACTATTAAATTAGTAATATCTCTACTAAAAAAGTTGTGTTGATAGAGTTGAACACTAGTTTCAGTGTTTTTCTCATTTCTATCATTTAAAGTGTAATATTCAAAAAGTTTGTCCTTTAATGTTTTTGAAAAATTAAAATTATTATTTGATTCATATTGACGAAGTGTATTTTTTTTTGGTATAAAATAAGATTCGGATAGAAGTGAGTAATTATACTTTATAAATAGCATTAACTCTTCTTTATTTAATTCTTTTTTAGATTGAAATGATATGAAAATAGAATCAATGTTTTTAGTCATATATTCATTACCTTTTATCCTTTGTATTATTTCAGTTGTATCAGCAACTAAATCTTTTTTAAAATCAATTAAATAAGTCATTTTAATCTCATTGTTTTTATAATCATAATACGAACTATTAATCCAAAGAGCAATTAATATTCCAATTACAACAAGAATAATTTCACCTAAAGCATATTTTATATAACTGGGGAGTTCTTTTTTTTTTGAAGATTCATATCTTTTTTTTTTAAATAATTTTATCATCCTTTAAATGTCGTTTATAATGAAGTACAACGTTGATGTATAAGCTTTGTTGCGTTGTTTAAGCAGTGAATTTAGTAAATAAAACACGAACGGCGAAATTCCGGAGGAATTTCCCAAGTGAGC
>NZ_JALCZP010000074.1:0-1550 GCF_023555435.1 Polaribacter sp. Z014
AGGTAATTCCATTTACCAAGTCGGTGCATTATTCCCCAAGTAACACCTTTTCCAGGAATACTATCTGTGTCTACAAAGTTACTAACTCTATACATTCCTCCTGCTTCTGGTTTTTCTAAACCATGTTTTACCGGATAAAAATTAATACCATCTTCTGCAAATTGAATACTATTAGCTTCTGGTCCTTCAGTTAAAATAGCACAAACTCCGTTTTTATAAGGCCATACAATTACTTCATGTCCGCCTACAATTACAGGATTGTATTTTGATTTGATATAAGGTCCTTCTGGTTTATCTGCTATTGCCAAACCTACTGCTGCTCTATTAATATCTGCATATTTTCTAGACATTACATTTCCTCTTTCATTGTTATCCCACGGAGTTCGGGGAGACGATTTGTAATACAGCCAATATTTCCCGCCACGTACAATTAATGATGGATCGTGAACTACATTACCATCCCAATCATCCTGATTTCCTGGATATAATACTGGTTTTTTCATACGATGCCATGGTCCATCAGGAGAATCTGCCCAAGACATTCCTAAAACATTTGGATTAAAATCCCCTCCAAAAATGGGGTCCTTTCCTCCTTTATGTCCTTGTTTTAGACTTCCTGCTGCTTGATAGAACAAGTAATATTTTCCTTTTGCAACCAAAATATCAGTTGTAAAAACACTTCTGTGATCGTATTCTCCTTTTTTACCTCTTTTAATTGCGACTCCTTTTTCTGTCCATTTATATCCATCTGGAGAAGTAGCATACCAAATCTCTGCTAAATCCCAGTGATATGCTCTTAATGTATCATTCGCAGCTTTTATACCTACTACAGGAATACCCGATGGTGGTCTTGTATACCAAACATAGTACAAACTATCTACTTTAATAACACTAGAAGGATCTCTTCGTGTAACACCTTCTTCAAACCCAATACCACTAATTTTGGTGAATTTGAACTTTGTTTCAAACTCATTAAATTTCTCATAACGGAGCTTATTTTCTTTAAAACGCTTGTATGATGCACTTTGATAATTTTCAGAATTCACTTCTGATTTTTCTTCTTTCTGCTGACATCCCAGAATACCTAAAGAAAGTATTGCTAATAATATCTGTAGTTTTTTCATTTATGATTTATGTTAACCTTTTTTTTAAAATTATAACTAAAAGCTAATACTTGCTTTCTTTTTTTACTGAATTCAACATTGTCTTTAAAAGAATCTTTTTGTTCCTCTATACAACGGTAATTTCAATGTCGTTTTTATCAACAAAAAAAATAATCAATTCATGCTTCCAATCAGTGAGGTTGGCAGTAGAACAAAGCTCTCATCGATTCATATGATAAAAATCTACTAAATTCCAATCTCGTTCATGCCTAATTACTTCATCAAAATAATTTAATCCTTTTTGTTATTAATCTCTTCCCATTTTTTATCAGAATGCATCCATTCTTGCATTTTATTGTACTCCTCTTCTACCTTCAAACCTTTCTCTAAGCTTAAATTACAATCAAAACGTTCTAGGTAATTCCATTTACCAAGTCGGTGCATTAT
>NZ_JALCZP010000075.1:0-1542 GCF_023555435.1 Polaribacter sp. Z014
TGGAGAAGCTGTGTATACCAACACAGTAAGTGAACCCTTTAGTGAAGACGGGATTCAAAAAAATTTTCAAATAAATATACCTACAACTGCAACTACTGGAAAAACAAGAATGCGTGTAGCTATAAATAGAAATAATTTAAATGATGCTTGTAATGCTGAATATCAAGTAGGTGAAATGGAAGATTATGATATTTATATAAAAGATGCGGCTGTAGCCCCCATTGCAAATTGTGTTGGTTCTATTAATATTAGTTTAGACCCACTAGGAAATGCATCTATAACAACAGAAGATATTAACAACGGTTCTTACGATGCTTACGACACTCCTAATGGCCGAGATTTACATTTATCATTAGACAAGTATAACTTTAGTTGCGAAAATATTTCAACTCCCACAACCGTTACTTTAACCGTTGTGGATTCCGATGGACTGTCATCCACCTGTACATCAACCGTAAACGTTACATCTTATACTGGTAATTTTGTAGCTCCAACTTTAGAAGACATAAAAGAATATTGTTCATATACCGCTGTTACTCCCGTAATGAACCTTAATTGTACACAAGAAATTATAGCTACTACAACAGATTCCACAACTTTTAACTCCCCAGGTTCTTACACTATAGATTGGGTATTTGATAATGGAACAACCACAAAAACGAGTACACAAAACATTACAATACAAACACCTACTTTACCTACTATTTCAATAACAAATATTAGTGAAACTACTGCAATAGTTCGATGGGAATCTGAAGATACAGACTCTTTTGTAATACAATATCGTTTAAAGGGCACTACAGCGTGGAATGAAATAACTTCTACCTTAAAATATGTAAAAATAACAGGTTTAGATGACGGTTTAGAATATGAAGTACAAGTAAAAACAGCATCTAGTTGCGATGATAGTTATACAGGTACCGCTACTTTTAACACTGTAGATGTACAATATTGTAATGACAATGTAAATGTTATTAAAGATAGCAAATATTATATTTCTAATGTTCATATTGGAAATATCAATAATTCTAGTGACGGTAATGCAAGTGTTTACGAATATTATAAAAACGTTTCTACAAATATTGTAGCAGGAGAAACATTTTCTGGAGAATTAACTTATACTAGAAATGCTTATAATAATACATTTGTAACTGTCTGGATAGATTATAATAACAACGGTGATTTCTCAGACCCGGAAGATGAAATTTTTAGTGCCGCCAATCCTGGAGATATTAATAGTGTTTTTAATATAGCACTTACTGACATTTTAGTACCAGAAACTGCTACATTAGGAAAAACAAGATTGCGCGTTAGTATCAAACACAATGCTACTCCTATAAATGCTTGTAACTTTGATTATCAAAAAGGAGAAATTGAAGATTATGACATATATATAGGCCCAATAGACAATACAGCTTTTGAGTCTGCAATGATTACACAAGTACTTAACTACAATGAAACAGACAGATGGATAGAAGTTACAAACACAAATCTAACAGAAACAATACCCGCTAATAAAGTTGCTTTGGCTTTATTTAAAAA
>NZ_JALCZP010000076.1:0-1533 GCF_023555435.1 Polaribacter sp. Z014
CACTCGCGAGAGAGTGTTTAACTTTTAAAATTCAAGAGTTTTATTCGCTAATTTTTTCAGAAGTTTGAGTGAGTGAGCAATTTTTTGCAACGTTGATGTATAAGCTTTGTTGCGTTTTTTAAGCAGTGAATTAAGTAAATAAAACACGAACGGCGAAATTCCGTAGGAATTTCCCAAGTGAGCTAAAACCAGCAATAAAGTTTATACGGTGTTGGGTGTAGTTTTTTTCAATATATACTTAAAAACATAAAATCATCAAATAAAAAGCTCTAAACACATCTATTGTTTTCACTTGTAGTATTTAGAGCTAAACGTATAATTTATATTTTCCTTTTATAAAAGTTCATCTTCATTAAAGTCTCCAAACCAATCGTGAAGTTTTTCTCTTGAACTTAACTTAACTTGTTTGTCAATATATGCTCCTACAGCAGCTATTGCTGCAATTAAAACACCCATATCATCCGCATATCCCACAACTGGAGTTATATCAGGTATCGCATCTATTGGTGAAATAAAGTAACCTAAGGCTCCAACTATTGTAGTTTTAGCCCAAAACGGTGTGTCCTCTTTTTGATAAGTATAATAAAGCATTAATGCTGAATAAATAACTTTAATACCTGCCTTTTTAAAAACAGATTTCATTTTATCCCATAATCCTTCTTCAGAGTATTCTTTTCCGTACCCTTTTTGTTCTTTAATTTCTTCTGACATAGATTTTAATTTAAAAATTATAAGCTAATTTACTAATTTATGTTAAATAAAACAGTGTTAAGAGTCATTAATGATAAATGTAATTAAGATAAAAAGAATTTATTATTTTTCAATTCGTAACTGTTAGATATTTAGGTTTTAAGCTTGTGGTTGTGTTCATTTCTTAAATTACACCCAACGTTGTTTTGTATGGAAAGTTGCGTTTTAAATGAACGGCATTTTTCCGAAGGAAAAATAGAGTTTATTTAAAAGCACAAACCTTTGATTAAGCCAAATTTAGCAATTTTTTATACAAGGTGTTGTAAAATGCGTGTTTAATTTCCACTTTTCAAGTTATAAAATTCCTATTTTTTTCTTTTTTTTTGAGTTTCTGAGGAAATTCCATAATTTTGATTTTCAGCGCTTTCTCAGACTTTTAATTTAGAAGGTGAGTAAACCTTTTTTTTACTCTTAGAAATCTCTCAGCCTTTCTAAATTTGTCTTTAAAAACGAATTTCTCCGACTTTTGCTCAACATTTTGTCAATTCAGAGATTTTAGTTTCAAACAGTAATGAAGTTTCAAGTTTTCAGATATTTTCAAACAGGTTAAATTCCGCAAACTTTTCCTTTTTTTTAGCGTTTTAAAACTCAGAACTTAAACAACTATTTTACATTCTTAAAATTCCAAAAACCAATAAAAACCTTTCAAAATTTTGATTCGCGAGAGAGTGTTTCAAAACCGATTTTTTCAAACGTTTTTTCCGCCTTTTAGTTTTCAGACTTTTAAAGCTAAATGTATTTTAAAATGACTTTTGTTCTTAAATTATACTTTCAGCAAGTTTT
>NZ_JALCZP010000077.1:0-1439 GCF_023555435.1 Polaribacter sp. Z014
TAATCAAAGGTTGTTGCATTTCTGTCAACTTCTATTTTCCTGCGGAAAATAGCCGTCGACTTAAAACGCAACTTTCCATACAAAACAACGTTGTAAAAAACTGGCTGAAAGTATAATTTAAGAACAACAGATATTTAAAAATACATTTAGCTTTAAAGTCTGAAAACTCAAAAAAAGCAAAATAAAACGTTTGAAAAATTAGTTTTTTGGAACACTCTCTCGCGAATCAAATTTTTAAAAAAATAGAAGGTTTTTAGAATTTTAAGAAAGGAAAAATAGTTCTTTTCGTTCGGAGTTTTAAAACACAAAAAAAAGGAAAAGTTTGCGGAATTTAGCTTGTTTGAAAATATCTAAAAACTTGAAACTTCATTACTGTTTGAAACTAAAATCACTGAATTGACAAAGTGTTATCTAAAAGTCGGAGAAATTCGTTTTTAAAGACAAATTAAGAAAGGCTGAGAGATTTCTAAGAGTAAAAAAAAGGTTTACTCATCTTCTGAATTAAAAGTCTGAGAAAACGTTGAAAATCCAAAATTGCGGAATTTCCTCAGAAACTCAAAAAAGAAAAAAAAGAAGTAGGAATTTTATAACTTGTAAAGTGGAAATTAAACACGCATTTTACAACACCTTGTATAAAAAATTGCTAAATTTGGCTTAATCAAAGGTTGTTGTATTTTTGTCAACTCCTATTTTCCTGCGGAAAATAGCCGTCGACTTAAAACGCAACTTTCCATACAAAACAACGTTGCAAGTAATAGCGGAAATCACTCAAACGGAAATAATTCGGAATTATAAGATGTTTGATTTTAAAAAAATATTATGCTAAATTTCTCACTCAAAATCTGAATTTAGCAAGTTGCGGAATTAACACTCAATCGGAATATAAAAACGCTGTAAAAAACCGAATTGAATTTTGAGAATCACTCTTGCGGAATTGAGCAAGTTTGTGAAATTGAAAAATAGAACTGAAATAATAAAATGACAAAAGAAGAAACGATATCTTGGATTTTTTTATCAATAGCTTTCGCATCAGAAAATGAAATGGCAAATTTTAGAGAAATTTCAAATATTGCGGACGGAATTAATCACTCAATTCCAAGCCAAAAGGAATTAAAAAATTCAATTCATTGGCTTTTGGAAAAAGAGTTAATTGAACAAAGAGGAAAGAAATATAAATTAAGTAAATCAGGAATAACTGAATTTAAAGAAACTTCTGAAAAAACTAATATAATTTCGAATATTTGGAAAAATATTGAATTAAGAATAAAAGATATAATTGAAAATAATTAGTGGAATGAAAAAACTACTACTTGCAACACCGTATAAACTTTATTGCTGGTTTTAGCTCACTTGGGAAATTCCTCCAGAATTTCGCCGTTCGTGTTTTATTTACTAAATTCACTGCTTAAACAACGCAACAAAGCTTATACAACAACGTT
>NZ_JALCZP010000078.1:0-1397 GCF_023555435.1 Polaribacter sp. Z014
AACGTTGTTGTATAAGCTTTGTTGCGTTGATTAAGCAGTGAATTTACTAAATAAAACACGAACGGCGAAATTCCGGAGGAATTTCCCAAGTGAGCCAAAACCAGCAATAAAGTTTATACGGTGTTGGCAGCAGGTTTTTTCTTTCAACATTATTGGCATTCAATAACCTCTAACCATATTACAGGATATTTTAAAATAGAATCATTTTTTCTTTCATAAATATAAACCTGTTTATATACCTCAGAATTTTCTAAAATCTTTAGTTTTCCATTTTTTTCAGATTTCTTTATGTTTTCATCTATTAATTTGTTCCTATAAATAATTATTTCAGAAAGAGAGTTTATAATTAAATTTTCAATTTCATTTTTTTCCACGTTTATTAATTCAGAGTTTTTATTATACTCAAAATAATTTCCATTAAAATAGAAAGTCGTATTTCCGTTTTTCTCAATTATTTTTCGATTATTTTTACTTATAATTTCATTGTTCAAGTTGAATGATAAATTCGCGATTTTTGTCTTTTGTGAATAACTATTTACCGAATAAGTTAGAAGAATATAAAGTAAAAATTTCATAATTAAATTTTGATTAGTGCGTGAGGTTTTTTTGACTTGCTGCCAACGTTGTTGTGTTATGGAAAGTTGCGTTTTAAGTGAGCGGCTATTTTCCGAAGGAAAATAGGAGTGAGCAAAAAAGCAACAACCTTTAATAAAGCTAAAACTAGCAATTTTTTATACACGGTGTTGTAAAATGCGTATTAAATTCTGCCTCTTAATAACTAGTTCTATATTTTGATGAAATTTACAATATTTTTTTTAAAGTTTCGATAAAAATTCAAATCGTAAAAAATGAGTTTTATAGAATTTTCTAATCTTAAATTATTGATTCAGGTTTTTCATTTCTCTTTTTTTAACGTTTAATTAATTTTTAAAGTTCAATTTTTCAGCTTTCTAAAATCTTTCATTTATTTGATATTCCACAAAGATTTAAATTTTCATTTCAGTTTTTGAAACTCTAAGCTTTTCAGCTTATTATAATTTTCATTTTACTAGAAATTCCGCAACGATTTTAAATTTTCATTTTGGGTTTTAATATTTGATTATATAATAAATTCGAAATTTTTCAGCTTTCTATAATTTTAATTTTATTAGTATTTACACAAAGATTTTAATTCAGTTTTGCTTTATTAGAAATTAGAATTATTCAAATAATTTTCTAAGTATTTTTAGTTTTTCATTTAAAAGTAAAATGCTGTTTTAAAAGAACTGTTGCTTTTTAGTTATGAAATCAACCAGTTTTTTACAACGTTGTTGTGTAATGAAAGTTGCGATTTTTGTGAACGGCTATTTTCCGCAGGAAAATTGTTGTTTGCAAAAATGCAACTGCTTTTAGTTAAG
>NZ_JALCZP010000079.1:0-1391 GCF_023555435.1 Polaribacter sp. Z014
TTAACCGAAGGCAGTTGCATTTTTACTCACTTCAATTTTCCTGCGGAAAATAGCCGTTCATAAAAATCGCAACTTTCCATAACACAACAACGTTGCCCACAATATGAAAAAAATACTGCTAATATTAATATTTTTTGTAATTTATAACTCATTTAGTCAAAATAGATTGAAAGGAATTATAGTTGATTCAGAAACTAAAAAAAACATTGAATATGTAGATATATACAATAACACAGATTTTACATCAACTAACTCAGAAGGCAAGTTTTTATTTGTTTCAGAAAAAGATTCTATCAAAATAAGATTACTTGGTTATAAATCCATTTCTTCAACCTTTGAAACAATAGGAAAAGACACAATATTTTTAGAAAGTAAATTTGAAATATTAGACGAAATTATTTTAGGTAATTCAAATTCAATAACAAGCGCTTACAAAGAATTATCTAATAATTATCCTTTAACACCTTATACTGAGTCTTTTTTTTTAAGATGTCTTCTAAAAAAAGATGGTCAAATTATTAAACTACAGGATTTAAATGGGCTTGTTGAAAGAAAAACCTTGTTTCCTACTTCTAAAAAAAATTATAAAGTAGAAATTTTAAATATGCGTAAAGCAGGAATAGAAGATGACATAAATGGGCAAAATATATATTTTAAAATGTTTAGTTTTCAGCAAATTCTTGATATTAGCTCTTCTGTAAAAATCACCAACAAAGCCTATGATTTTAAGGAAACAAATTCTAAAAACAAAGAATTTACGAAACATCACTTTTATCCTAAATCAGATGGAAAATTAAAAAAAGAAGGTTATTATTTAGTTAAAAATACAGACAAAGCTATAATTGAATTTAAAGTAAAACGAATTATAAATAATAACCCTTTTACTGAAAAAAAAGGAATTAAATACAGAACAACTTCTTATGAAACATTTGTTTCGTATAAAAAAAACATTGTGGATAATCTATATTATGTGGATAAGTCAAAAATAACAGCACAAATGGAAGTTTTAAAAGAAGAGAAAAAAGTGATTTACGATATTGAATATTCTTGGATAACATTAAATAAAACTGAAAAAGAAGTTGATAAAAATATATCTGTTAAAAAAGATATTTTTAAGCTAAAAAAATCTTTTAATCCCGATTTTTGGAATAAGCAGAAAAATTTATTACTTACAAATGAAATGTCTAAATTTCTAAAAGAATTAGAAAGTTCGCAAAATGAATTTAAGACAATTACTAATATAAAAAAGGAATAAATACTGTGGGCAACACCGTATAAACTTTATTGCTGGTTTTAGCTCACTTGGGAAATTCCTCCGGAATTTCGCCGTTCGTGTTTTATTTAGTAAATTCACTGCTTAATCAACGCAACAAAGCTTATACAACAACGTT
>NZ_JALCZP010000007.1:0-188084 GCF_023555435.1 Polaribacter sp. Z014
TAAGCAGTGAATTTAGTAAATAAAACACGAACGGCGAAATTCCGGAGGAATTTCCCAAGTGAGCTAAAACCAGCAATAAAGTTTATACGGTGTTAGGCAAAGTTTTATTGATTTACTCTAAATCCTCTATCATTATTTCTGTTTTTAAATGATTTTTTAATATTCCAGTTTTTAATTTGTTCTTTTTCCGTTATTCTCCAATTATTGCATAAAAAATCCCCTTTCAGAATTGTGTCATTCTCAAAGAAACCAAAACTCTTTTCAAGATGAAGTTCAAAATTCCCATAAACATTAGAAGCTATAGAATAATTAAATTTGGAAACATTTATTTTATACTTATCTATTGATAAAGAATCAAAATCAATTCCATTGTATTCTTTTTCTGTAGATTTAGAATATAAATTTATACTTTCGATAATACTATCTTTCAAAACGATTGTTATAAATTTGAATTGTCCATTTATAGTCTTTCGTGAACTTAAATCTCCAAACTGTAAAAGCCTATTTCTTTTCTTAAAACTTTCACTCATTGTATCTAATTCCTTTTGTGTAGGTATTGCAGTCTTAAGTTGTATCTTAATTCTATTATTTTTCTTGTATTTTTTACAATGACATAATGATAAGATACTGTCTTTTTTTATTGAATTAGATATTTTTAAATCGCCAAATGCGTCTTTTTTTATAAGTGTTGTATCAATTTTAAAACTATTCAGAAACATATCTTTTTCAATAGTTTTTATAACCTTTTCAGGTATTGGGCTTTCAATATTTTCCTCTGACTTCTTTTTGTCAGATTTACAGCCAATTAATAAAAGCAAATAGATAATTAAAATGAAATGTATTTTGTTCATAATTTTGCCTAACGTTCTTGTATAAGCTTTGTTGCGTGTTTTAAGCACCTAATTTAGTAAATAATTACTGACCAAGAAAGTCCGCGAGAAGCCAGCAATAAATTATATACGGTGTTGTACTTAGTGCTTTTTCAATATTTCTATCAATTTTGTATTAACGTACACACTTTCTCTTCCAATTTTTTGAGAAGTTAATATTCCAATTTCTTCCATTTTTTTTAAATATCTTGAAGCTGCTTTTCTCTCAACGTTTAATCTTTCTACTACAAACTCTATTTTAGAATAAGGTTGTTCAAAGAGTAACTCAATTAATTCCTTTCTATAAATTTTCGGTTCTTTTTCTTGCGCAAATAGTATAGTTTCATCTAATAGAATTTTTATAGAGTTTATTTTTTCAATAGTTCTGTTTGATGTTACTTCAACAGCTTTTAGCATATATATTATATATTCAGACCATTCATTAGTATTATTAACTGTATTTAATAAACGGTAATAATCTGCTTTATTTTCGTTGATATATGAACTTAAATATAGAATAGGAATGTCTAAAAGATCGTTTATAATTAAGTATAGAATGTTTAAGATTCTTCCTGTTCTTCCGTTTCCATCATAAAAAGGATGAATACTTTCAAACTGATAATGTAAAATTGCTAAATTAATTAATGGGTTTAAATCGTTCTGTTTTACATTAAAATGTTCTAAGAAATTACCTAATAAATCTAAAATGTCATCTTTTTCTTGTGGAGGAGTATAGACAACTTCTCCAGTTTTATCATTTTTTAGTACAGTTCCAGTCATCGAGCGAATTCCTGCATTATTTTCGATAATGGTTTTTTGAATTGTTTCAATATCTTTTAACTTTAAAAAACCTTGTTTTTTAATTAATTCGAACCCTGAAAAAATTGCGCTTCTATAATTTATAACTTCTTTAACTTGAGTTGGTTGTTTTGTGTTTGTAGCTAATGCTTTATATAATTCATCTTGAGTTGTAATAATATTTTCAATTTCAGAACTATCTTTAGCTTCTTGTAAAACAACTGCATTAATCAACATTTCCTGATTAGGAATAGTTTTAGCAATTCCTTTTAATTCTCCTAATGAATTTGAAGATTTACTCAATTGACGAAGTATTTCAATTGTTTCTACTTTTTCTCTTTTTGGAGGGAGTTTTGCAAGTTTATTGTTATGGGACATTTTATCTCTAATAAATATTATATGTACCAAAAATACAAAAAATAGTTCAAATAAATTTGATATGCGACTTTTTGTCCCGCATTAAGTACAGCTTGTTTATATCCTTACTTTAAATCCTCATATCCCCACTTTTCAGGGTAATATGAGTAGTTATTTCGTTTTTTACTTTGAAATTCTTTCATAGCAAATGAGGGAAGAATTTTTCAAGATAAAAGTACAAATTATATTAGGTTTTTAGAATTAACTTATGATAATAATTATAGAAGTGTTTTAGTGAAAAATAATGAGTTTTTACCACAGTACTTTGTTGCCCACAGGTTTTACTTACTTCGTTTTATTTTCTTCTTATTTTCAAATCTAAATTCGTTCAATTCTTTTAATTCATTTGCAATTTTTTCCTTCCATTCAGAAAGTTTCTCTTCATTCTGACCACCTTCTGTTTCTTTTATTAACTTAAGCCGGGTTTCAGAAAATTCTGTCATTATTTCGTTACTGATTTTATTCATAATGTCAAAACCTTTAGATATTTTCCATTTTCTTATAAATAGTTCTTTTCTAAATTTTCGTGCTTGAATTTCGGCAAGATCAAATTGAGCTTGTTGAAATTCAATTCGTTTATTAATATTCTCAATCTTTGTAGTATCTATCCAAGAAGCATTTCCTAAGAATATATTTTCAACATTACTATTAAGGTTCCGTTTTAAGAAATCAAATCCTTGTGCAGAATTAGAAATAACAAATTGACTGTAAATAGCTTCATTATTTTTATCACTAATTTTTATTTTGAAGTCATTAATTGTCAATTTTTTTTCAGAATTCCACCTTTTTTGTCCTTCTTGTAATTTTTGTCCAAAACTTAAATTTAAACAAATTATACTCAAAATAATTCCTAAATATTTTTCTTTCATTTCAGTTTTTTTTTAACTTTTGGACAACGTTGTTGTGTATGATTTGCTGCGTTGGTTTAGCACTAAAGTTAATAAATAAATCACAGATAGAAAGTCCGCGAAGACTTTCGTAAATTGTCTAAAACCAGCAATTAATTATACACGGTGTTGGCAGGCGTAATTATTTGTTTATCAACTCGTTTTCCATTTTTGTCAAATGCATATAAATATATTTCGCCACTTTTTTTTATGGGCAAATTATACTTTTTACCACTTTTTAAAATGGTAGAAAAATAAGGAACTTTTTTATGGTAATCGTATTTGTTTGAGATTTCGTTTCCATAGAATAAAGCTACTTGAACATCGCTTTTCATTTTGTTTTGGTATGAAAATGTCGATGGGTTATCTTTGTTTTTGATATTTTCATTGTTTAACACTAAATAATCAACTGACTTTAATTTGTCGCTATCGAAGAATTTACTGTTTATAATACCAAGGTTATTATTTATTTCTTTTCTGTAAGAATTTAAGTGTGTCTGACTAATTGTAAGTGGGTCAATATTATATTTCTCTTTAAATATAGTTGCCATCCATTCTTTTCCTTTCTTAGTTGGTTTTTCAAGAATATGGTCTATTCCTGCAAGTACCAAAACTTTATTGTTAGGGTTTAATTTAAATGTTTTATTGAATATGTTTTCAGCTTGTCCAATTTCTCTGTTTTTATTGTTATCTGTATTTTCATAAGCTATGAATTGATAACCTAATTCCTTTGCTTTTCTTATAAGGTTGCTATAATTCTGTTCGCTTGTATAAAAACCAGTTTCTAAAGTTGGGTATGAATTTTCTAGATTTAGTAGACTGTCTTGTTTAGTATCTAAAGCTTCTAATGCTAAATATGAAAATCCTATTTCTCGCAGTCTTACTAATAAATCAGAAATCAATAACCTGTGATTGGGATAAAAATGGTTTTCATTAATCATCACGATTTTATGATTTTTAGCCTCTTTAATAATTGTATCAAGAACTTTTGAACCAGTTTCTAAATTCTCTTTTATTATTTTAGAAATTGTATCGTTTGGCTTAAACCTAGATTCAAGTTTGTCTAAATAGTTTTCATAAAATTTGTTCTCTCCTAGGAATGATGAATAGGTTAATTCCATTTGTTGTTTTGCCCATTCCTCTTGTTTGTCATAAGTTGGGAATTCGCTAATTTCATTTAATATAGCAAAGTACTTATTAGAATTTTGATGTTTTTTTACAATATCCATAACTGTACTAATCTCTTTTCTATAACTTTTACCAACTTCTAAACTTTTGAACATATTTTTTAAATCAATTTCTAAAGTTCTGTTAGGGTTTTCGGTTAGTGGATTTCCAATAAATTGTATTGTTTGGTTATTAATTAAAGTATCGAAAACAATTATTTTTTTTGGGTAATTCTGTTTGTGGTTTTTTGATGCTGTAACAAAATATTCATAAGGAGGGTCATTCGTTCTACCGTAAACGAGAACACTATCTTTTAATTTGAAGTTTGAATTGCGAATTATTTTTTTTAATTCCTTTTTCTCAGTTGTATATGTTATATCAGCTGGGGTTTTAAAATATAGCTGTAAAGAGTCATTCACAATGTGAATACTAAAGTTTCTTATATAATTATTTTGCTCAAAATGTTCACTTATTTTCGGTGAGCATCCGCAGAATATTAATAATATCGATATTAATGTAAGTTTCTTCATTTTTATGACTGCCAACGTGTTTATATTCTAACCTTAACTCCGCATATTTCCCCGTTTTTAGGAGTATATGCTTAATTATTTAAGTTTTTACTTTGAAATTCTTTCATAGCAAATGAGGGAAGAATTTTTCAAGATAAAAGTACAAATTATATTAGGTTTTCAGGATTAACTTATGATAATAATTATAGAAGTGTTTTAGCGAAAAATAATGAGTTTTTACTTGTTATTTAACACAGTAGTAGTTTATCGTATCATTATTTGCACTTTATCATCTATTCTTTGATTAATAAGATTTCCATTTAAAGCATCTATTTCTATAATTTCAACAGTGTAAAATCCTTTTGAATTCTGATATTTTTCTTTTCCATTTTTATCATTTTTATAAGTCCTAAAATTCCAAATTAACTTGTTTGTGTCCAAATCATATATTAACGAATATTCATTTTGAGAATAATGATTAAACGAAATTTTTGGTATCATTATTTCTTTTACCCTTTCTAGATTAATGATAATTTTATCAGAAATGGAATTTTGTTTATTTGATGTTAGGTATAATTTCAGATTATTAGAAATATGGTTTTCTCCTTTTTTTCTTGTTTTTAAAGAATAATTATTCAAAATCAATTCTTGTTCGAATTGAATATTAGGATGGATGTTTTTTAGGAATATCGTGTCAAGAGTTTTTAATACTTCAATAGCTATAGTGTTTGATGTTAAATTATTCTTATAAGAACTTAATTGTTTCCAATATTTCTTTTTTGAATTGATAAGAATTACTCCATTTTTCCCAAACTCTCCGAATAGTTTTTTTGCTTTTTCATCTTTTAAAACATCAATAGATATTATTTTTTTTGGTTTAGGAGAGAGATTGAGTACTGACTGATTGTTCGTGTATATTTTTAAAGAATCGTTTTGATGGAAAAATATCAAAAGCATAGGGTCATCATTTAATTTGTTCACGTATGACCCTTTTGCGATAATTTCGAAATTTTGAGATGATATACTATTTGATAAAATAAAAAAGAGAATGAAATAATAAATTTTCATAGTATTTTGCATTTTTTTGGAATTAAAGCCAAGATGTTTATATACTTAACTTCTCATATTCCCCATTTTTAGGAGTATATGCTCAATTATTTAAGTTTTTAGTTTTAAATTCTTTCATCGCAAATGAGTGAAGAATTTTTCAAGATAAAAGTACAAATTATATAAGGTTTTCAAGATTAACTTATAATAATAATTATAGAAGTGTTTTAGTGAAAAGTTAATGAGTTTTTACTTGTTTTTTTCCACAGTACTTTGCTAGCAGAAGTACCGATTTTTTACTATAATTGCATTCATAATTTTTCAAGATTTTATTTATGAACCAAATTACTAAAGGGACATTAATTGGTTTCTCAGCGATAATTTTGTGGAGTGCTATTGTGGCATTAATTAAAGAGGTTAGTAATTCATTTGGTGCAATTGGTGGTTCTGCGTTAATTTATACAGTTGCATTTCTTTTTTTGATTTTTAGTGTAGGTTGGGTACCACTAAAGAAATTTTCTAAGAAGTATTTGATTTTAGGTGGATTTTTAATTGTTGCTTATGAAATTTGTCTTGCATTATCTATTGGTTATTCCCAAAATTCAAAACAAGCAATTGAAATTGGAATGGTAAACTATTTATGGCCAAGTTTTACAATGGTTGCAACAGTAGTTTTTCATACAAAAAAGGCAAATTGGTTAATCATTCCTGGAATCTTATGTTCTATGGTTGGAATAATGTGGGTTTTGGGTGGTGATGAAGGAATAGATATTTCTCAAATGATTTTAAATATCAAAAGTAATCCATTGAGTTATACTTTAGCATTTGTAGGTGTAATTCTCTGGTCAGCTTATTGTGTTGTAACGATAAAATTAGCAAAAGGAATAAATGGTATTACTTTGTTTTTTATGCTTGTTGCAATTGTGCTTTGGGTAAAATTCTTTTTGTTTGGAAATCAAATTTCTAATTTTAATTTCAACTTAGAATCAATAATTTATTTGATTTTGGCAGCTATTTGTATGGGATTTGGTTATGCTGCTTGGAATGTTGGTATTATGAAAGGAAATGTTACAATTTTGACTGGAGCTTCTTATTTTATTCCTGTTTTTTCTTCAGCAGTTTCTTCTATGATATTGTCAACAGCTTTAGGTTTATCATTTTGGCAAGGTGCAATACTTGTTTGTATTGGTTCTATTTTGTGTTGGTTATCTACTAAGAAACTTAAAAACAGAAATTAAATTTTAGATATTACTAGGTTTGGTATTTCTGCTAAGGTTATTGTTTAAGCTTTGTTGTGTTGTTTAAGGAGTGAATTTACTAAATAAAACACGAACGTCGAAATTCCGGAGGAATTTCTCAAGTGAGCTAAAACCAGCAATAAAGTTTATACGGTGTTAGGGGCAGGCATTTTTACTGTTTTTTATAAGGAAAACCTCCTTTATCTACTATTTCATATTTCCAATTATTTTTTTCGTTATTCCATCTTTTACTATGACTTTTTAATTGAGCAACATCATCACGATATTTCTTTAATAGTTCAGGGTTCTTATCTCTATAATCTTTTAAAGTTCCATTATTTTTAAGAGTTTCAACTATTCTCCAACTTTCAATTTTATTTTCAATTGCTTCACGTTCCTTTTGTTTTCCCCATTCCCATTCAATTCCATTTTCTGACAATAATTCTCCCAATAATTCTATTCGAATTGGACTTATTAAATCACTTATTTTTTCCCTGTCCTGTTTGTTTTTTAATGTCATTTGGTCGTTAAGCCAATGTCCAATGTATGTTTCTTGAGAAGGAACTGTTTTAAAATTTTTGCGTTTTTGATAATAATTTTCTAATTCTACAAGGCTATCTGACCATTTATCATCTTTTGGCATACTTCCCATTGCAGTCTTATCCCAAACGAAATTAATAGATTCCATTTTTTCTTCTTCATATTCAGACCATTTTGGTGGGTAATTTGGATTTTCTCGTCTTCGCTGTTTTTGATAAGCACACCAAATACCTAATTTATAGTATGTATTTGATTTATTTCTGAATTGTGGTACATAAGTATATTCACTATTCGGGTTAACTTTATTTTTATAATCTATAACTTTCTTAAAATCGCTATTCCATTTTATTAATTGCTTTCGTTTTCTCCCAATTCCGTCAAATGGAAAGTCTATGTCTAATAGTTTTTCAAAAATTTCAAAAGGAAATGATTTTGTACCCTGATTATAAAGTGCGTGCATTTTTTGATACCAATAAAATAACTGTCTGTCTTCGGTGTGTTTACTTACTATTCCTGAAGGTCTTTTATTCTGCTTATAAATGACATATCTTTCAACTATAGTCTCAAATTTATCATAATCGTTTTTCCCGAAATTTACTGAATTATCTCTAATTGTAGAAGTTTCAGTTTGTTAAAACCTGTCTCAATATTGAAGTCTGTAATTATAATATCTTCTTTTTCATCTTCTACGTTTTCTCCGTCATTATTTATTGATTCTTTAATCTCACCATCTCCACCAAATTGGTGAAATAGTAAATTTTCCTTAACTAAATTTTGTAATAAATCTTCTGTAAGTAAATGAATTTTTGATGATGAAAGGTCTAATAGTTTAGAATAGTATCCCTTTATTTCCTCAATTAGCTTTTTGCCTTGTTTGTCTGTTTTTGTTCGGAAATCTAATTGAATTGAAGCTTCTAAATTTGTTTTAATTCCTTGACTTGTTAGATTTGAAGAGCCAATTATTACTCTTGTAAATTTTTCACCTTCAAATAAGAATAATTTCGGATGATATGTTACAAAATCTCTCTTATCTCTATAAATATAAGTCTCAATATTTTGATTTAATAAAGATTCAAGAGCTTCTTTTGAAGTTCCTCTATTGTCGACTCCTATATAAAAACGAATTTGGTCGTAATTTAATTTAGCTTTATCGATGTATTTTTGTAACATTTTAACTCCAGAAATTGAAGCAAATGCAACAAACCCATTGAATTTTTTATAATCCTTACTTTCAAATGATATCGCAAGTTGTTTTCCGACATTATTTTTATTTCCAGAATCAAGTCCGTGTCCTAAAAAAGTTGTTTTCATTTACTGTCGTTCGTTTTTGCTTGCCCCTAACTTGTTTATATATTTATCTTAATTCCTCATATCATCCTTTATTAGGAGAATATGCTCAATTATTTAAGTCTTTTGTTTGAAATTCTTTCATAGCAAATGAGGGAAGAATTTTTCAGGATAAAAGTACAATTTAAATGAGGTGTATAGAGTTTAACTTATTAACAGTAATTTGTTATTTATCAACCTAAAAAACACCTCAGTTTTGTCATTTCGATTTTAAGAGAAATCCCATAACAGTGAAAACACAAAAACAAATCATCCTTATGTGATTTCTCCCTTTGGTCGAAATGACAAGCAGTGCGTGAAGTAATGGCTAAAATGTAAAATAAACTCACCAACTTTGTCATCCGACGTAAGGAGAATACCCATCACCGAGATAACATAAACCTAAGTAACTTTATGAGTTTTCTCCATTTTATCAAAAAGAAAAGCTTCTTTAAAGAACAAACCTGTCATAAAAAGCGATAAATTTCTAACAAAGACTGACAAAGTTGCGGTTTCAATAATACACGTTCATTTTAATTATTAAAAAGGTAGAAACCTTGTTGTGGGTTACTATAAGAGAGATAGCGCTTTATTTCTTGTTTTTAAATGTGGTTAATTAAAAAAAATGACATTAAAATTCCTGATTTTGGCTTGGTTATGGCAGCGAAGCGTTTGTAAGTTTAAATTAAAATAGTTTTTGTGTAAGAATTATGCAACGGCTATTTTTTCAAATTAATTATAGTATGAGTCAAGTAAAAGCGAATAACAAAGTAAAAGTACATTATACAGGTAAATTAGCAGACGGACAAATTTTTGACACGTCTGAAGGGAAAGAGCCAGTTGAATTTGTTTTAGGAGAAGGAAGATTAATTCCTGGTTTTGAACAAGGTTTAATTGACATGAAAGTGAATGAAAAGAAAACTATTACTATTGCTAAAGAAGAAGCGTATGGTGAAGTAAATGAACAATTAATTCAAGAAGTTGCGAAAGCGAATCTTCCACAAGATATGGAGCCAAAAGTTGGTATGGGATTGGTTTCTAAGTCTCCAGAAGGACAAGAAATGAACTTAATGATTGTTGAAGTAAAAGATGATAGCGTTGTGATTGATGGTAACCATCCTTTAGCAGGTAGAGATCTTGTTTTTGACCTTGAAGTAGTAGAAATTACAGCATAAAGTAATTTTTTTTAAATATATTAAAACAGCCTTTGTTTATTTAACAAAGGCTGTTTTTGTTTGTAAAATAATAATTTTTTAAAATTAAAAAACCCCAGACGAATCTGAGGTTTTATTAAATAATTGAATGTGGTTTCTTACTTAAAAGAAGCCCATTGGTTTCTTGTCATAAGAGATTAACATGTTTTTTACAACACGGTAATGATCTAAAGCCATTTTGTGGTTTTCACGTCCGAAACCAGATTCTTTAACACCACCAAAAGGTGCGTGTGCAGGGTAGGTGTTGTATTGGTTTACCCAAACTCTACCTGCTTGTATAGCACGTGGTACTTGGTATAATTCGTGTGCATCTCTAGACCAAACACCAGCACCTAATCCGTAAGGAGTATCGTTTGCAATAGCAATCGCTTCTTCTGTAGTTTTAAAGGTTGTTAAGGCTACAACAGGTCCGAAAATTTCTTCTTGAAACACTCTCATTTTATTATCACCTTTTAAAACCGTTGGTTGTACGTAGTAACCTTCGGCCAATTCACCTTCATAGTTACCAGCTTCACCACCTGCTAAAACAGCAGCACCCTCTTCAATACCAATTTTAATATAATTTAGTATTTTTTCGTATTGCGCTTTAGATACCTGAGAACCAATCATGGTTTCTGGATCTAATGGGTTTCCTGGTTTTACTAGTTTTAAGCGCTCTTGCATTTTTTCTACAAAACGATCTGCAATATCTTCGTGTACTAAAATACGAGACGGAGATGTACAAATTTCACCTTGGTTTAAAGCAAACATTAATGCACCTTCTATAGCTTTGCTAAAAAACTCATCGTCTTGAGCTGCTACAGATGGGAAGAAAATGTTTGGAGATTTACCACCTAATTCCATAGTTACAGGAATAATATTTTCTGCTGCATTATGCAATACTGTACGACCTGTTGCTGTAGAACCTGTAAAAGATAATTTTGCAATACGTTTAGAGGTTGCTAAAGCTGCACCTGCTTCATTACCAAAACCAGTTACAATGTTTAAAACACCTGCTGGTAAAATATCACCAATAAGTTCCATTAACATAATAACACTTGTTGGTGTTTGTTCTGCTGGTTTAACTACTGCTGTACAACCTGCAGCTAAAGCCGGAGCAATTTTCCATGCTAACATTAACATTGGGAAGTTCCAAGGGATAATTTCCCCAACAACACCAATAGCTTCATGTAAAACGATACTTACCGTGTCTTTATCGTGTTCAGAGATACTTCCTTCATCAGCACGAATAACACCTGCAA
Organism: Polaribacter sp. Z014; assembly: GCF_023555435.1. Classification (NCBI taxonomy): domain Bacteria; kingdom Pseudomonadati; phylum Bacteroidota; class Flavobacteriia; order Flavobacteriales; family Flavobacteriaceae; genus Polaribacter; species Polaribacter sp. Z014. The sequence continues at coordinate 11,254 of NZ_JALCZP010000007.1, forward strand.
AATAACGGAAATGATCTATACAGTAAGGAATATCTGCTGCAAGAGATTCACGAATTGGTTTCCCGTTATCAATGGTTTCTAAAGTTGCTAAATACTCTAAGTTATCTTCCATAACCTGAGCCATCTTTAATAACGCATTACTACGTTCTGTAGCAGATGTGTTACTCCATGTAGGGAAAGCTTCGTGAGCCGCATCTAAAGCAAGATTAATATCTTCTTCTGTAGAGCGTGCTGCTTGTGTAAATACTTTTCCGTCTACTGGAGATCTGTTTTCGAAATATTGACCTTTAACGGGTGCTACAAATTTACCGCCAATAAAGTTCCCGTACTTTTCTTTAAATACAGGTTTTGTTACATTTGCCATAATTATATATTTTTATTTATGTTTAATAGTTTCTTACAAAATCTCTTGTTTGTAAGCATGGTGCAAATGTATGTTGGTATCTAAAGGTTTTATTTATTGATTTGGTTCAATAGCTTATGAAAATAGTTCAATATTCTTTTCTTGGTGAAGTAAATAAATTAATATTTAGTTAATGTATTGTTATTTAATCTCTTATGGTTTATTTAGTTAATTTTAAACATCCGTTGGACTTATTCCGAACTTGTTTTTAAAAGCTATACTAAAGTTAGACAGGTTGTTATAACCAATATCTAGGTAAATATCAGATGGTGTTAAAGTACCTTCTTGTAAGAGTGTTTTTGCTTTTTGAAGACGTTTGTCTTGAAACCATTTTCCTGGAGGTTCGTTATAAGCGGCTGTAAAATGACGTTTAAAAGTTGATAAACTCATGTTACATAAAAAAGCAATTTCTTCTATTTTTAAATTAGAATTTACATTGCTTTCTATAGTCTTTTTAAATGGAGATATTTCTTTAGAGATTAAAGAATGTAAATAATACTCGAATTTAGTATCATATTTGTCTAATAAATACAGCATTATTTCATCAAACTTTAGAGAGAGTAGGGCAGTGCTATAGCTGTTTTTGGAAAATGTTTTAGAAGATAAAGAGCTGATAAAGGAAGCTATGTAATCGTCGTTTTCTATCACAAAATAAGCAGATTCTTCTTTATATGGTTTTACATTGTTGGTGTATTTGCTTAAAAAATTGGTGAGTTTTTTTTCAGAAAAAAAGAAAAGTTTGCAGTAATAAATAGCTTCTGTGTCTAGTAATTCTGTCCAAAGCCAATTTCCTTTTTTTAATAATAAAGACTGTTCTTTATTTACAGCAATAGCAGTATCTGCAAAATGCACTTGCTTTTTACCAACTTGTAAAAAACTAAACATATTCATCCCTAAATTAACCTTGCTTTTAACAACGTCACTGGTCATTTTAAAATCGTACACAAATAAATCTAAACTCTCTTTAGTGTTATCTATGTATATCTCTGGGATGTTTTCAATTGCCATTCAGTCTTTGTTTTTGTGGGTGAAAGATTGTAAAATTAGTATTTTTAAACAAAAAAAGGGGCATAGAAAAATACTTTTGATTGTTTTCTAATCAAAAGGAACCTTTAGTTTTCTAAATAAATGGATGATATTTAATCCATTACAAACTTAAATCCTGCGGTAATTATACTAGAGCTAAACGAAGTATCTCTATCATACTGATAAAACTTTAAATCGATACTTTTTAAACCAAAATTACGAATGTGTGCTTTTGCAAAAATATCGGTGTAAGAAACCCCAAAACCAAATTGATTGGCAGTAAATTTAGAGAGATCATAATCAGATGTATAATATTCATCCGTAGAAAGTGCCGTTTGGGTAGGTTTAAAATAATCTGCTGCCGTTTGATTGTAATAGCGGTATGACGGATATAAGGTAAATTTATCTGTAATTTTTACAGGTATTTCTATACTTGCCGTGTTAGAAGAAATTCCCCAATCATCAGAATAATAACGGTAAAAAGTTCTAAGCGTAACAATTTCATTTAAATACCAATTTAAACGACCACCAACAGCTACTTTAAATCTAGCATCTGGCAAACGTTCAATATCATCAGCAAGCTGAAAATTCTCTACAAAAGAATCTGCTACATCACTAAAATAAACTCTTTGAAAGGGAGTGGATAGCAAACCATCCTGTTTTACAAAATCTAAAGCCAAAGAACCTTGTACATTTTTATGCAGTATTTGAGAAAATCCAAAACCTACGGAATACGAGTTTCTAGCGGTGCCATCTAAAGGAACAAAAGTAGGCGTGTAATTTGTATTACCAGTTATTGTATAATTGTTGATGTTAAAATCATTTTTATCTCCGTTAGCTTCTCTCAATTCTATAGGATAGAGCAACTCCCAAGAATCGATATATACATTACCATGCACACTTACTTCTGTGTTTTTCTGATTGAAAAGTTTGGTATAGCTACCGCCAAGACCAAAAGAAAAATAATCATATTCTGAAGAAATGGCTAGTTTGGTAGACCAAATATCATTTCTATCGTCTGAACTATGTGTATAGCTACCAGTTATGTTTGCCCAAAGATCACTTTTAGAAGCACCAGAAGAAGCCTGAAAAGGATCTGCGTTATCACCATCAAAAGGGTTAATATTACTAGATGATGCAGATGTGTATGCAGAAATACCAGCATCTATAGTTAGTATATCGTCATCGTTTAAAGGCATAGAAACCACAAAAGTTCCGGTTACATCGGTTAACGATTCCGAGCCAATACCACCACTTACGGCAGCGTTATCACCATCTTGAGAGTAGTAACTTGTTAAGAAATCTACTTCGGTAGTTTCTAGCACGCGTTTTTTATAGACTTTGGGTGCGTCTTGTTTAGTTTGTGAATTCACTTTTACAAAAGCAAATAAACACATAAATAGGATTATATTTTTCAATTGATTTGAGAATAATTTATTATTAAAATCCGCTTTTCAGCGGGATAATTTAAATGTTGATTTTAGCTTTGGTTTCTAAAAAAGGGTTTCCTTAATTACAACCACAGCCTCCACCAGTTTTACCTCCATTGGCACCAACGGCAGCTTCTCTGTATGCTTGTGCTGTGGCAACATTACGGTCTGCTTTTTTTTCAGAAAGCACCATATCTGGGTCGTTTATATTTACTTTTTCGTATTCTTTAAGCACCACACAACTACTAAAACTAATTGTTATCAATGCAGCGATTATACACTTTTTAATCATAATTTATCTATTTCTATATTCTTTGATGTTGTAATATTTCCTTTATCATCTATGATGATGCATTCTATTTTTGGTAATTGATTAATTCTATCTAAACCTACTTGTTTCCCCATTACAAATACAGAGGTTGCTAGTGCATCTGCTAATTCTGCTTTGGGTGCAAAAACGGTAACACTTATAATTCCGGTAGAAGGATATCCTGTTCTTGGATCTATAATATGTGTGTATCTTTTGCCATTAAAGTTAACGTATTTTTCGTAATTTCCAGAAGTAACCACAGCACCATTATTAAGCGGGAATAAAGCAAATACTTTATTCTTATTTATTGGGTTTGTTATGGCTACTTTCCATTCTTTTCCGTCAGGTTGTTTTCCCCAAGTATTCATATCGCCAGAGGCGTTGATAATGCCAGAAACAGCACCTTTAGAAATAAGGAGCGCTTTTGCTTTATCTGCCGCATATCCTTTACCAATGGCGCCAAAACCAATTTTCATTCCTTTCAGTTTTAAATAAACAGTACTATGTACTTTATCTAAAACAATGTTTTGAAACCCTACTTTTGCAACCGATGTTTTTATTGTTTCTTCTGATGGCATTGCTTTCATGCTGCCATCAAACTTCCATATTTTATCCATAGATGCATAGCTAATATCAAAAGCACCATCGGTAAGTTTTGATATTCGAATAGCTCTTTCAATCAAATTAAAAAGTTCAGGAGCTACTTTTACAGGTTTAATACCTGCATTTTTATTGATGGAAAAAGTTTGTGAATGCGTATCCCAAGAAGAAATAAGTTTTTCAATTCTAGTAATTTCGGCAACCGCCAAATCGATGTATATATCTCCCTGAATTTTATTGTTGGCAACAACCGTAATATCAAAACGACTTCCCATTAATTTGAGGACTCGTTTATAGGGTGTTTGTGCTGCACAAACAATAGATATTAGCAATAAAAAGGAGGTAAGTACTTTTTTCACTTTATTTTGTAAACATATTAAGTTCCTTAATGTAATTTTCTGGTGTAATTTTCTTGTAACCTGTTTCACCAAGAACCTTACCATTTGCATTGAGTACTACTACGTAAGGAAAAATACCTCTCTTGTTATACATTTCAGCCAATTTGGCATTTGCGGCAGTCTGAGCATCTGACAATGCATTTTTCTTTCGCTTCGGAAAATCTGCTTGCAGCATTACATAGTTGTCTTTTGCATATTGTTTAAAAGTAGGAGTACTCCAAATTTGGCGATCTAATTTAATACAAGGTGCACACCAATCTGAACCTTGAAAAACCAATATGATAGGTTTACTTTCTGTTGATGCAATTTGTTTTGCTTCCTTAAAATTAGTATGCCATTCTTGTGCATTTATAGTGCTTACAGTGGTAAGTATTAATACTACTATTGCTATTATTTTTTTCATGAAGTTATTTCTTTTTATTCTTTAGTGTATGAACATAAATGATGCCAAAAGGTTAAAACGAATAGACGCTTTTTATGTTGTACAAAAGTGGACTTTATTTGTTTAATTTTTAAGGAATATTCTTTTTTATTTGAATCGTTTTAAATGAAAGAAACCTTCAGGTTTCTGAAAACCTGAAGGATCTATATAAAATGGTTTAAATTAATTACTACAAGTATTTTAATTATTTTTTAAAAATCGCTTTTTGTAAGCCGTTATTAAATTTAATATTGGTCCAGTTTACAAGAATCCAAGGAGCATCTGTAACTTCTGCATCCCAATTAGAGGCTTTGTATTTACGTTGTGTAGGGATTAAGATTCCGTCTATATTTTCATACTTCATTTGCATTAAAAGAGGATCTGTTTTTCCAAAATCCATTACCGTAAAAAGAAATTGATCTATCAATTTAGTTTCCTTATTAATGTACACTTGGTATATATCTTGCGGTTTATTTGGGTTCGCCTCAAAAGTTATTTTAACAACATCATAAGCAGTTCCTTCAATTGTTTGCTCTTTTATATATTGATATTGTACACTAGGATCCAATAATTTTTGAATCATACAGAACCAATAAAAATTAGTAGGTCTGTTAAAAGCAACTTTTTTTAAGGCTGCAGAATCTGTTATGATTTCGCCATTATTTTTTAACCAATATTCGTTTCCGTCATAGCCTTGTTCTACTTTACCTTCTAAGTCCGTTAACGTTCTTTCGTGCTTTGTATAGGCACCGTAAGAAAACTCTCCGTCAAAAATATATTTTTCTGTAGAGATGTCTGTTTTTCCATCTGGCGTTTGGTAAGAGTAGGAGTAGACCACATCTTTTTTAGCTGCAAGCATTTGATAATTTCCCGTTTTTTGAACCGTGTTGTAAATCAATTCATGGCCTTTGTTTTTAAAGGTAATTGGAGTTTCTTTTTCTGAATTTGTTTTTTTATTTCCACAAGAAAAGAAGAAGAAACTAAAAGCGATGAAGAGGAGTTTGGTAGTTTGCATATTTGTTTAAATTGGTTAATTTGTAAGTGAACAGTTGTTGTTGCTTAGAGAATTAGAAGAATCAGTTATTTGGGTTCAATGGTTATTTCAGCTTGTTTAAAGCAGCTAAAATAGCGGATGGTTCTGCTCTTTCTCTATAATCTGCATCTAAAAAAGCGTACTGAATAATTCCGTTAGTATCTATAACGTACGTAGCAGCTAAAGGCAATTCGTTGCTGGTCTCTCCGTTTACTTTACTTAAACCAAAACCTGCTTCATAAATTTCGGCAACTTCATCAGTTAGTTTAAAAACAACACCATATTCTTTTCCGATAGTATTGCCAACATCACTTAAAACATTGAACTCTAAATTATTTTTTTCGGATGTATTTAAAGAATTATCTGGTAATTCAGGAGTTAAAGCCATAAGTGTTGCACCTGCTTCTTGAAATTCTGGTAATTTTTCTTGTAAATAATGTAGCGTGATATTACAATACGGACACCAACCACCTCTGTACCATGTTAAAACTACTGGTCCGTTTTTTAATTCATCGTATAAAGATACAGATTCGTCTAAAGCATTTTTTAGGCTGAAATCAGGAGCTTTATCACCAACATTTAAAGCGTTTTCAAGTATACCAGAATCCGCTACACTTGTAATTCCGTCTGCATAAATTTTATTCTTTTCTTTGGTGAATTTTGCTGCACCTTCATTTCGTTTTTCGGTTAATAATGCGTCTAATGTTTCTTTATTGCTTGTTGCTTCCATTTTTTTATTTTTAAGTAATTATTGGCAGTTTTAAACGGTTTGTTCCTCTTTCATTAATTCTGAAAGTACTTGTTTAAAAGTATCTACAGGTTGTGCACCAGTTACCGCACTTTTTCTATTAAAGACAATAGTTGGTACAGAATTGACACCCAAATTTTTCCAATAATTTTGTTTGAATCTTACTTCGTTTTGTGCATCTTCATTGTCTAATTTAGCAAGTCCTTCTTCTGCATTTAAACCAACTTCTAATAAGGCTTGTTTTAAGATGTCTCTTTTAGAAACGTCTTTACGTTCGCTAAAAAAAGAAGCTGTTAAGCGCATTTTTAATTCAGTTTGTTTATTAAAATTTTTCGCATATTCTAATAAAACGTGTGCATCAAAGGTATTCACCATGCGCATGTCATCAAAATAATCGAATTTAAAACCAAGTTCCTCGCCAGCTTCCGTCATCATTTGTTTCGATTGATTTTGTTGCTCGGTTGTAGAACCATATTTTTCTGTAATATGTTCGTTTACATTCTGACCTTCTGCAGGCATATTTGGGTTCAACTCAAAAGGTTGCCATTCTATGTCTACTTTATCTTGAAGATCCAATTCTATAATTGCTTTTTCTAAACGTTTGTATCCGATGGTACACCACGGACAAACAACATCAGAAACGATGTCTATTTTTAATTTTTGTGTCATAATTTTATGTTTATTTTAGGCTTATTTAAAGTTATAATTACTAATTTGACTTTTATTTAAAAGACGAAAAAGTAATTACTATTTGCTTATAATATCAGTATTTAAAAAAGCATTTTCTTTTTTTTTATCTTCAATACTAGTATCTTTTGATAACATATTAAAAATCATTGAATTTACTATTCTACTTTTATTTAAATCGGGTTTCACAATTTTTGCTTTATGAAATACACCTAAGGTTTCTCTACTTTGTTTTGGATTGCTATTATTAATTAAAACAATCTTATATGTATGTTTGTTAAATGATGTTAGCTTGGTAATATACGGAGTAAGTAAAGCTTCATCCTCTTTAAATACAGGCTTAAAATTTTTGAGATACGCTTCTGAAGCCTTCTTATCTTCACTCGCATATTTATAATAATCAGCAATATACAATTCGCTTTCTACCGCACTTGGCTCGTAACCCAACATTAAAAAAGATTGGGCTTCTGCATTATCCACATGAAAAGGAGTGCTAACTTGTTGATCAAAACGAACCAACCAATGATAACTTAAATTTTTATTGAATCTCCTTAATGTAAAAGCGGATAATTCATTTTTTAGCGCAACCATAATAGCCCTAAGTTCAGATGAAGTTCTATTTTCTCCGAAGTTAAGGTACACAAAACCAGGTAAATTTGTATTTGTTCTAAATACATTTTCTACGCAATGTTCTGCTATTTTTTTTATGTTGACTTCTTTTATCTTCATGTTTCCTTGAATGCCTTTTTACTGATAAGTTACTAGAATATCTGCTGCTTTTTTTAAGTCGTTTTCTATAATTTCTGTTTTGGGCGCTAACGGAAATAATTGTTGACCAGGTCTTGCTACAAAAGCAGCTCTTAAACCGGCACTCATTGCTCCGTATACATCCCAACCATGTGCTGCAATTAACATGCATTCTTCTGGATGTACACCCATTTTTGATGCTCCCCAAAGGTAAGTCTCCGTAAAAGGTTTAAACTTACCAGTTTCTTCAACACTTAACATTTCATCAAAATAATCGGTTAACCCTGCATTTTCAAATTGATTTTTTAAACCTTTGATAGATGAATTTGTAAACGCAACTAATTTGTAACCCGCTTGTTTTAATAGCAATAATGCTTCTTTTACTTCTGGGTGAGGAGGTAAGTTTTGCATAGCAGTTACAGTTACTTTGCGCGCATTTTCTTCGGATAATTTAATGCCATTATTAGCAGCCACCATTTGCAAAGCAGCGGCACCAATATGTCCAAAAGGTTTATAATCTCCGCTTGCGGATGTTACTAAAGAATAGTGCAACATCGTTGTAAACCATAAAGGCAGTAATTCTTCTTTTCCGCCCAGAGCGTCACCAACCTGTTTTTTCATTTTGGTAAGATCTAAAAGAGTTTCGTTTACATCAAAAAAAAGTACTTTCGGTTTTATGTTACGGTTGTTTTTCATCTTTAAAAAGTTATCAATTCACTAATTTGAAGTTCTCCTTGTACATTGCTGTAATTTTTTATGTCGGCAGCAAATTCAGCAGCATGCGGACCAAACGATTCTTTAAAAGAAGCAACATCATCAAACAATAAATGTGCAATTGCTACATAAGGAGCCGGTTCTCCTGGAATTCTACTTCCAATTCCTAAATCTAATTCCAACCCTTTTAACGCACTACCAAGTGCTTTAGAAATCATTGGTAAATGACTTTTTTTATAATATGCTGCATCAAATTGAATGTCTTTACTATTTGGATACATTACAGAAACTTTAATCATATTTTTTATTTTAAATATAGTTTTTAATACTGAATAAACCTTCCGATAGATTCGGAAGGTTTAAATTATTTTCAATTTATATTCTTAAGAATATTATACTTTTTCTTTACTCCAAGAAAAAGCTTTAAAAGCTGCATCTACCGGTGTATTAGCAATGTGGTTTGTATAGTTACTAATTACTTTCTGGGATAAACCTAAAATGATTTCTAAAACTTGTTTCTCACCATAACCAGCTGCATAAAAAGCATCTAATTCTTCTTGAGAAACATGTCCTCTATTACGCGTAATTATTAAAGTTAACGTACGTAAAGCTTCTAATTTAGGGTTTGCTAAAGGAGTTTCAGTACGTAAAGCTTCTGTAATAGCATCATCTACTTTCATCATTTTTGCAATACCTGTATGTGCAGGAACACAGTAATGACATGCATGTTCTACGTTGATGGTTTGCCATACTACCGTTAATTCTTCTGCATTAAAAGAAGTATCTGTAAATAATTGGTGTAACGTTTGGTACGCTTCAAAGATTTGTGGAGATTCAGCTAATACACCATGTAATCCAGGAATCATACCATAGGCTTTTTTAGATGTTTCTAATAATGCTTTACTTGCTTCTGGTGCAGTTTCAATGTTGTGAATTTTTAATGTGGTCATAATTTCTATTTTAATTTATTATTTATGTTAATATTAACTAAACAATCGTTTAGTTTTAGGGTAAAAAAAATGTTTATATGTTTTTAAAGGTCATTTCTATGTAATCTTCAATTTCTTTTTTACTATTTACTCTTGCTGCTGCTGCTAAACCATGTTTGGCTAAAAGCAGAAAATTGGCTTGTTTTTCTATGGTTTCTATATCCTTTGATTCGTCTAACTTAAGTTTCTCTATGATTAACGCTTTTAAGTTATTCATAAAAGAATTCATTTCTTCTTTAATTAATGCATCTTCAGATTCTGAAAACTCATTATAGGTATTTGTTACCAAACAACCTTTTATATCGTCGCCTTTAAAATTAGAACTTACAGAATCGTAGAAAAATTGTTTAATGTCTTCAACTCCGTTGGAAGCATTTTTAAATTTATCTAAAACAGCATTTACTTTTCCTTTGTAGCATTTTAAGCTTTTTAGAAATAGACCATGTTTGTTACCAAAACTAGAGTAGATAGAGAATTTGTTTATGCCCATTTCTTTTTCTAGCATTTGCATAGAAGTTGTTTCATACCCTTTTCGCCAAAAAAGTTTCATTGCTTTTTCAACGACTACATCTTCATTATATTCTTTTTTTCTTGCCATGATATCCTAACTACGATGCAAATCTAAACAATCGGTTAGTAATAAAAAAAACATTTTGATGTTTTCTTTTGAATTTTAAGATAATATTAAGAAAAACAGTATGGTTTAGTGGTGTTAGTAGAGGTGTGAGACTGGTTGTAGGTTGTGTTACGAAAACATTTTTTAGAATGTTTTCGTAAATAATTTATTCTATACACTGAAAATCATGTAATTATACGTATGTTTGCGTAAACAATTAACTAGCAATTATGAAACATTTATATTTAAATTACTTAAAAAAGAGGTTATCTCCTTTGTTTAGTGAGGTTTTGTTGTGTGTTGGTCAATCTAACGCATCCCTTTTCCGAGTAGGAGAAAGAACTTTATTGTCTGTTTTTGTATTATTTATGTTTGCGATAACATTTAATATGAAAGCACAAACAATTTTTGAAAAAGGAAATCATAAGTTTAAAACTTCTGGTTATTTAAGGACAGGTGTTGGGCGAAGTGAAGGTGGAGAAACGCAAGCGCATTTTCAGATGCCAGGTGCTCAAAATAAATATAGTTTGGGAAATCAGGCGGATACTTATGGAGAGTTAGAGTTTGACTATTCGTATTATTTTGATGAAGAGAAATCGAAATCTTTAGATGTTATTTGGATGAGTTCTATTTATGAAGATTTTGGAACGGATACTCAAATGAGTTTTAATAAAACGGAACAATTATATGTGCGTGCAAATAATTTTTTGGGAAACGGAGAAGTTATTTGGGCAGGTAAACGATTTTATGATCGTAGAGCGGAACATATGTTAGACAGACAATGGGTAAATCCAGGACAAAGAGGTTGGGGATTTGGTATGGAAAAACTGATTCAGAAAGGAACTGATGAAGATATTAAATTCGGTATTTGGGCTTTTCAAGAGAAAGGAAAGGATGTTTCTTTTGTAAATGGTGTAGAAGATCACTTAAGAGCGTATACGGCAGATGTACGTTATGTGCATTTACCAATTAGTGAAACGCTTAAAATGAATGTCTCTTTAAATTATAGTTATCGGGCAGAAAATGAAATCATGGAATATGATGCTAAACACGGTTTTGCAGTTATTTCTTGGTTAGACTATGAAAAGAAATACATTACCAATACAACGGCACTCATATTTAGACAAGGGGCTTCAATACCAATACATCACTGGTCTGGAATGTCTGAAAAAGAAAATCCAGGAAATGATAACATCGTTTTAAATGACATTGCAAGTTCTTATTTTTTAGAAATCAACAATAACTTTTTATATGATGATAAAGAAACTTTTGCGGTAAATGGTATTCTGTCTGCTGTAATGAGAGATTACGGAACAAAGCCTTATGAATACAATAGCGCTAATCCTACTAATAAAGCCTATTTGCAAGGGAGGGATAAAAAACTGTATTGGTTAACTGCAGGAGCAAGAGGAATGTATTATATGAGTGATCATTTTAAATTACACTTAGAATTGACGCATGAATATATAAAAAACGAACAATTAAATGTTTCTGGGAATCTTGATAAAATAACGTTTACACCAGAGCTTTCGTTAGAAAAAGGTTTTTACGCGCGCCCAGTATTGCGTCCGTTTGTTACCTACGCTTTTTGGAGCAATGATTTAAAAGGACTGATTGGTAATACGCCTAATGGTGCTCCTTTTGGTAATAACACTTCCGGATTTACCTATGGATTACAATTTGAAATCTGGTGGTAAATCAACTTTAAAAAATAGAATAAACAACAATTAACTTAAAATTTATAATCATGAAAAATACATTTTCAATAATGGCAGCAGCATTATTAATTCTTTTTGGCGCATCTGTTATGTCTGCGGCAGATAAAAAAATTATCGTAAAATCTCCTGATGGCAAAACACAGGCAGAAGTAACCATAGGTAAATCTATCTATTACACTATTTCACAAGACGGAGTGCAAGTACTAGAGCCTTCTCAACTTTCTATGACTTTGTCTGATGGAACTATTTGGGGACTAGGTTCTAAAATAAAGAACATTAAAACAGCGAAAGTAAATGATGTGATCAATGCTCATTTTTACAAATCTAAAACGGTAAAAGATGAATACAATATTGTAACTATAACGTTTAATGATCATTGGAGTTTAGAGTTTAGAGCTTATAATGATGGTGTTGCGTATCGTTTTGCTTCAACCAAAAAAGGAAGTTATGAAGTGGTGAGTGAGCAAGCGCAATATAAGTTTGCACACGATGTAGAAACTACAGTACCGTATGTGTATTCTCCGGGAACTATGGAGCATCAACTTTTTCAATCTTTTGAAAATCAATACACACGTTCTAAAATTTCTGATTTAGATAAAAATAGGTTAATGTTTTTGCCTTTAAGTATCGAATCTAAAAATCAAAAACGTATTACCATTACAGAAAGTGATTTAAGAAATTATCCAGGAATGTACTTAACCACAAGTATTGGTAAAAATACAATGAATGCTTTTTTTGCGCCTTTAAGAGATGATGTAGAAGAACACGCAGGGTATAATAATCTTCAGGTAATTGTAAAAAGTAGACATCCTTTTATTGCGAAAGTAAATGCACCACGTAGTTTTCCTTGGAGAGCGGCAATTGTAACAAGAAATGATGTGGAATTGGCAAATACAACGATGTCTTACAAATTAGCTGCTAAAAATGTAATTGGTGATACAAGTTGGATTAAACCAGGAAAAGTTGCTTGGGATTGGTGGAATAACTGGAATTTAGAAGGTGTAGATTTTAAAGCGGGTATTGATAATAGAACGTATAAATATTATATCGATTTTGCTTCAAAAAATGGCATTGAATATGTAATTTTAGATGAAGGTTGGTCGGTTAATAAAGTATACGATTTAATGCAGGTTGTTCCTGAAATTGATATCAAAGAACTAGTTGAATATGGAAAAGAACGTAATGTAGATATTATTCTTTGGGCTGGTTATTATGCTTTTGACAAAGATATGGAAGAGGTTTGTAAGCATTATAGTGAAATGGGCGTAAAAGGTTTTAAGGTCGATTTTATGAATGGTGATGATCAGGAATTGGTGTATTTTAACGAGCGTTCTGCGAAAATGTGTGCAAAATATAAATTAATTGTAGATCTTCATGGAACTTATAAACCAGCAGGTTTACAACGTACCTATCCAAATATTTTAAATTTTGAAGGAGTGCATGGTTTAGAGCAAATGAAATGGCAACCAAAAGAATGTGATCAAGTTACCTATGATGTTACGTTTCCGTTTATCAGAATGATTTCTGGACCTGTAGATTATACGCAAGGTGCTATGAATAATGCAGTAAAGGCTTTAAATACTATTACCAATGAAGTAGAAACTCAATATGCTCCTAACTTCTCAAAACCAATGAGTCAAGGTACACGTACGCATCAATTTGCAGAGTATGTAATATTCTTTTCTCCTTTAAACATGCTTTGTGATACCCCAACGAATTATGAAAAAAATCCGGTTAGTACAGAATTTATTGCTTCTATTCCAACTACGTGGGATGAAACTATTACTGTTGATGGAAAAATAGGAGAGTACATTATTACGGCTCGTAGAAAAGGAAATGACTGGTATATTGGTGGTTTAAATAACTGGGATGCTCGTGAAATAACAATCAATATAAAAGAAATTACAGGGAAATCTGGAAGTGCTACTGTGCTTAAAGATGGGCCGAATGCAGATATGAATGGAGTTGATTTTGTGAAAAAAACAGAGAATATAAAAGATACGTTTACAGTGCGTATGGCTCCAGGAGGAGGTTTTGTAGTGAAAATATAATAAGTTAATTTTTTTTTAGTCCCCCCGATAGTTGTAAAATCTATACTTGTTGTAATTCTATACAGGTATAGATTTTTCTATGAATAAGACATTGTAATTTTTAAACAATTATATTTGTTGTAATTAAGGTTTGTTTATGAATAAAAAGGTAACATTTAAGGAAGTTGCAGAATTAGCAGGGGTTTCCACTCAAACAGTCTCTAGAGTTACTAATGGAGGAAAAGGAGTGAATTTAGATACCTTAAAAAAGGTTCAGGAAGCAATTGATCAATTAGGGTATGTACCAAATAAAGGAGCGCAACTTTTGGTGCGTAAAAAAGCAAAAATTTTTGGGATCATAACACTAGAAATGACCATGGAAGGTGCTTCTAGTATTGTCAATGGAATTCGCTTAGAAAGTGAAAAGGCAGGCTATGCGGTATCTATTGCTGTTTCAAATTCTGAAGAGAAAAACTTAGAAAAAGCCATACGAGAGTTAAAATCTCAACAAGTGGACGTTGTGTTTGTAAATTTACCCGTACAAAAAGATTTGGCGGAAAACTTAGTAGCGAAACATGAGCATTTACCTTTTTTGTTTATTGATGTTTCTCCTGAAGCAAACGTGAGTCAGGTTGCTGCAGATCATTACAAAGGCGCTGCGTTAATTGCAGAGTTAATGTTGAAACAAGGAAGAAAAAGATTTGCGCTTTTAAATGGACCCGCTCATTCGCACGCTGCAAATTTAAGAAAACAAGCTTGGTTAGATGTTTTACAAGCCTCTGAGGTAGAAATTGTAACTGTAGAAACAGGAGATTGGAGTGCTAAAAGTGGGTATGATGAAGCCACAAAAGTACTCTTGCAGCCTCAAGAAATAGATACTTTATTAGTAGGGAATGATCAAATGGCATTGGGTGCTTTAAGGGCTTGTGCAGAGCAAAAATATGCCGTACCAGAGCAAATAGCAGTAACGGGTTTTGATGATACTATAAATAGTGCGTATTACAATCCGCCGTTAACAACCGTTCATCAAAATTTTTTAGAAATAGGGAAACAAGCTGTAAAGCAAATTTTGATACAATTAAAAAATGAAAGTAATATTTCTAAAATGGTAATTCCAGTTCAGTTAATAGAAAGACAAAGTACGATGCCTGTAAAAGAAAATTTAAATTCTGTAAAAGAAATTAAAGATTTACTTCAAAAAATACAAACACTTTTACCAAATAGTTAGTTTTTTATCAATATGTATATTGTCTATGCTCTAGTGATTATAGATTCTTAGTAAGGTGAGGTGTATAAAAAAGTTTATGACAGGTTTAGTTCTTTTTCTACGTAATTTTTATGACATCAATTTAGTTGCTGTAAAAACTGTTATTAAAGCTTAAAAAGGGCTCTCTCTATTGCATGAAAACCTAAATGTAACACTACAGCTTCAATTTCTTTAATAGCTACTAATTTTGTTGTATGCACAGTAAACTCTTTTGGAAATTTTTGTGCATCAATAAGTACATCTTTAATTCCGTCTACAAGCAATAAATCATTTTTTATTCTTTGTAAATCGTAATTATCTACTACGTTTGTTTCGAATACTTTTCCGTGATTTCCAGGAATCACATTGTTTGATAGAAGGCTCATATCTCGTGATTTTAGTTCATAATAAATTGCCGTGTTCTTTAATTGAGGTTAAAGAAATAGCACTAAGCTAAGTTACTAATTTTAAGGTAAAAATCAAAGAAAATAAGTCTATATTTTTAGATAAAAAGAGTTGTTTGAAGCTTAATCGGTTAAGGAATTTTCGGGTATTTTAGATTCCAAATTTTCAAAATCATATAAGTTTTTATCTAGAAGGTGAGAAGGAAATACGTTTTGCAAAGCATTCATCATAATAGCATTTCTATTTGGGAATTCAGTTTCCCAATCGGCTATCATTTGTTTTACATTTTGGCGTTGTAAATTCTCTTGAGATCCACATAAGTTACAAGGAATAATAGGGAAGTCCATAAAGTTCGCATATTCTTCTATGTCACTTTCTTTACAAAAAGCCAATGGTCTTAAAACAACAATGTCACCAGCGTCATTTTTAAATTTAGGAGGCATGGTTTCCATTTTTCCTGCAAAAAAGAAGTTTAAGAAAAAGGTTTCTATAATGTCATTTCTATGATGTCCTAAAGCCAATTTATTACAACCTAAGTCTTTGGCAGCTTCATATAAAGTTCCTCTTCGCAAACGAGAACACAAACTACAAGTTGTTTTACCTTCGGGTGTTTTATCCATTACAATCTTATAGGTGTTTTTTTCTATAATTTTATAATCAACCTTTAGATTACTTAAATAAGTAGGTAATACTTCCTCTGGAAAACCTGGTTGTTTCTGGTCTAAATTAACTGCTACAATATCAAAAGAAATAGGCGCTACTTTCTGAAAATACAATAACATATTCAGCATGGCATAACTATCTTTTCCGCCAGAAAGACAAACCATAATTTTATCTCCTTCAGCAATCATTGTAAATTGTTGAATAGCTTCTGCAACTGCACGCTGTAATTTTTTTGTAACCTGTTTAATGTTTTCCATGGCTGCAAAAATAGGTGTTTGTATGTAAAAGTTAAAAAGGAATTATAAATTAAAAGGAATATAAATTTTAAACAAATATTTAAAAATTGATAAATATTTTATTTTCATGATTTTTTTATCAGATTATTTGTGTAATTAGAAATAAAATTTTGATATTTGCATAGAAATAAACAAGACATGACTTTTATTCAAAACCATCATCATCATTTTTACAATTGCAGTCAAGCGATTTAAAAGTGTATTGAATAAAATCAAGATATTTATAAACCCGTTTGAGCAAATCAAACGGGTTTTTTAATTTTAAACCGTATTTGCTCAGGCATCAAACAAAAACAAAAATGAGTAATTTAAGAATTGCAGTACAAAAATCAGGAAGATTAAATGAAGATTCAATGAGAATCTTAAAAGACATTGGTATTTCTATAGACAATGGTAAAGATCAATTAAAAGCAGCTGCAAGAAATTTTCCTGTTGAGGTTTTCTATTTAAGAAACGGAGATATTCCTCAATATTTAAAAGATGGAGTAGTAGATGCAGCCATTATTGGGGAGAATGTTTTAATAGAAAAAGGAGCAGATATTGAGTTTGTAGAACGTTTAGGTTTTTCTAAATGTAAGGTTTCTATTGCAGTACCTAAAGATTCTGATGCAAATTCGTTAAAAGATTTAGACGGAAAAAGAATTGCAACTTCGTATCCAGAAACAGTAAAGAAATTTTTAAAAGAAAAAAATATTAAAGCAGACATACACGTTATTAATGGTTCTGTAGAAATTGCCCCAAATATTGGATTGGCAGACGGAATTTGTGATATTGTTTCTAGTGGAAGTACTCTATTTAAAAATGGATTAAAAGAGGTTGAGGTTTTATTAAAATCAGAAGCTGTTTTGGCGGTTTCTTCTAAAATATCAGTAGAAAGAAGAGCTATTTTAGAGAAAATTCAATTTAGAATTCAGTCAGTTTTAAAAGGACAAAATTCTAAATATGTGTTGTTAAATGCACCTAATGATAAATTAGAAAATATTTTAAAATTATTACCAGGTATGAGAAGTCCTACCGTTTTGCCATTGGCAGAAAAAGGTTGGAGTTCTGTGCACACTGTAATTAGCAAAAACGAATTTTGGGAAATAATAGATGAGTTAAAAGCCAACGGAGCAGAAGGTATTTTAGTGTGCCCTATAGAGAAAATGGTGCTTTAATTTAGCCTTTTATCCTGCAAGGTTTTCAGAACCTTATAGGTATATAATTTTTATTTGGGCGTTTTAACGGGCTTTTCGCACTCGCTTTTTTTCTGAAAAAGAAAAAAGAGCTCAAACAAATGCTACAATCCCTAACGCAAATTGCAAGTTTGTAAACATACTGCAAGGTTTAAAGTACTTTGTAAGTATAAATTAAAAAGTAAAATACCTACAAGGTTTTAGAAACCTTGCAGGAGAAATTAAAATCATGAATACAATAATAAATCCATCAAAAAAAGATTGGTCTCAAATTTTAGAGAGACCAACAAAAACAGTTGATGATATTGAAGGAGTCGTAAATGAGGTTTTTGCAGATATCAAAGCAAATGGAGATGCTGCAATTCATAAATACACTGCAAAGTTTGATGGTGTTTCTTTAGAAAATAATATTGTTTCTCTTAATGAAATAGAAGAAGCAATTTCATTAGTTTCTAACGAATTAAAAGACGCAATTATTCTTGCAAAAGAAAATATTACCAAGTTTCATACAGCACAAAAAACGGAAAAAGTTTTTGTAGAAACGGCAAACGGAGTACAATGTTGGCAAGAAAAAAGACCAATTCAAAAAGTTGGTTTGTATATTCCTGGCGGAACAGCACCTTTGTTTTCTACAGTTTTAATGTTGGCTATACCTGCTCAAATTGCAGGTTGTAAAGAAATTGTGTTATGTTCTCCTCCAAATAAAGAAGGAAAAATTCATCCAGCAATTTTGTTTGCTGCAAATCTTTGTGGAGTTACAAAAATTATAAAAGTTGGTGGAATTCAGGCAATTGCAGGGTATACATTTGGTACAGAAACAGTGCCGAAAGTGTACAAAATATTCGGACCAGGAAATCAGTTTGTAACAGTTGCTAAACAATTGTCTACCAAACACGGTGTTGCTATTGATATGCCAGCAGGTCCAAGTGAATTATTAGTAGTTGCAGATGATTCTGCAAATGCTAGTTACGTAGCTTCAGATTTATTAAGTCAGGCAGAACACGGTGCAGATAGTCAGGTAATTTTGGTGTCAACATCAAAAGAACTAATAAAAGAAGTTTCTTTAGAAATAGAAAAACAACTTTTAGACCTATCTAGAAAAGAAATTGCTCAAAAAGCAATTGATAATTCGAAGTCTATTTTTGTGGAAAATGATGAAATTGCGCTAGAGTTGATAAACGAATATGGCCCAGAGCACTTTATTGTATGTACAAATAATAACGATTTTTATATAGATAATATAGAAAATGCAGGTTCTGTTTTTATTGGTAATTATACGCCAGAAAGTGCAGGAGATTATGCATCTGGAACCAATCATACATTACCTACAAACGGATTTTCAAAATCATATTCTGGTGTAAATTTAGATAGTTTTACTAAAAGTATTACGTTTCAGAAAATATCTAAAGAAGGGATACAAACTATTGGTAAATCAATAGAATTAATGGCAGCTGCAGAAGGATTGGATG
The DNA here is from genome assembly GCF_023555435.1 of Polaribacter sp. Z014. Taxonomy (NCBI): domain Bacteria; kingdom Pseudomonadati; phylum Bacteroidota; class Flavobacteriia; order Flavobacteriales; family Flavobacteriaceae; genus Polaribacter; species Polaribacter sp. Z014. The sequence goes on from NZ_JALCZP010000007.1 coordinate 30,378, forward strand.
CGCATAAAAATGCAGTTTCAATTCGCTTAAAGGATTTAAATTAGGTTAAACCTGTGAGGTTTAGAAAAGAACACGTATGAAAACAAACTTTAACATCAACAACTTAGTTAGAGAAAACATTAAATCTCTAAAACCATATTCCTCTGCAAGAGATGAGTATAAAGATGCCAATACTACCGAAATGATTTTCTTAGACGCTAATGAAAATCCTTTCGAAAATGGTGTCAATAGGTATCCAGATCCACAACAAAATAAAGTAAAAGATTTGTTGTCAGAAATTAAAGGAATCGATAAAGAAAATATTCTTTTAGGAAATGGAAGTGATGAGGTTTTAGATCTAATTTATAGAGCATTCTGCGAACCTAATAAAGACAATGTAATTACATTGCCTCCTACTTATGGTATGTATGCTGTGTTGGCAAACATTAATGCCATTGAAAATAGAACGGTGTTGTTAAGTGATGGTGATTTTCAACCAAAAGTGAGTCAGATTTTAAAGGAAGCCGATGCAAATAGTAAAATTTTGTTTTTGTGTTCTCCAAACAATCCTACGGGAAATAGCTTTTCTGTTGAATCTGTTAGAGAATTGCTAACTAAGTTTAATGGTTTAGTGGTTATAGATGAAGCGTATATCGATTTTTCTGAGCAAAAAAGCTGGTTAGAAAAATTGGCACAATTTCCTAATTTAATCATTACACAAACTTTATCTAAAGCCTTTGGTTTGGCGGGAATTCGTTTAGGAGTTTGTTATGCTTCCAAAGAAATCATTAGAATTCTAAACAACATTAAGCCACCTTATAATGTAAATGAATTAACCCAACAAAGAGCAATTGTGCGATTGCAAAAAATAGACGAAGTGGAAAACGAAATTTCTCAGTTGATAAGTGAAAGAAAGCGTCTAAAAAAAGAATTGGAAGGTTGTGATAGTTATATTGAAAAGGTATATCCATCAGATGGTAATTTTTTGTTGTTAAAGGTAGATGATGCGAATAAACGTTACCAACAATTAATTGAATATGGTGTGGTAATAAGAAATAGAACAACTCAACCTTTATGTGAAAATACGTTGCGTATAAGTGTTGGGATTTGTGAAGAAAATCAAAGATTATTAAGAGCTTTAAAGGCAATAAAATAAATATAGCTGTTGGTTATTCGCTTTTAGCATTTTGCTAAAAACTTAAACCCAAAAGCGAAAAGCTACAATATGAAAAAAGTATTATTTATAGACAGAGACGGAACTTTAGTATTAGAACCGCCTGTAGATTATCAATTAGATAGTTTAGAAAAGTTAGAGTTTTATCCGAAGGTTTTTCGTTACATGGCAAGAATTGCCGAAGAATTAGATTACGAATTGGTGATGGTAACCAATCAAGATGGATTGGGTACAGACTCTTTTCCAGAAGATACTTTTTGGCCAGCACAAAATAAAGTTCTATCTGCTTTTGAAAAAGAAGGTGTTGTTTTTTCTGATGTTTGTATCGATAAAACGTTTCCACATGAAAATGCAGAAACACGCAAGCCAAGAACAGGTTTGTTAACCAAGTATTTTTCTGAGGAATATGATTTGGCAAACTCTTTTGTTTTAGGTGATCGAATTACCGACATGGAATTGGCTAAGAATTTAGGAGCAAAAGGAATCTTTTTATCTGAAGATCCAGAATTAGGTGCAGACGAAATTGAAACTTCTAAACAAAAAATTTTAGATTGTATCGCTTTAACTTCCACAGATTGGAAAACCATTTATGAGTTTTTAAAATTAGAAGATAGAGTATCCGAAATTACTAGAAATACCAATGAAACTAAGATTTACATCAAACTAAATTTAGACGGTTCTGGTAAAAATGATATTTCTACAGGAGTTAAGTTTTTCGACCACATGTTAGATCAAATTGGTCGTCATGGTGCTATGGATTTAACAGTAAAAGTGGATGGAGATTTAGAGGTTGATGAGCATCACACTATAGAAGATACCATGATTGCTTTGGGTGAGTTGTTCAACAAAGCATTAGGAAATAAATTAGGTATTGAGCGTTACGGATTCTGTTTGCCAATGGACGATTGTTTAGCGCAAGCAGCTGTTGACTTCGGTGGAAGACCTTGGTTGGTTTGGGAAGCTGATTTTAAACGTGAAATGATTGGAGATATGCCAACAGAAATGTTTTTACATTTGTTTAAATCGTTTACAGACGGTGCAAGATGTAACTTAAATATTAAGGCAGAAGGAGCAAACGAGCATCATAAAATAGAAGGAATTTTTAAAGCTTTTGCAAAAGCAATGAAAATGGCGGTTAAAAGAGACGCAAACAAAATGTTTTTACCATCAACAAAGGGTGTGTTATAAAATTGCTTTTAGCTGTTAGCCATTTGCTAATAGCCAAAAGCCAAAAGCTAAAGAATGAAATTAGTCATTATAGATTACGGAGCAGGAAACATAAAAAGTATTCAGTTTGCGTTTAAACGTTTAGGGGTAGATGCTGTTTTGTCAAATAATATTGAGGAAATAAGAGCTGCGGATAAAGTGATTTTCCCTGGAGTTGGAGAAGCAAGTTCTGCTATGAAAATGTTGCAAGAAAGCGGATTGGACAAAGTGATTCCTACTTTAACACAACCTGTTTTAGGGATTTGTTTAGGAATGCAATTAATGTGCAGATCTTCGTCTGAAGGAGATACAAAAGGATTGGGTATTTTTGATGTAGATGTAAAGAAGTTTTCTAAAGCAGTAAAAGTTCCGCAAATGGGGTGGAATGTTGTTTATGATTTAAAATCTGATTTATTTAAAGGCATTAAAGAAAAAGAATTTATGTACTTAGTGCATAGTTTTTATGCAGAAAATTGTGATGAAGCGATTGCAACAACCGATTATGAATTTGAATATGCATCTGCATTGCAAAAAGATAATTTTTACGGTACACAATTTCACCCAGAAAAGAGTGGTGTAGAAGGAAGTAAGATTTTACAAAACTTCTTAAATTTATAAAATAGAATTAATATGGCAAGAAAACTAATAAGCTCAGGTTCTCCTTTTGAGGATGTAATGGGCTATTCAAGAGCAGTAGTAGAAGGAGATTGGGTTTTTGTATCTGGAACAACCGGTTTTAATTATGAAAATATGACCATTGCAGATGATGTTGTCAATCAAACTGAGCAATGTTTTAAAAATATTAAGGCTGTTTTAGAACAAGCAGGTTCTAGTTTAGATAAAATAGTACGAATTACTTATATTTTACCAAAAGCGTCTGATTTTGAATTAACATTACCAGTTTTAAAAAAATATATGGGAAATGTAAAACCAGCAGCTACCGTTTTTTCTGCAGCTTTAATTGATGAAAAAATGAAAATTGAAATTCAAGTTACTGCTTTAAATAAATAAAAAAAAGTCTTTCGCTTTTAGCTTTTAGCTATTAGCCAAAAGGTAAAAGCCAAAAAAATGAGAATAATACCAGCAATAGATATTATAGACGGAAAATGTGTTCGTTTAACAAAAGGAGATTATAACACAAAGAAAATTTATAACGAAAATCCGTTAGAAGTTGCCAAAGAATTTGAAGCTGCAGGTATCGAATATTTACATGTGGTAGATTTAGATGGTGCAAAAGCAAGTGAAATTATCAACTATAAAGTATTAGAGCAAATTGCTTCTAAAACGAATTTGAAAATTGATTTTGGTGGTGGTTTAAAATCTGATAAAGATTTAGAAATTGCTTTTAATTCTGGAGCAAATCAAATTACAGGTGGAAGTATTGCTGTTAAAAATGCAAAAATTTTTGAAAGTTGGATTGAAAAATATGGTTCAGAAAAAATTATTTTAGGTGCCGATTTTTATCCTGATACATCAGGAGGAAAAATTGCTACCAATGGTTGGCAAGAAGAGAGTTCTTTAGAATTGATTCCTTTTATTGCTGATTATCAACAAAAAGGAATTCAGTATATTATTTGTACAGATATTTCTAAAGACGGAATGTTACAAGGACCTAGTTTCGATATCTATCAACAGATTTTATCCGAAGTAAAAGACGTAAAACTAATTGCTTCTGGTGGAATTTCAACTTTTGATGAATTGCCTAAATTGGCAGAAAATGGTTGTGAAGGTGTTATTATTGGAAAAGCAATTTATGAGAATAAAATCAGCTTAAAACAGTTGGAGCAATTTATATTAAAAAAATAGCAATTAGCTTTCAGCAGTTTGCTATTTGCGAACAGCCAAAAGCCAAGAGCCAAAAGCTATAAAAAATGTTAACAAAAAGAATAATACCTTGCTTAGATATTAAAAACGGAAGAACTGTAAAAGGTGTTAATTTCGTGAATTTAATAGATGCAGGAGATCCTGTAGTTTTAGCAAAACAATATGCAGATTTAGGTGCAGACGAATTGGTTTTTTTAGATATTTCTGCAACATTAGAAGGTAGAAAAACCATGATAGAAATGGTGCATCAAGTGGCGGAACAAGTAAATATTCCGTTTACAGTTGGTGGTGGAATTTCGTCTGTAGAAAATGTAAATGAGTTGTTAAAATGGGGAGCAGATAAGGTTTCTATCAATTCATCTGCTGTAAAAAGACCAGAATTGGTTAATGAATTGGCAGAAAAATTCGGGAGTCAGTGTGTGGTGGTTGCTATTGATGCCAAACAAATTGACGGAGAATGGTTTGTGCATTTGGCAGGAGGAACCATACCAACAGATATTAAATTATTTGAATGGGCAAAAGAAGTAGAAAATCGTGGCGCAGGAGAAATTTTGTTTACGTCTATGAATCATGATGGTACAAAAGCAGGTTTTGCAAACGAAGCTTTGGCACATTTATCAGAAATATTAAACATACCTATTATTGCTTCTGGAGGAGCAGGAACAATTCAGCATTTTGCAGATACGTTTAAAGAAGGAAAAGCAGATGCTGCATTAGCTGCAAGTGTTTTTCATTTTGGAGAAATCCCTATTTTAGAGTTAAAAAAGGAGTTGAAAAAGCAAAATATACCAGTTAGAATATAAAATGTAAAGAATGTCATTCGGAAGAAGAAGGAATCTAAATCTCTGAGAAAGCTCATTTTGAAATGACAATATAGTATAAAAATAAAATTATGAATATCGATTTTAGTAAAAACAACGACGGATTAGTACCCGCAATCATTCAAGATGCAACCACAAAAAATGTGTTGATGTTAGGGTATATGAATGAAGAAGCGTTTGCAAAAACGCAAGAAACAAAATTAGTTACTTTCTTTTCTAGAACTAAAAATAGACTTTGGACAAAAGGTGAAGAAAGCGGAAATGTATTGAATTTAGTAGATGTAAAACTAGATTGCGACAATGATACTTTGTTGGTTTCTGTAAATCCGAATGGGCCAACATGTCATAAAGGAACAGATACTTGTTGGGGAGAAGAAAACAAATCTAATTATGGTTTCTTTTCTACTTTAGAAGACGTTATTACAGAAAGAGTAGCTAATAAAGACACTAAAAAATCTTATGTAGCAAGTTTATTCGCTAAAGGAATTAACAAAGTTGCTCAGAAAGTAGGAGAGGAAGCAGTGGAGACTGTTATTGAGGCAATGGACAATAACGATGAATTATTTATCTATGAGTCAGCAGATTTAATGTTCCATTATTTAATGTTGTTACAAGCAAAAGGGTTTACGTTAAAAGATATTGAAAAAGAATTAATAGGAAGACATAAATAACGCTTTTTGAAAGATTTATGGTACAGATGTGAAAACTATAGTTTTTCCATAATAAGGATTTTCTCCTGCTGTAAAAACCATTCTAGTTTCACTAAGTTCTGTTAAACCAAGAATAGTAAGTTCAGTTCTAAAATTTTCATCAAGACTTTCTCCTTTAGAAATATTGATGAAAATTTCACCTATATCTTCGTAGAAATTATAAGTTAAACGCCCGTCTTGTTCTGTAGGATTATCGTAGTAACAAGAATTATTACCAAGCGTTACCTGAGCTTCGTTTTTATCGTAGAAAAAAGTATACGTATCATCGGTATAACAGTCGTTAAATTCGCTGAGTAAATCATTTTCATAGGTTTTGTAAAAAGCCTCAACTTTCCATGTTTTAGAACCGTTTCCATGAATTTTTTGTAAATCATCTACGGTATATCTAACATCTATTTCTTTGTCGTCTTTGCTGCAATTGTATAATAATAAACTGGTAAGAATTAAAAGTAATAAATAGATGTGTTTCATAGTGTAGGTTTTTTTGTTTAAAATTATAAGAAGCAATTAGTATGCCAAATGATTTATTTTTATTGAAATAAGAAAAGTATTATTGTTTAACTATTTATCAAATTTAAAGTGACTAAATAAATATCTTGCTTGGTCATTTTTGCTTTTAACCATGCAAAGAAACTCATCATAAAAATATCTTCTTTCTCGTTGTTTATCCAACTAAAAGAAGTTGCTACTTTCTCTTTAAATTCGGTTGTGATAGCAATCTCTGGATTTTTATAGTAGATTTCTACTAACTTTAAATAAGTAATTACCCTTTCTTGATTAATTTCTGACAGATTCGTAAAATAGTTTCTTTTAAAGCTTTTTAACCTAGAATCTACCAAGTCTATATTTCCTAAATCTATTTGTAATAAAATTTCAATTAAGTTTTTTTTGATGGTCCAAATAATACCTGCTTTTTCAATATACCATTTATCGGTATGGTAAAATTTAGACACTAATTTTTGAGCTTTTTCTAAGGATTTATGCTGGTAATAAAAAACGATTAATGAAAGAGAGAAGTCTAATTGAGCAACAAGATCTGTGTTTTTTTTATCGATATAAGGTTCTAATAAAGCAATAGCTTGTTCTTGTTTATTTGTGTAATTTAAGTTTAGAGCATGCAGTAAATCATATTTCAGAATAAAATCACTATAATATTTTTTCTTTTCAGCATTCATATAGAAAAGCATCAGTTTTAAGTATTCTTGAGATTTATTAAACTTCTTATTTCTAAAAAGTACGTTCGCAATTAAATACAAAACCTCTAAGTGATAATTAAGTTGCTTGTCTTTGGATGTATGATTTTGAATAATTTGATAGGTTTCAATAACGAATTCTTCAATATTATAATAATCGAATTTTTGAGCAGAAGATATGCTGGTTATCTGAATAATTTGATACAAGGACTTGAACGATAAAGTATCTGAAATTGTAATATTTTGTTCTTTTAAAATAAAGGATATCAATTCTTTAATATCAATATTAGACTTGTTTTTGTGATAATTGGCTAATGATGTCCTAATTTTAGCATAGGCAATATTTAGTTGATCTTCTAAAATAAGTCGATTTTGGTTCTCTTTAAAAGTACTAATTAATTGATCTAAATTTAAGTTTGGGTTTAAATGAGCATATTGAATTTTAGTATGATAAACTTCATTTAAAATTGCAAATAATTGATACTCATTTGCAATTATGATGGTTTTGTCTAAAATTTGATACCCAACTTTTATTTGTTCTTTCTTTAGGAAGTGTCTGGCAGAAAGAATGTTTTTTATTAAAAGAATATCTATAGAATTTTCTTCTTTCATACTTGTGTTTGCTGTAAAATCTATAAGAGATTGAAACAAACGTTTTCTAAGTGCGTGTAAAGCTACTTTATTCTGTTTACCGTATAATTTATCAGAAATTTCAGCAGAAGATGCATTGTCTTCTAGTAAAAGTGTAACCAATTGGCCGTTTTTAGCATCTTTTCTTTTGTTCTTTTTATGGAGAAAAGAAAGAAATTCTTGTTGTTGTTCCTTTGTAAAAGTACTTAATACTTCTTTTAAATTTATCATTATATCGTCAGTAAATGTCTTGTAAATATAGTTAAATAATAGAATATAAATAATTTTTTATATTTTATATCGTCAGTAATTGTTTAAAATTGAATTCTCAGAACTTTAAAAGAGTCGCAAATTTGTATCATAATTATTAAACTAAATATTATGAATTATCAAACAACATCTTCTATTAATGAAGAAACTAAAAAAGTAAGTAAAAAGAATAAAGTAAAGAATGAGTTAAATCCAAAACCAACTTCTGCTTATATTGGCGCTTCGTGGGGAGTTTTAATGATTGGTCTGGTTTCTTACTGTATCGGTTTATGGAATGCTTCTATGGAATTGAATGAAAAAGGGTATTATTTTTCTATTCTTTTAATGGGTATTTATGCCGTAATTTCTTTGCAAAAAGCGGTAAGAGACAAAGCAGAAGAGATTAAAGTAAGTGAAATGTATTACGGAATAAGTTGGGTGGTAGTTATAGCGGCCATTCTTTTGTTAATTATAGGGCTTAGAAATGCAGATTTGCTTTTAAGTGAAAAAGGTTTCTACGGAATTTCATTCCTATTAAGTTTATTTGGAGCCATTACAGTACAAAAGAATACGAGAGATATCGATTTTATCAACAACAAAACAGAAGAAGAGAAAAGTTAGTTTAGTAATGGTTTTAGAGAGCCAAAACCTCACAAGTTTCGACTTGTGGGGTTTAAAATTAGTATTTTTAATAAAAATTAAAATGAAATGGATTCAAAATTTATAAAAGAACTTCCAGAATTGATACAGAATGGAGTTATTTCTAAAGAAATAGCATCAAAAATTGAAAACTATTACAATTCAAGATCAGCTTCAAAATCCTCTTCAAACAACTTATTCACCATTTTTGGTGTTTTGGGGAGTTTATTAATAGGGTTAGGAATTATATTAATATTAGCCCACAATTGGGATGATTTTTCTAAAACGGTAAAATCTATTTTAGCTTTTTCACCACTTGTAGTTGGTCAGTTTATTGTAGGATATTCAATACTAAAAGAAAAATCTAAAACATGGTTAGAATCTTCTGGAGTGTTTTTGTTTTTTGCAGTAGGTTCTAGTATTTCGCTAATTAGTCAAATTTATAACATTCCAGGTAATTTAAGTTCCTTTTTACTTTCTTGGATATTGTTGTGTTTGCCCTTAATTTATTTATTAAAATCTAAAGGAGTTTTATTATTAACCTTAATTTTTGCAACGGTCTATGCTTGCAGTTTAGGGTATAGCTTTTCTAGTGAAACTAAAGTGCCATGGTTTTATATATTGCTATTTGTTTTATTGCTGCCACAATATTTTTACCATTTAAAAAACAATTTAACTACTAATTTTACAGCTATTTTAAATTGGTTGTTTCCTTTAAGTTTAATTATTGTTTTTGGAGCTTTCTTAAATACTGTTTACCGATTAGATGTAATTTTATACTCATTTTTATTAGGTTTTATTTACAATGTAGGACAATTAAAAAGCTTTAGAAGTTTACGTGTTTCTAAGAATGGATTTTTAGTAATTGGTTCTTTAGGTTTAGTAATAACAATGCTTATGGTTAGTTTTGAAAGTTTTTGGAACATAGATTTTGAAATTTCATTTTTAGGTAATAAGGAACTGTTAATTGGGGGCTTTTTAATGTTAAGTACACTTTATATGTTGATAAAAAACAACTCATTTTCAAAATTTAATTTTAATAATATTTTTCAATTCATTCCTTTTTTAATGATTTTATTTTATGCCACTCAGTCATTAGATACTAGAATTACCGTTGCTTTGGTTAATATTACAGTGCTGGCATTAGGAGTTAGTATTGTAAAAAAAGGTGTGGATAAAGCTAGTTTTGTTATTCTAAATTATGGTTTACTAATTATTACTGCATTAATTACTTGTCGTTTTTTAGATACAGAAATGACATTTATAATTAGAGGTTTATTGTTTATAATTGTTGGGGCAGGTTTTTTTGTAACCAATTATTTAATGCTAAAGAAACAAAGTAAAACGCTAAAAAAATAAAAAATGAAATCAAAAAAAATAATATTTATACTTTTTTTATTGGTGGTTCTTATGCAATTAGCGGTACCAACAAAAATGATGTATGATCAAGAAGAAACTTTAAAAGCAGGGAAGTTTTATAAGTTTATAACACAGCCAATAGATCCTAATGATCCATTTAGGGGTAAGTTTATTAGAATGAATTATGAGATAAATTCGTTTAAAACAGAGGATTCTATTTGGAAAAGAAAACAAGAAGTTTATGTTTATTTTAAGGACAGTATTGGTTTTGCCAAATTAAAAACCGTTAGTAAGGTAAAACTATCGATACCGAACGATTATGTAATTGCTAAAACAAATTGGTATAATAAAAGAAGAAAGGTTGTTAGTTTTAATTTACCTTTTGATCGTTTTTATATGGAAGAATTTAAAGCGAAACCTGCTGAAGATTTAGTGAGAATGAATAGGAGAGATACGGTAAAAGAGAATACAACTTATGGGATGGTTTATATACATAATGGGAATTTTGTTCTTAAAGATGTTTTTATAAATGATATTTCTATAAAAGATTTGGTAGGTTCAGAGAAAGCAGAGTAGATTTTTTATAAAACACTTTATAAGTAAGAACTTATAAGGTGTTTTCGTTTTTACTAAAATTAAATTTTGTTCTAGTGTGATATTCTAATTTTTTGCTTCCTATTTTTTTAGTTTGTTTAAGATGAGTACCATAAACTTCGGAATTTAAACCATCAATTTTAATTTTATTTTGCAGTGTTTAACGGCTAATAGATTTGCTTAATTAATTATTGGTGCTGATTGTATTTAAAAATTTAGTAACATGATAAAAACAATTAGAACTATTCATTTAAAATGACTTTAGGTTTTAAATATCAATTATCTTTGTTGGCTTAAATTAGCTTTAATCGAAAAGAATTCCTCGAGGCTCTGCCTCGAGGTTTCCATTGAAACTGTCATTCCCGCGAAGGCGGGAATCTAAAATACAGATTTTTTGGTTTTTGATTCTAAAATCAAAATGAAACCAGCGAAATATCTCTATGGCTCTGCCTCGAGGATCGTTGGTTTCAAAAATAATATTTATTTGAAAAAGTCAAAATTATTAATCGTTTTAGCATTTATCTCCATTTATGTAATTTGGGGATCTACTTATTTGTTTAATAAAGTAGCTGTTACAGAGCTTCCTCCATTTTTTTTAGCTTCAGTTCGTTTTTTAACAGCAGGAGCATTAATGATGTTTTTTGCAGTTCTTTTAAAGCATAATTTATCCATTTCTAGAAAGCAACTTTTAAATGCGGGTATTGCATCTTTTTTCTTTTTAGTTTATGGAAACGGTGTTTTTGTTTGGGCTTTAAAATATGTAGATAGTAGCTATGGTGCTTTATTAGCATCTACGCAACCTTTATTTGTACTGTTTTTATTACGATTGATTGATAGAAAACCATTTCAAAAGAAATCGATGATTGGTGTTGGTTTGGGTGTTTTTGGAATGTATTTATTAGTGAGTCAGCAAGAATTAAGAACTTCTGAAGGAAGTTTGCTTGGAACTTTTATGATTTTAACTTGTGTGTTAAGTTGGAGTTATGGTAGTGTTTTTGTTTCTAAAGCAAATTTGCCAAAAAGTTTTATGGTAAGTACAGGCTATCAAATGTTAGTGGCAGGTACTATTTTAATGTTTATGAGTTTAAGTTTTAATGAAACATGGAGCTCTCCTCTAAGTTGGAGTACAGATGTTCAGGTTTCTATGCTAATGCTTATTGTTTTTGGTGGAGTTATTGCTTTTACAGCCTTTAATTATTTGCTAAAAGAAGTAGCTACAGAAAAAGTATCAACTTCTGCTTATGTAAATCCTGTAATAGCGTTATTTATGGGGTGGTTTTTTTTAGATGAACACCTAACAACGCAGTCTGTAATTGCTTCGGCTATTTTATTAACAGGTGTTTATTTTATCACGTCAAGAAAAAGAAAGTAGTGTAAATTAAATGATGAATTCTAATAAATATTCTTTTATCAATCCTAAAAAGTGGCCATTTTTCTACGGATATGTGGTTTTAATTTTTGGTAGTATAGGTATATTATTCAGCATACCTGGTCAAACTGTGGGCGTTTCTGTTTTTACAGATCCTGTTAAAGATGCCTTAGGTTTAACTAGAAATCAATTTAGCAATGCGTATTTAATTGGTACTTTGCTAAGTGCTTTTTTTGTAACAAAAGCAGGACGATTATTTGATAAATTCGGAGCACGTTATGTTGCTTTTTTTGCAGCATCCTTTTTAGCAATCTCGTTAATTATTTTTTCATATTCAGAAGGGATTAGTGATACTCTTAAACTTTTTTTGAATATAAAATCTTGGGTAATTCCTTTTGTATTGCTAAGTTTCTTATTTTTTCTAGTACGTTTTTGCGGACAAGGAGTGCTTACTATGGCTTCTAGAAATATGGTAATGATGTGGTTTGATAAAAATCGAGGTAAAGTAAATTCTATAAGTAGTATTGCTGTTTCTTTAGGTTTTTCGAGTTCTCCAATTTTGTTTAATTATTTAATTGATGAAAACGGATGGGAGGTAAGTTGGCAAATTTTAGCAGTTAGCTTATTTATTTTTAGTTTTTTAATACTTCAGTTTTATAGAAATAAACCAGAAGACTTTGGTTTAATTCCGGATGGTTTTCTTTCTAAAAAGAAAAGTAAAAAAAAGAAAGTTGAAATTCTAGAAGTTAATTTTACGTTGGAGGAAGCAAAGCAAACAAGAGCTTTCTGGATGTTTGGTTTGTCTTTAGCTTTTTTTAGCTTTTTTAGTACAGGTTTTACGTTTCATGTAATTTCAATTTTTAAAACACAAGGTTATAATAAAACCGATGCAATTGCAGTCTTTTTACCAATTTCAATCATAGCTATTTCTGTTTCTACATTAGCTAATATTCTAAGTGATTATATTGAACATAAAATTTATCTTTTTATCATGATTTTTAGCGGAATTATAGCTGCTGTTGGTCTTTTATTATTAGATGACTCCATAGGAATCTATTTGTTAATTATAGGTTTAGGTGTTTGTAGTGGGCTTTTTGCAGTTGTGAATGCTGTAACTTGGCCTCGTTATTTTGGAAGAAAGTATTTAGGAGCTATAACAGGTAAAATAATGAGTTTTTTGGTTATAGCAAGTGCATTGGCCCCTAGTTTCTTTAGCTATTGTTTTACTGCTTTGGGAAGCTACAGTTATGTAAGTTACATTTTAATCCCTTTTTTAGGTTTTTTATTTATAGGTTCTTTAACTTTAAAAAAGCCACATAAAATAGCAGATAAATAAAGATTAGTTTTGGAAGTAAAAAGAGCTATAAAATACATGTTGATAAGCACCTTAGCTTTTGCCTGCATGAATTCTACTGTAAAATATTTAAAAGGTATTCATACTTTTGAAATTGTTTTTTTTAGGTCTTTAGGATCGCTTTGTTTTACGATTGTTTTTTTATTAAAATATAAAATACCAATGATTGGTAAAAATAATAAATTACTAATTTTAAGAGCGATAGCAGGTACCACTTCAATGAGTCTTTTTTTTATGTCTATAAAGTATTTATCTATTGGTACTGCCGTTTCTATAAGGTATATTGCTCCAGTTTTTTCAGCTATTTTTGCGGTGTTTTTGTTGAAGGAAAAAATTAAACCTTTACAATGGTTCTTTTTTGTAATTTCACTTGTAGGTGTTTTTGTGTTAAAAGGATTTGATCATCAATTAAATACAACGGGTTTAATTTTGGTTTTACTAGCTTCGGTACTTAGTGGGTTGGTATATGTACTTATCAGTAAAATAGGGAAGAGTGAGCATCCACTTGTAGTTGTATATTATTTTATGATGTTTGCCACTGTTTTAGGAGGCTTGCTTTCTATAAATAATTGGATAACCCCTAAAGGAATTGAATGGTTGTTTTTATTGCTTTTAGGTGTTTTTGGTTATATAGGACAGGTATTTATGACCAAAGCTTTTCAGACAGCTTCTACAAATATAGTGGCACCAATTAAATATTTTGAGGTTATTTATACAGCTACCTTTGGCGTTTTCTTATTTGGAGAAATTTATACTTTTTACAGTTTTTTAGGAATCGCCTTAATTATTGGTGGTTTAATTTTAAACATTTGGTACAAGTCTAAAATTGATAATTCATATAAAGACTCTAAAAAATAGCATTCGTTTTTAAATAGTTATTTATATCTTTCAGCTTAAAAATAAATCATTGCAAACAGAACTCATTTTATATATAATTCTTGCCTTGTTACTGAGTATTTTAGTAGCCTATTTTCAGTATTTTTTTAAGAATAAAAAGAAGCCAAAAATTAATCTCCTATTATTTTTTTTGAAGGCGGTTAGTCTTTTTTTATTGCTTTTATTATTGATAAACCCTACGATAAAGAAAACGAAAAATCAAAATACAAAGCCTGTGTTAGCTGTTCTTGTTGATAATTCTAAATCTATCCCCTTTTTTAAGGAAACGAAGAGTATGACAACGTTTTTAGCAGAAATTAAAAATGATAAAAGCATTAACGAGAAATTTGATGTTAATAGTTTTAGTTTTGGGGGTGATGTAAAGTCTTTAGATTCACTTTCTTTTATAGAGAACGAAACCAATGTATCTAAAGGGATAACAGCTGTAAATGAATTATATGAGGATAAAATTGCACCAATAATCTTATTATCAGACGGAAACCAAACGATTGGTAATGATTATGAGTTTATCAATTCGAAACAAAAAATATATCCTATTGTTTTTGGTGATACTGTTCAGTATAAAGATTTAAAAATAAGTCAGTTAAATGTTAATAAATACAGTTATATAAAAAATAAATTCCCCATTGAGGTATTGTTGAATTACGAAGGAAAAGAAGATGTTACTTCACAATTTTCAATATATAAAAACGGAAAAACCATTTTTACTAAAAAAATACAATTTTCAACAAAAGAAAACTCTAAAACGATTGCTGCGAATTTAACTTCAAACAAAGAGGGATTGCAATATTACACCGCATCAATTAGAAAGATAGAGGGGGAGAAAAACACAAAGAATAATACCAAAAATTTCTCTGTAGAAGTAATCGATGAACAAACAAAAGTACTTGTTTTAACATCTGTTTTACATCCTGATTTAGGAGTTTTGAAAAAATCAATAGAAAGTAATAAACAACGTTCTGTAGATGTTTTTTTAGTTGATGACTTTAAAAGTAAAATAATTGATTATCAATTAATTATATTGAATCAACCAAATAATAAGTTTAATAAAATTATAAATGAAATTAAAACCAATAATAGCAATTGTTTTTTAATTTCTGGGGTAAATACAGATTGGAGTTTTATCAATAAACAACAATTAGGTTTTTCAAAAAAAACGATCAATCAAACAGAAAATTATGGTGCATTTTTTAATGATTCTTTTTTAACGTTTTTACAAAAAGATATTGGCTTTAATCAATTTCCTCCGCTTAAAGATCAATTTGGAGAGGTTGCAATTTCTAGAGAGCATCAAACATTATTATATCAAAATATAAACGGATTAGAAACTAAACAACCTTTATTGGCAACTTTAGAAGAGAACAATCATAAATTTGGGGTGTTATTCGGAGAAGGTTTATGGAAATGGAGAGCAGCTAGTTTTTTAAACTCAAGTTCCTTTCAAGATTTTGATGCATTTATAGGAAATATAGTGCAATATTTAGCATCCAATAAAAAGAGAAATCGATTAGAGGTAAATGCAGAATCTTTATATCCTGCTAATTCAACTATTGATATATCAGCATTTTATACGGATAAAAATTATTTATTTGATGCAAGGGCTGCGTTAGAAATTACAATAACTAATAAGGAAACTAAAAAGGTCATAAAAAGACCTTTTTCATTGATGCATAATTCTTATCAAACAGAAATTGAAAATCTTGCTTCTGGGAATTATAGTTATAAAGTTACTGTTATTGGTCAGAATATTAATAAATACGGTCAATTTAAAATTACAGAAACTCAAATAGAAGAACAATTTACCAATGCAAATTCTAAGAAACTCTTAAAGTTAGCAGATAAAACAAACGGAAAATTATTTTTTAAAAATGAAGTAGCTCAATTAAAATTGGCCCTTTTAGAGGATAAAACATTTTATACAACTCAGAAATCTATTGTTAAAGAACAAAATTTAATAGATTGGAAATGGATTTTATTCATTGTAATTGGTTTATTTACGGTAGAATGGTTTGTTAGAAAATATTATGGAAAAATTTAAAACTAAAAATTAATATGAGATTTCACACAAGAAAATGGGTAAAACCAGAAGATTTAAATCCGAATGGAACATTATTTGGTGGTAAGTTATTACAGTTTATTGATGAAGAAGTAGCTATTTATGCTATTATTCAATTAGAAAACACAAGAACGGTTACAAAATACATGTCTGAAATAGATTTTGTGAGTTCTGCAAAACAAGGAGATATTATTGAAATAGGTATAGATGTTTTAAAGTTTGGAAACAGTTCTATTACATTAACTTGTAGCGTTAGAAATAAATTGACTAGGAAAACAATTATTGAAGTTGAGAAGATTGTTATGGTTTCTTTGGATGAAAATGGACACCCTAAAAAGCATGGAAAGACAGAGATAGAATATGTGAAAGATAGGTTAGATTAATATTTTTTAGAAGGATTTGTTTTTATTGAATTACTCCCTATTTATTAACCTTTTTCAACGAAGATATAAATTATATATATTGTGTTTCACAAAGTTAAATTGTAAATTTGTTGTTAATCAAAAACAATAAGTATGGCGAATAATCAAGTAGATATAAAGTTTCCTAAGGGAGGTGTTTTTTTTATCATATTAGCAGTAGTAGTAATTATTTTATTTTCTAAATCTACAGTGACTATTGGGCCTGGAGAAGGTGGAGTTGTCTTTGAAGCTTTAGGAGATGGTATTAATACAGAAAAAACATACGGAGAAGGTTTTCAGATTGTAGCTCCTTGGAATCGTATGATTGTAAGAAAAGTGCGTCAGCAAGCTATTTCTACAGAAATGAATGTGCTTTCTGTTAATGGGTTAGAAGTTAAAGTAAATGGTACTATTTGGTACGAACCTGAATTTTCTAATTTAGGAAAATTGATAAAAACAAAGGGAGAGGATTATGAACGTGAATTGTTAGATCCTGCAATTAATGCAGCTGCAAGAAGCGTTGTTGGGCGTTATACTCCAGAGCAATTATATTCTAGTAAAAGAGATGTTATTGAGCAAGAGATTTTAGATGAAATTCAAATCGTTTTAAAAGATCAATTTTTAGCAGTGAAAAGAGTTTTGGTTGAAGATGTTAAGTTACCAACCACTATTAGAACTGCAATTGAAACGAAGTTAAAGCAAGAGCAAGAATCTTTAGAATATGAATTTAGATTAGCAAAAGCGAAGAAAGAGGCAGAAAGACAAAAAATTGATGCAGAAGGTAAAGCTGTTGCAAATAAAATTTTAAGTGCTTCTTTAACAGATAAAATTTTACAAGAAAAAGGAATCGGTGCTACTTTAGAATTATCTAAATCACCTAACAGTAAGGTAATTGTTATAGGTTCTGGTAAAGATGGTTTACCTATTATTTTAGGAAATCAATAGTGATGTAAAAATGTAACATAAGATAGTTTATGATATTATTAAAAAATCCAGCGGAAGCTGGATTTTTTTTTATCATTTTTAAAAATCTTAAAGTTCTGTTAAAGTCAATTTTAGCATGTAACTTTTATGTCTTTTCTAAGTCTTACAGATGTAGTTTATACTTGAAAAATAAAATAGGTAGTAATAATAAGTGCATTTAAAAGGTGCTTATAAAGAAATAGAGCGTATACTTATAAATATAGTATAACTATATTTAGTTTAGTATTTAGTTAGTTTTTAATAGTTGATTAGAGCCGAAAGCAATATTGTTTTCGGCTTTTTTCAATTAAAAAACCTTGAAGCAATGCCTCAAGGTTTTCTTTAATATGACCAAGCTATTACGGTTAGGTTCTTTAATTGAATGTTTTTAATATTAATCCTTTACAGGAATTTTATCTCGCTCAATCTTTCCTTTTTTTAGTGCTTTGTAGTTTTCATAACAATCTAATACCGCTTCTATCATTTGTAAATCTGAAGCTTTTTTAATAAAATATTCAGAGTAATTACAGTCTGTTAAGAGTTCTGTAAGTTCTTGTCTGTCCATTTGCAGGTATTCCATCATTACTTCCCTGTCAAATTTACCAGATAACATTTTACGTAAATTATCTTCTTTCTTTAGTTTTTGTAATTTTTTTAATTGCTTCGGTTTTTTTCCGAAGAGATTGTATAAGAAATCAACGGGTTGAAATAAAGCAGCAATAGGAGAGGAGAAGTCTTTTCCTTTAGGTTTACCAACTTCATAAGTTTGTGGTAATCCGTTAATTTTAATTCTTGTAAATCGATCTTTAGGCACTTGTTTTACATCAATTTCTAAAACACCAATTAATTGGGTAGATTTAATAACAACTTCTCTAACTTCTTCTGGTTTTTCATATAGCGCAATTAATAATTCGTTTCCTTTTAATAAATCGTTTGTAATTTTTAGCTTTATTGATGCGTATCCTAAATACGAAACTAGAATGGTGTCATTCGCTTTTGTATGTATTTCAAAAAAACCTCTATCGTTTGTAATTGTACCTTGTACGCTGTTTAAATTTAATATATGAGCAGCGCTTAAAGCTTTTTTAGTTTCGGCATGTATAATTTGCCCTTTTAAAGTTTTAACACGAATGGAGTCGTTCTGAGAGAATGTGCTTAAAGAAGCGAATAAGCACAAAATATATAATAGTCTTTGCATTCTGCAATAATAGGAATAAATGCTTTTAGAAAGGTTAATTTTTTGTAAAACCATATTGTTTTTTAAAATAGATTGCCAAATAGGTATAGTATTAACTATTTATTTTCTTTTACAGTCAGTTTTATAAAGATACTAAGAAATTAGTCAACCTAGAAGTGTTTTTAATACATAATGGAAGTTTTTGTATTTAAGTATTGCAAAAAAAACAAGCTCTTTTCATAGAAAAGAGCTTGTTTTTTAATATTTATGTGTTTTTAATTATCTGTATCGTCTTTTTAAATTCCAGACTGTAGAAATTGTGTTACTTAAATTTTTTGCTGGAACTCCAACTTTGCTTTTTATTTTTTGATTACTTGTTTTCATAAATGATTTAATTTGCGGGTGCAAAAGTAGTTTGTTTATAAGTGTCTGAAAACAATAGGTTTAATGAGATTGTGTGGTAAATTATCTTTTACAATCATAATTTGGTGTTTTTTTTAGTAGCACCTAGTTTTTAAGTAATGCATATGTTTTGTATTGAGGTTTTTACACTTTTGTAAAGCAGTCTATTTAGGTTTGAGGTTTTAAACTCATTAACTCTTTATAGAGTTTCTGAACCGGTAAACCTACAACATTAAAATAGCTGCCTTCTAGGTTCTCAATGGCTATAAAGCCAATCCATTCTTGAATTCCATAAGCTCCAGCTTTATCAAAAGGTTGGTAGTTTTTAATGTAGTAATTTATTTCTTCGTCAGATAGTTCTTTAAATGTAACCGTAGTTATATCATTAAATATTTTTTGAAAATGGTTGCTCTTTATACTAATTGAGGTGATTACTTCGTGTTTTTTTCCAGATAGGGCCCGTAACATATTAAAGGCATCTTCTTCATCCTTTGGTTTTCCTAAGGCTTCTTCATCTAACCAAACGATGGTATCAGAGGTAATTAACAAATCATTGTCTGCTAAATTAACAAATGCTTTCGATTTTAAATCAGCTAAGAAATCTGTTATTGCCGTTCCTTTTAATTCTGGTGGATATATTTCTTCTACTTCTTTCAATTGAATTGTAAAATTAATATCTAAGTCTTTAAAGAATTGTTGCCTTCTTGGAGATTTTGAAGCTAATATTACGTTGTGTTCTTTTAATTTTTCTCTTAACATATAAATTGTGTAATTGTTGAACTGCGTATTTGTGTAATTGTATTTAAAGTTACTTTCTAAAATTCCTTTAATTTATGAGTCTATGAATCTAAATAAAAGCATTGATACAATACCAAAAAGCATAATTATCTTCATTAAGGTACTTAGTTTAGAAAATTCTTTTTTTGTTTCTGCTATCCATAATTTATACATAAAATAGAGTAGTGGAAGTAGAATACATACAATTCCGTAAATTAAAAGAACAAACTCGTTCGTTAATGATTGAAGTACAATCAATAAAAACACCAATAAAACGGCACTAAAGAAAAAAGCGACTTTAGAAGCTCTTTTTCTTCCGAATAGAATAGGTAAAGTCTTTGCTTTTATTTTTAAATCTCCATTTATATCTTCGATATCTTTTATGATTTCTCTAATAAGATTGGTTAATATAGAGAAAACGATGTAAGTAATCATTATTAAAAGTAATCGAAGGCCTGTGCCAAGGTTGCTAAATACTTCTAGAAGATTACTACTATTTGCTTTAGGTTCATTAAATAATACTGTTATAAATATCACTAAACCTAATAGTACAGAAACTATTAGATTGCCAATAAGTAGTGTTTTTTTTAAGTATTTAGAATAAAAAAAAAGCGATAAAATAGTCCCTAGAAAAAAGAAACTGTATGCACTGTTTTCTGTTGTAAAAGATACATAACTCCCTAAAAGTAAACCTAAAATACTCGAAGCATAGTAAAGAATCCAGGCTTTCTTTTTAGAAATAGACGCTCCTATAATAACCTTTAAAGGCTTGTTTATTTTATCAGCATCAATATCAAAAATATCGTTAATAATATATCCGCCAGCGGTAATCAATAAAATGCTAAATGCAAGTAGTGTAAATTGATAATGCGTTAAAGTAATTCCTAAATATTTGGTGTGAATTAAAGTGTAGTTTTTTATACTAATGTGACTAAAGAAAATAGAATTTATCAACGCGTATTTGGTTAAAACCATTGTCAATAAAACCATAAAAAGGTTTTTATAACGAATTAGCTTTAAAAAATCCATTATCCGTTAAAACTCTTTTTTATTCGTGCTAAATCTCGTTTGTTGTCTCTATCTTTAAGAACTTCACGTTTATCATGCGTTTGTTTTCCTTTGGCTAAAGCAATTTCTAACTTAGCAAAACCTTTATCATTAATAAACAAACGTAACGGAACAATAGTATTTCCTTTAGCTTCAACGTCTTTTCTTAAAGAACGTAATTCGCGTTTATTCATTAATAATCTGCGCTCACTTTTTGGTTTGTGGTTAAAGTGATGACCAAACATGTATTCTTGAATATACATATTTACAATAAACAATTCTCCACCGTCATTAAACTCACAAAAACTCTCTGTAATTCTAGCCTGACTTAGACGAATAGATTTTATTTCTGTTCCGGTTAATTGAATTCCAGCCACGTATTTGTCTAGAATTTCAAATTCGAAACGAGCTTTTTTGTTTTTTATGTTTATGTTTTTCTGAACAGCCATTGA
This sequence comes from Polaribacter sp. Z014, assembly GCF_023555435.1. Lineage (NCBI taxonomy): Bacteria > Pseudomonadati > Bacteroidota > Flavobacteriia > Flavobacteriales > Flavobacteriaceae > Polaribacter > Polaribacter sp. Z014. The sequence continues at coordinate 51,651 of NZ_JALCZP010000007.1, forward strand.
CTGATTTTAATTTAAATAATTTTAACAAAGATACATTTTTACTTTGGTCAAAGAAATGTAATTTTGAAATCTATTATCCACCCAATAAAACAACAACCCATGAAATATTTACCAATTCTTTTTTTAGCTTTTTTAATTTCTTGTAAACCTTCTGAAAACAAGTTGACTGCACAACAAGTTATAGATAAAGCTATTATTTCATCAGGGTCAGATAAAGTAGGTAATTCCGAAATTAATTTTGAATTTAGAGACAAAAAATATATTGCAAATAGAAAACCTAATGGAAGTTTTAAGCTTACAAGAAAGTATAAAGATGAAAAATTAGGATTTATTTCTGATATTTTAAGTAATGACGGATTTAGAAGATTAGTGAATGGGGTTCCATATCAAGTAAACGATTCAATCTCTAATATTTTATCCAATTCAGTAAATTCTGTTCATTATTTTTCTGTTTTACCATTTGGTTTAAATGATAAAGCGGTTATAAAAAAGTTATTGCCATCAGCAACTGTAAAAGGAAAAGAATATTATAAAGTACAAGTTACTTTCTCTGAAAATGGAGGAGGAGAAGACTTTGAAGATGTTTTTATTTATTGGATAGGTAAACAAGATTTTTTAGTTGATTATTTAGCATATTCTTACCACACAAATGATGGAGGAAAACGTTTTAGAGCGATAAACAAAGAAGTCTTAAAAAACGGAATTCGTTTTGTGAATTATGATAATTATAAGCCTTTAAACAAAGAAATTTCTTTAACTGATATTGATAAAGCTTTTGAAAAAAATGAGCTTAAAAAATTGTCGGAAATTAATTTAGAAAATATTGAAGTACAGATTTTAGAGTAATCTAAATAGTCTTACTTTTTTTTTGAAGCGATTTCCTCCTAGGAGTTTATCTTGAGCGCAGTCGAAAGTCACTCGCTTTTTTTATTCAGAAAAAGAATAAAAAAGAGCTCAAACAAATGTTGTAATCAGGGCTAAGTGTGTTTGTTAACTAGTTGCATTTAATCGTTTTTTCAAATTTAAAAAAGGTTATTCTACAGTTTCTAAAACACTTGTTTTTTTATCACCCAAAATGGTAACAATGTATAGATTAGCATTGTTATGATCGTCTATATCTTCATACTTTTTTTCTTCTATTATTTTGTTTACAAAAGAAGGAGTAGTATTGCTATGTCCAACCACTAAAACCGTTTTTCCTTTTGTTTCTTGCTGAAAAATAGAATCGTACATTTTATTAGGATTGTACTTTAATATTTCTAAATTTTTACTTTTAGCAGTAGGTGTTGCTGTTTGTAAGGTTCTGTTGTAATTGGTAGAATATATAGCATCAAAGTTTACGCTTTTAAAACGATCTGCCCATTTATTTGCTCTTTCTTGTCCGTTTTTATTCAAATCCGGATTTCTATTTGTTTTGTCTGTTCTGTCTTTTTCTGCATGACGAATTAAATAATAGGTGGTTGTTTCATCTGAAGAACAAGAACAAAAGAGGCTAAGAGCAAAAACAAAAAGGAATAAAAACTTTTTCATAAGAGTAGATTTGAAAAACGAATATAATTAAAAAAGAAAAAGCGGTGTTTTTTAAAACACCGCTTTTTTTAAATGACCTAAAATTATTCGTTATCAATCTGAACTTGCTTCAGGTTCTTGCTTTTAGATGCTGAAATAAATTCAGCATGACAAAAATTATGTATTCTCAACCATATCAGACTGATTTCTAAACACCAACTGATCATCAAAAGCATCAATTAAAATAATACTATCTGTGGTTATTTTTCCTGATAAAATTTCTTTAGAAAGCTGGTTCAATACCTCTTTCTGAATAACTCTTTTTACAGGTCTTGCTCCAAATTCTGGCTGATATCCTTTTTCAGCCAAATATGTAATAGCTTCATCGGTTGCGTCTAACGTAATTTCTTGTTTACCAATCATTTTCTTTAAATGATCTATTTGTAATTTTACAATTTCAAATATGTTTTCCTTGTTTAAAGGGGTAAACATAATTACATCATCTATTCTGTTTAAAAACTCTGGTCTTACAGATTGTTTTAACAACGCTAAAACTTCAATTTTTGCCAACTCAGTTACGGCGTCTAAATCTGCTTTTGGATCGCTAAATTTCTCTTGAATTATATGACTTCCCATGTTAGAGGTCATAATTATAATCGTGTTTTTAAAATCAGCTACACGTCCTTTATTGTCCGTTAATCTACCTTCGTCTAAAACTTGCAACAATACATTAAAAGTATCTGGATGCGCTTTTTCAATTTCATCTAAAAGCACTACAGAATATGGTCTTCTTCTAACAGCTTCTGTTAATTGACCACCTTCATCATACCCAACATATCCCGGAGGCGCTCCTACCAATCTACTTACAGAATGTTTTTCTTGATATTCACTCATATCAATACGCGTCATGGCATTTTCATCATCAAATAGATATTCTGCCAAGGCTTTTGCTAACTCAGTTTTACCAACTCCGGTGGTTCCTAAAAACAAGAAACTACCAATAGGTTTGTTCGGATTTTGCAAACCAGCTCTAGAACGTCTAACAGCATCAGAAACCGCAATAATTGCTTCTTCTTGCCCAACCACTCTTTTATGTAATTGACCTTCTAATCGTAACAATTTTTCACGCTCAGACTGTATCATTTTTGTTACCGGAACACCTGTCCATTTAGCAACTACTTCTGCAATATCATCATAGGTTACTTCTTCTTTTATTAAAGATTTTTCAGATTGATTTTCAGACAAAACTTTTTGGAAAACTTCTAAATCTTCTTGGGCTTTTTGCATTTTCCCGTATCTAATTTCGGCAACTTTACCGTAATCTCCATCACGTTCTGCTCTTTCCGCTTCCATTTTTAAATCTTCTATGGTAGCTTTTGCATTCTGAATATTATCTACAACCTCTTTTTCAGATTTCCACTTTGCATTCATTTCATTGCGTTCTTCTTTTAGGTTTGCTAAATCAGAACGTAAAGATTTTAACTTGGTTTCGTCTTTTTCACGTTTAATGGCTTCAATTTCAATTTCTAACTGCATCACTTTTCTGTCTAAAACATCTAAGTCTTCTGGTTTAGAATTGATTTCCATACGCAATTTTGCCATGGCTTCATCCATTAAATCAATCGCTTTATCGGGTAAAAATCGATTGGTAATATAACGTTGCGATAATTCTACAGCACCAATAATCGCTTCATCTTTAATACGTACTTTATGGTGTGTTTCATATTTATCTTTAATACCTCTTAAAATAGAAATAGCACTTTCCGTATCTGGTTCATTTACCTGTACTTTTTGAAAACGTCTTTCTAATGCTTTGTCTTTTTCAAAGTATTTCTGATATTCATCCAACGTAGTTGCACCAATTGCACGCAACTCTCCACGCGCTAAAGCTGGTTTTAAAATATTTGCAGCATCCATGGCTCCATTTCCACCACCGGCGCCTACTAACGTGTGAATTTCATCAATAAAAAGTACAATATCTCCATCGGCACTTGTTACTTCTTTAATTACTGATTTTAAACGTTCTTCAAATTCACCTTTATATTTTGCTCCTGCAATTAATGCACCCATATCTAAAGAAAAAATAAGTTTTCCTTTTAGGTTTTCTGGTACATCACCATCTACAATTCTGTGTGCTAAACCTTCTGCAATCGCTGTTTTACCAGTTCCAGGTTCCCCAACTAAAATTGGATTGTTTTTGGTTCTACGAGATAAAATCTGTAATAATCTACGAATTTCTTCATCTCTACCAATTACAGGATCTAACTTGCCATCTTGTGCTAATTGATTTAAATTTTTAGCAAATTTGTTTAAAGAATTATAAGTTTCTTCTTGACTTTGAGAAGTTACGTTTTCACCTTTTCTCAATTCATCAATGGCTGCTTGTAAATGCTTTTCTGTTACACCTTGGTCTTTTAAAACCTGTGCTATATTGCTTTTAGACTTAAAAATAGCTAGAATTAAATGCTCTATAGAAACATAATCATCTTTCATTTTTTTAGCAATAACTGCTGCTTCTGTTAGGGTTTTGCTAGCTTCTCTAGAAAGCATTAATTCTGCACCAGAAACTTTAGGTAAACTTTCTAGTTGCTTGTCTAAAATTTGGGTTACAATATTTATATTGATGTTCAATTTTTTCAAAAGAAAAGGTAAAACATTTTCATCTACTTGTGTTAAAGCTTTAAAAATGTGCTCATTTTCAATTTGATTATGACCAAAACCTTGCGCAATCTGTTGCGCCATTTGTATGGTCTCTTGCGATTTTGTGGTATAATTGTTAAAGTTCATTTTCTAAATTTTATTTTTTTTACTAGAAAGCAAGCTCCTTAGTATGATTAAATTCTTATTTTCATTCAACAAAAAGCAATTACAATACCAACACGATATCTTTCTTAAAAAGAGTCAAATTGTCGGTATTAATCGTTTGTTAACTGACTATTTGACACTTTAAAGTTTCTTATATTTGCCAAAACAAACAATAGAAAACATAGAATGGGTATATTTAGTGGTCTTTTTGGTGGAAAAGAAGATAAAGCAACTTCTCAATCAAATTTAAAAATAAATTGGATTCCTTTAACTGATATAGGTCAGTTAGAAGAAATTAAAAATCAATCTAAAACAGAAGCTGTTTTAATTTTTAAGCATTCTACTAGATGTGGAATTAGTAGTATGGTAATTAAGCAATTTGAAAAACTTTTTACAGAAGAACATCAAAATTTAAAAGTCTATTATTTAGATTTATTAAATTACAGAGGTATTTCTGATGAAGTAGGTTATACGTTTCAAGTAATGCATCAATCTCCTCAACTAATTGTGGTTAGAAATGGTGTTTCTATAGAGAATGTATCACATTATGACATCACAATTACAAATTTATCGAGATTTATATAGCATAAACTTGCATTAAACCTTATTTAAGTCTTATTTTTGTAGCCTAAATTCATATTCCTTTGGCAGAAATAGACAGTTCAGTAAAGAAAGTAGGTAAAGAATTATACGGATATCAACAAGATGCACTTCAAGAGATTTTTAGAAGATTTAAAGATGCACCCAAAGATTACCATTTATTATATCAATTACCTACAGGAGGAGGGAAAACTGTAATTTTTTCTGAAATTGTAAGACGTTATTTAGAGACTTTTAAAAAGAAAGTTTTAGTCTTAACGCACAGAATTGAGTTGAGTAAGCAAACATCTAAGATGTTAAAAGAATTTGGTGTTTCTAACAAAATCATTAACTCTACAGCTGTTTTAGATGATCAAGACGATTTTAATTGTTTTGTAGCCATGGTGGAGACCTTAAAAAATAGGTTGAATGATGACAAGCTAGATATTTCTGATATAGGTTTGGTAATTGTGGATGAGGCGCATTACAATTCTTTTACAAAAATATTTAAATTTTTCGATGAATCTTTTATCCTTGGTGTAACAGCAACTCCTTTAAGTTCTAACATTAAGTTGCCAATGTATGAGAATTATCAAGAGCTATTTGTTGGAGAAACAATTCAGCATTTAATTGATCATGAATACTTAGCAAGCGCAAACTTATATTCTTATAATGTTGGTTTAACATCATTAGAAGTAGGAGCAAATGGAGATTATACGGTAAAGTCTTCTGAAGATTTATATACCAATTCAGACATGCTTTCTAAATTGGTTTCTGCATACGAAGAAACTGCAAAAGGAAAGAAAACTTTAATATTTAATAACGGTATTAACACCTCTATACAAGTATATCACGCGTTTAAAAAAGCGGGATACCCAATTGCGCATTTAGACAATACCAATACAAGAGCAGAACGAGAGCTTATTTTAAAATGGTTTAAGAAAACTCCGGGAGCAATTATTACTTCTGTAAGTATTTTAACAACTGGTTTTGATGAGCCAACCATTGAAGCAATTATATTAAACAGAGCAACAAAATCGTTGACTTTATATTACCAAATGATTGGTCGTGGTTCTAGGGTTTTAAACAATAAAAGTACTTTTGATGTTATCGATTTAGGTAACAACTTTCATAGATTTGGTCCTTGGGGAGCAGATTTAGATTGGGAAAAAATGTTTAGAGCACCAGACTATTATTTAAATGCAATTCTTTCTGATGAAGATATAGAAAGTACTTTTAGATATGAGTTAACTGCGGATGTAAAAAAAGAATTTGAAAAATCTACAGATACTTATTTCGACATGAAAAAAGTATATATAGATACTATTAGACAAGGAGAATCTTCTAAAAGGGTGTTAGAGAAATCTATTGTGCATCATGCAAAAATGTGTATAGAAAATAGTGAAGATGTTTTTGATGCATTAATTTTAGCAAAATTATTAGGTGAAGAAATTGATGATAGAATTAATAGATATGCAAAATGTATCTCTAAAAGTACACACAATTTTGTAACCTGGTTAAAAGATGATTATAGAAAGAAATTAAATGCTTATTTAAGAACTAATTTTGATGAAGATTACGAAGAAATTCATGGTCATCCGCCAATTGAAGAATAAAATATAAAACAAAAAAAGCTTGAATATTATTCAAGCTTTTTTTTTGCTTATTACTGAAGTAGTTTTTTTGCTTATTATGAGATTGAAAGATTAAATATACTTATTGTTTTACGGTTTTTAAAAATGATTTGGTTAATAAGTAGTAAATACTAAAATAACCATCATAAAAACCCAGATAGCTTTATAACTATCGGGGTTTTTGTATTTATGTTGTAGTCTATAATTTATAAACCAGGAGTAGTTGTTGTTGGTATTGCTCCATATGCATTACCAGTACAAGCTTCTGGAGTGTTGTGTAATATATTTCTTTGGTTAGATCCAAAACCTGTAGCGCTACCGTTTACTGTAATTACATAGTTACCGTTAGACGTGCTTCCGTCAGTATTATCAGATCTTAATCCCATAGAAGGACCATAATATTCGAAACCATTAGGCATTGCTATATCAGTTGGTCTTTTAACTTTTGTGTTCCATTCTGCACAAGGAATAAATGGTAAAAACGATTGCTTTAATTTCGCATTGGTAGGCTTATATATAGCAGTTACACCTGTAAAAGTAGAGTTAGAAAACTTTCCGTTTTTTAAACTACCAATTTGATCTGTTATATAGGTTTGTAAATTACCATTAACAGCCGCATCAGACAATCTTATAGCCCATTGAGTACCGTTAGCTCTTTTGTATTGTACACCTACAAATTTATTATTACTTCCGGTTCCTGTAATTTTACCTGCTATAAAGTTCTTAAATTGATTTCCTCCACTAGTAGTTAAAGCATACGTTTTATTTGTATCAAATACTTCTACAAAACCATGTTCTACTCTAACTGCAAAAGCACATCCTGTAGCTGTAATATTTTTTGCATTTATTTTTCCATTTTGTGTAAAGTGAGGAGAAAGCATTATAGGGCATATTCCTGAAGTACATTTAATTCCGTCTGCATAAATATTACTAAGTCCATATGCTTTTCCGCCACCTTTAACAGCATCTTTCATTGTTTTATCATCCGTTTCAAATCTAAGAGTAACACCACCTTTGCAGTTTAAGGTTTTAAACAAAACATTTTTGCAGAATAACCTTGTATTAAACCATAACCAGTATGAGAAATACCTGTTTGGTTAATTTTTTCGATAACGCCATCTTTAGGAAAAGGCTCATTATCTGAATTAGACTTAATATAGTTTAATAAGATAGAGGCTAAAGAGGTTCTTCTATCTTTTATATTAAAATTAGAAATTTTAAAATTAGATACACGTCCCATTTTTATAGCTGCAATATTCTTGTTTAAATTTGCATTTGCAGATAAGTCTATGGTAAATTTACCTCCAACACCAACAATACTTACATCTGTTACTCTAGCTCCATTACCAGAAGTACCAATACTAAAAATTCGTTTAACATTATTGTTTAAAGGTTTAATTGTAGTACCTTTTTCTATTTCTAATTGTATTTTAGATTTTAAAGTTATCTCACTCCAATTATACGTTTTTTTAGGAATATTAATAATAGCACCATTTGTTTGATTGTTGTTAATTAGGGTTTGTAATTGTGAACTTGTAGTACCTGTAAAGTTTTTTACTGGCAGCCCTGTGGGTTTGTTAAAATAGCTTGAAGAATCGTAGGCGGATCCGGAACGTCGTTCTTGCGCTATTTCTGTTTTTGTATCAGAAGATACGTTAGACTCTAGTTCTTGCTCTATCTCATCAGAACAACTAAAAGCTAAAGCTACTGTTAATAATAAACTAATTTTTCTTAAGGGTGTAGTCATCATTTTTAATTGTTTTTAGTTAAAATTAATATTAGTTATTTTTCAATTATAAAGAATTTTACTAGTATTTCTTTAAAATTTTATACTTAAAAGGAACTAAATAAAACGAAAGAAACTTAATTAAAATAAGCTTAAGTCTTTTTATATATTAAGTTATTCACTTTTAAAACCACAAATTAAATACAACATGTAACCACATTTTTATAGAATATTATCTTAAATGTGTTCTATATTATCTTAAAAGTATTCTATATTGTTTTATTAGTTTTCTTTCGGATGTTAAAAACTATAGAGGATCTGTTTCTGTAGAAAAAGAATATACAAAACAATTAAATAAAAAGAGTTTACAATAAATTGATTATATACCGTGTAAAAATGTGTGTTTACAATAGTGAAAACGTTTTAAAAGCTATTTTAGTAAATGCTTATTTATGCGGAGATGATTTAGTTTTTTTTAAGTAAATTAAATTTATCCTTTTGACCATTATAAGGTGATTTTAGACAACTTTATTTTTATATTTTTTTACTATTGTATAAAAATAAAAACTATTTTTTGATGTAAACAACTCTAAGACCAATGTTTATAAGGGTGGTTTAAATGAAAAAATAATTTCTTTTTTTTTTGATTTTTGTTTTTCATATTCAAAAAAAATATACATTTGCTTAACTTATTTAAGTAAAATGTTTAGTTTTTCTTATTTCGGAAATAACGTTCTATCGGAGAATGATCGTTATATCGCATTTTGGAAATGCAACGAAAAAATTAAGGTATCTCCATTTTCAATTCTTCAAGAATTGCAGCTTTTCTCAAAGTTGCATGTGGTTTACTTGCAAATATTACAGTGATAACATCCTTTTTTTTAAGGTTATAATTTCTATTCTAAAAGATTCATTTTTTTAGTTCAGACGGATTTATCATACAATTAATTTAAAAACACAAGTGAACACAAAATACATAGATTTAATCGAGCAAACGTTCGATTTCCCACAGGAAGAATTTAAAACTGAAAATAACAAATTGTTTTGGCACGGAATTAACTTAATGGAATTAATAGAACAATATGGTTCTCCATTAAAATTTACGTATTTGCCAAAAATCTCAGAAAACATCAACAAGGCAAAGGGGTGGTTTCAAAAGAGTATTGAAAAACATGACTATAAAGGGAAATACTTTTATAGCTACTGTACCAAAAGTTCTCATTTTAAACATATTTTACATGAAGCTTTAAAAAATGATATCCACATAGAAACATCTTCTGCTTTTGATATAGATATTGTAAACAACCTTAAAAAAGAAGGGAAAATAAAAGACAATACGTATGTTATTTGTAACGGATTTAAACGCGATCAATACATTAAAAATATTGCTGGTTTAATAAATTCTGGTCATAAAAATGTAATACCTATTATAGATAATTACGAGGAGATTAATCTTTTATTAGATGAAACTGACAAACAAATAAATGTTGGTATTAGAATTGCTTCTGAGGAAGAGCCAAAGTTTGAGTTTTACACTTCTCGCTTAGGTATTGGTTACAAAAATATTGTGGCTTTTTATGAGCGAGAAATTGCTAGTAATACGCAAGTAGATTTAAAAATGTTACATTTTTTTATCAATACAGGTATTAAAGACAATGCTTATTATTGGAACGAGTTGATGAAATGTTTAAACGTTTATATCAACCTAAAAAAAGTATGCCCAACTTTAGATTGTTTAAATATTGGTGGTGGTTTTCCTATAAAAAACTCATTGGCTTTTGATTATGATTATGAATACATGATTGACGAAATTATCAATCAAATAAATGAAGTTTGTAAAGAAGCAGGTGTAGATGTACCAAATATTTTTACAGAATTTGGAAGTTTTACGGTTGGAGAATCTGGAGCTGCTATCTATCAAGTTTTATATCAGAAAAAACAAAACGACAGAGAGCGTTGGAATATGATAAACTCTTCATTTATAACAACTTTACCAGATGCATGGGCAATTAATAAACGTTTTGTGATGTTGCCTATTAACAAATGGAACAAGCAGTATGAACGGGTTTTATTAGGTGGTTTAACCTGCGATAGCGATGATTATTACAATTCTGAACAACACATAAACGGAATTTATTTACCTGTTTATGAAAAAGACAATCCGTTGTATATAGGATTTTTTAACACAGGTGCTTATCAAGAATCTATTGGTGGTTTTGGAGGTTTACAGCATTGCTTAATTCCGCATCCAAAGCATCTAATTTTAGATAGAGACGAAGAAGGAAACCTAACTTCTAGAGTGTTTAAAGAACAACAAAAAAGTAGCGAATTATTATCAATTTTAGGATACTAAAAAAATAAACAACACAGCAAGAGAATAGGTCTTTTGTAAAATAAAATAAAATGAACACAAATAAAACATATGCAGGAATTTCACAAGAGTTTGGAAACCTGTCAACGTCAAAAATAGTAATTATCCCTGTTCCTTATGATGGAACTAGTACATGGCAAAAAGGAGCTGATAAAGGGCCACAAGCTTTTTTAGAAGCGTCTGAAAACATGGAATTGTATGATATAGAAACAGATTCTGAAGTGTATAAAGAAGGTGTTTATTTAGCAGATGCAGTTACAGAAAACGCTTCACCAGAAGCGATGGTTGAAGAAGTGCATCAAATTACTAAAAAGTACATCAACAGAAATAAGTTTGTAACTGTTTTTGGTGGAGAGCATTCGGTTTCTATTGGAACCATTAGAGCTTTTAACGAGTGCTTTAACAGTTTAACTGTTTTACATATTGATGCACATGCAGATTTAAGAAAAGAATATGACGGTTCTAAATGCAACCACGCTTGTGCTGTTTATGAAGCAAACCAAAACACTAATTTGGTACAAGTTGGTATTAGAAGTATGGATATTTCTGAAAAAAGAAATATGAATTTAGATAAAGTTTTCTTTGCACATGATATGGCTGTAAATGAAGATTGGGTAGAAGATGTAATAGATCAATTAACAGAAAACGTTTTTATTACGTTTGATTTAGACGCTTTAGATCCTTCGATTATGCCTTCTACTGGAACTCCAGAACCAGGTGGATTGTTTTATTATGAAACGTTAGAATTCTTAAAACAAGTTTTCGCGCAAAAGAATGTAGTTGGTTTTGATATGGTAGAATTATGTCCGAATGCCAATGAGAAATCATCAGATTTTTTAGCAGCAAAATTATTCTACAAAATGTTAAGTTATAAGTTTGCTTCTAATGATGATACTTATGATAATGAAGAAACGAAAGCAAATCCGTTTAGCAAATTATCAAAGTTTAAAGATGATGAGAACGACGATTTTTAGTCTTATAAAATGATACATAATATAGAAAATATCGAACTTCATTATTTAACTTTAACTGATTATAAACAGTTAAAACAAGCAATGATTGAAGCATATTCTAGTATGCCAGATTCTTATTGGAGAGAAAATCAAATTAAATCTTTAATAGATAAATTTCCAGAAGGGCAGGCGGTTATAAAAATTAATGGAGATTTAGCAGGTTGTGCGTTATCCATTAAATTAGATTATGATAGTTTTGATGATAATCACACCTATGAAGATATTACGGGTAATTATACCTTTGATACGCATGATGAAGATGGAGATGTTTTATACGGAATAGATGTTTTTATAAAAAAAGAGTACAGAGGTTTACGTTTAGGTAGAAGGTTGTATGATTATAGAAAAGAACTAGCTGAAAAACAAAATTTAAGAGGAATAGCGTTTGGAGGACGAATTCCTAATTATCATAAATATGCAGCTACTTTATCGCCTAAAGAATACATTGCCAAAGTAAAACGTAAAGAAATTCATGACCCCGTTTTAAACTTTCAAATTTCGAATGATTTTCACCCTTCAAAAATTTTAAAAGGATATTTAGAAGGTGATAAAAATTCTGGAGAGTTTGCTGTTTTATTAGAATGGGATAATATTTATTACGAGAAAAAGTCTAAAAAAGCAGCAACTAAGAAAAAAGTAGTGCGTTTAGGATTAATTCAGTGGCAAATGCGTTTGTATAAAGATTTGGACGAATTAATGCAGCAAGCAGAATATTTTGTAGATGCAGTTGCAGCTTACAGATCTGATTTTGCATTGTTTCCAGAGTTTTTTAATGCGCCTTTAATGGCTGATAATAACCATTTACCAGAGTCGGAAGCGATTAGAGAATTGGCAAAGTTTACACCAAAAATTGTACAAAAATTTTCTGAATTGGCAATAGCATACAATATCAATATTATTACGGGTAGTATGCCAGAAATGCGAGAAGGTTTGTTATATAATGTAGGTTATATCTGTAAAAGAGATGGTTCTTTAGATCGTTATGAGAAATTGCATGTAACACCAGATGAAGCAAAAGTTTGGGGAATGCAAGGAGGTAGCGAACTAAAAACATTTGATACAGATTGTGGTAAAATAGGGGTGCTAATTTGTTATGATTCTGAGTTTCCAGAACTAAGTAGAATTTTAGCAGAAGAAGGTATGGATATTTTGTTTGTTCCGTTTTTAACGGATACGCAAAACGGGTATTCTAGAGTCCGGTATTGTGCGCAAGCAAGAGCTATAGAAAACGAGTGTTATGTGGCAATTGCAGGTAGCGTAGGGAATTTACCTAAAGTAAATAATATGGATATTCAATATGCGCAATCTATGGTGTTTACACCTTGTGATTTTTCTTTTCCTGCAAACGGAATAAAAGCAGAAGCAACCACAAATACAGAAATGATTTTAATTGCGGATGTAGATCTAGATTTATTAAAGGATTTAAATAAGTTTGGTAGTGTACGGAACTTAAAAGACAGAAGAAAAGACATTTTTGAAGTTAGAAAACTTCCAAAAAAATAATTAAAAATTAACAAATATCTCGGTATATAATTTCTGAAAAATTGTATCGAGAACAATAATAATAAAATGAGCAAACCAATTACAAATTTTATAGAAAAATATTTTTTACACTTTAACGCTGCAGCTTTGGTAGATGCTGCAAAAGGGTACGAAGCACAATTAAACAAAGGATCTAAAATGTTAGTTTCTTTAGCAGGAGCAATGAGTACTGCTGAATTAGGAAAGATTTTTGCAGAAATGATTCGTCAAGATAAAGTGCAAATTGTTTCTTGTACAGGCGCAAACTTAGAGGAAGATGTTATGAATTTAGTAGCACATTCTCACTATAAACGTGTACCTAATTATAGAGATTTAACGCCTCAAGATGAGTGGGATTTACTTGAAAAAGGGCTAAACCGTGTTACTGATACTTGTATACCAGAAGAAGAAGCTTTTAGAAGAATTCAAGAACATATTGTAAAAATTTGGAAAGAAGCAGAAGCTAACGGAGAGCGTTTTTTACCTCATGAATACATGTACAAATTATTGTTATCTGGAGTTTTGGAGCAATATTATGAAATAGACATTAAAGATTCTTGGATGTATGCAGCAGCAGAAAAAAACCTACCTATTATTTGTCCGGGTTGGGAAGATTCTACCATGGGTAATATTTTTGCTTCTTATGTTTTAAAAGGAGAGTTAAAAGCAAGCACTGTAAAATCAGGAATTGAATACATGACCTTTTTAGCAGATTGGTATACAAATAATTCTGAAAATGGAATTGGTTTCTTTCAAATAGGAGGAGGGATTGCAGGAGATTTCCCTATTTGTGTGGTGCCAATGTTGTACCAAGATATGGAAAAACCAGAAACACCATTTTGGAGTTATTTCTGTCAGATTTCAGATTCTACAACCAGTTATGGTTCGTATTCTGGAGCTGTGCCAAACGAAAAAATTACTTGGGGTAAATTAGATATTGACACTCCAAAGTTTATTATAGAAAGTGATGCAACGATTGTAGCACCATTAATTTTTGCTTATTTATTAGAAATGTAGCATCGCAGATGCTTTTATTATAAAAGCTGAATTGCTTATTTATAACTTATAATAAAAAATAAAAAAATGAAAAGAGTAATCGTAGAATACGCAAAATTAACTACGGACATATTAGATATGTTGGTAGAAAAATATCCTGACGGATATGATTATGAAGACATCATCTCGTTTAAAAATGCAAAAGGAGAAACTATAAAGGCAGTAGAGGTAAAAACAGAAGACACTGTCTATTTAGTGAAAATTAGCTCTAAATTAGAGCAAACAATGGAAGACTATGCTGAAGATGAAGATTCTTTTGATGAGGATGAAGATTTAGATGTTGATGATCTAGAAGATGAAATATAAGTAGTAAAACATAAAATAGCTTGGAGTTGTTCCAAGCTATTTTTATTTTTTACTTATGATTTGTTTTAGGTTAGTTGTAAAGTTAAGTCCTAATTAAGTAAATATCAATAATGGTTAGAGTAGTTTATGTAACCTTTTAAAATTATTGACAATAAAATCTGCATTTTCTAAAGATTGATCTTCTGCCATAGGGTTTTTATATCCAAAGACAAAAATGCCTGCATCATTGGCGGCTTTAACACCGTTATCAGAATCTTCGATAACTATACAATTTTCTTTAGGCGTATTTCCTAAAATGGCTGCTTTATTAAAAATTTCTGGGTTTGGTTTCGATTCTGTTAAATCTGCACCACTAATTTTAGCTGTAAAATATTGGTTTAAATCGAATCTATTAAAAACTCTATCGATATTTACCATCGCAGAAGAAGACGCTAAAATTAAGGTCAATCCTTTTTTATGACAATGTTTTATCAATTCTTCTACACCTTTTACTAAGTGCAAAGTAGGATCGTTTTCAAAGAAATTTACATACCTTTTTCTTTTATTTAAAACCAATTCTTCTGGGTCTAAATCTAAGTTAAAATGTGATACTAATTTCTGAAAAGCATTTATAGTAGAAGAACCTGTTAAGGTTTTATATAAATCATCAGAAACAGTAACTCCAATTGAATTAAAAGTTTCGTAATACGCTTTTTTATGGATTTCTTCAGAATCTATAATTACACCATCCATGTCAAAAATGACACATTTTATTTCTTTTGGTAATTTCATATATATAATTTTTCTCTATTCTTTATTTTATTATAAAAACTTCTTGTTTAATTCGGGCGTTGGTATCATGCAGTTTTCTTTTTTTCCAAACCATTTGTAGCGATTTTTAGCGATATAATCGTAGACATAATTTCTAAATCCTTCTGGTAAGAATAAAAAGATTCTACTCAGGTTCCAAATTCCACCAAAGTCACTCATTATTTTTAAAGCCGCTGTAGATTTTACTTCATAAGAAACACCAGGTTCATATAAAATAATAGAGTCAATTTTAGAAACATCAATACCTAATTGACAGATGATTTCTTTACCTTTATCAGACTGTAAGGCTGTAAATAAAAAGGTGTTTTTTGTGTCGTATTTAATTACTTTTAAAACAGAAGTATTGCACAAATTACAAACGCCATCAAATAAAATAATCTTTTTGTCTTTGGGTAAATCAATCATTCTAGTACTTCAAAAAAAGTTAAGGAACAAAGGTACTTTATCTTTTTTTCGAAACCGAAAGAAATCTACTTGGGTTTTTAAAGTAGTATCGTTTACGAGGTAAATCCTGCGAAAGCAGAAATATTTTAGAAAAATAATTATTTTATTGTAACATTTTTTTTAATTACTCGTCTTATGTTTGTATTCGAATAAAATGAATTTTGTTTTAACATAAAATTAGTAAAGGCAGGTCATCACTTTCAATATATTAGTTTAAAATTAACCAACCAATGATTAGAATAGAAAAACTACACAAATCTTACCCAATTGGTAAAGATTCTCTACATGTTTTAAAAGGTATAGATTTACATATAAAAGAAGGCGAGTTTGTTTCTATTATGGGGTCTTCTGGTTCGGGGAAATCTACATTATTAAATATTGTTGGTTTATTAGATGAACATGATGAAGGTGATTATTACCTAAATGGACAATTAATAAAGAACTTAAACGAGAAAAAAGCAGCTATTCTTAGAAATAAATTTTTAGGGTTTGTTTTTCAATCATTTAATCTTATTTCTTACAAAACAGCTTTAGAAAATGTAGCGCTTCCTTTGTATTATAAAGGAATTGCAAGAAAAGAACGCATGCAGATTGCTTTAGAGTATTTAGATAAAGTAGGTTTAAAAGATTGGGAAAACCATTTACCAAACGAACTTTCTGGAGGGCAAAAACAACGTGTTGCCATTGCAAGAGCTTTGGTTACAAAACCAAAAGTAGTTTTAGCAGATGAGCCAACCGGAGCATTAGATTCTACAACCACAGATTCTGTAATGCAATTATTAAAAGACATTAATAATGAAGGTATGACGGTGTTTGTTATTACGCATGAAGAGGAGGTTGCAGAACAAACCAAAAGAATTGTACGTTTAAAAGATGGTCTTATTATTAGTGATGAATATACAAATGCATCTAAAACTGTTTAATTATGTTTGATTTAGATCGTTGGAGAGAAATATTTCAAAGTATCAGTAAAAACAAGTTGCGTTCTGCATTATCTGGATTTACAGTTGCATTTGCTATCTTACTTTTTACCTTACTTTTTGGTATTGGTAATGGACTTCAAAATACCTTTAAAAATGAGTTTGCTAAAGACGCAATGAACTCTATTTATATTTGGACTAATAACACTACAAAAGCATATAAAGGAAATCAAATAGGTAGAAAAATTCAGTTTAAAAATGATGATTTCACCTTTATTAAAGACAATTTTGGAGATAAAATTCAAACGATAAGTCCTAGAATTCAAAGATCTGCAGATGTTGTTTATAAAGATGAAAAAGATACTTACACGGTAAGAGGTGTGTATCCAGAATATTATGTATTAGAATCTGCAGAAGTTACAGAAGGACGTTTTTTAAATTATAGAGATATACAAGAAAAAGGTAAAGTTGTAGTAATAGGTAGAATGGTAGAAAAAGATTTATTTGGTCAATTAAGTGCTTTTGGAAAACAATTGAATATTGGAGGAATCATGTATAAAGTAATAGGTGTTTTCTCTGATCCGGGAGGAGATAGTGATGAAAGATTTATTTATACGCCATTTACAACCATGCAAAAAATGTATGGCAATAATGATTATATAGATGATTTTGGTATTACCTATAATCCAGCTTTAAGTATTGATGAAGCCATTGCATTTAGTAGTAAAATGCACAGAGAATTAAAGAAAAAACATAATGTATCACCAAATGACCAAAGAGGAATTGGCTTAGATAATTACGCAACCAATAATAAAGAGGTATCTGGGATGATGTTTGGCTTAAGTATTTTAATTCTAGTAATAGGTTTAGGTACATTAATAGCAGGTGTTGTAGGTATAAGTAATATTATGGTTTACATAGTTAAAGAAAGAACTAAAGAATTAGGAATTAGAAAAGCAGTGGGTGCTACACCAAAAATGATTGTTGCTATGATTATGCAAGAAGCTGTTTTTATTACCGCAATTTCTGGTTATGTAGGTTTGTTAATAGGAATAGGTATTTTAGAAATTGCCGGACCTAGTTTAGAAAAATATTTTATTCTAAACCCAAGTGTTTCTCAACCTGTAGTTATTGGAGCAACATTAACACTAGTTTGTGCAGGTTTAATTGCAGGATATTTACCCGCCAAAAAAGCAGCAAGAATTAAACCAGTAGTAGCATTAAACTCAGATTAACTATGAGATTTTTATTTGAAAAAGATACTTGGCAAGAAATTTACGGTAGTATTCGAAAGAATAAAGGTAGAACTGCAATTACCATTTTTGGTGCATTTTGGGGAATACTTTTATTAGTAGGTTTATTAGGTGCAGCCAAGGGAATCGAAAACAGTTTTAACGGTATGTTTGGCGATTTTGCAACTAATAGTGTTTTTATGTCTGGTAGTAAAACTTCGATGCCTTTTAAAGGTTTTCAAGAAGGAAGGCAAATTAACTTAACGCTTAGCGATGTTGATAAAATTAGAACAGAAGTAGATGGTATTCAGTTTGTAGTGCCTAGAAATGCTACTGGAGGACAAGTAATACACGGTTTAAAAACAGGTAATTTTACCGTTTTTGGAGATTTTCCTTTAATAGACCAGGTTCAGAAAAAGAACTTAATAGAAGGTAGGTTTATCAACCAAAGTGACATGGATGAGAATAAAAAGATTTGTGTTATTAGTGAAGGAGTTTATAAAGAATTATACGACAAAAATGAAGAGTCTATAGGTACATACTTAAAAGTAAGTGGTATCAATTATAAAGTAGTTGGTGTTTATACAGCTGGTAGATTTGAAGGTAAAAATAACGTTCACATTCCTTTTAGTACATTTAAATTAGTTTATAATAAAGGCGATAAATTTGAATGGATGGTGGTTACTGGTAAAGATGGGGTTGATATTGTTCAGTTAGAGGCAGATGTAAAACTATTGCTTAAAAATTTACATAAAATTAACCCAGATGATAATAGAGCGTTTAGAGGCTTTAATTTAGGAGAACGAATTAAACAGGTTACAGGTTTTTTAACTGGTATGCAGTTTTTAACATGGTTTGTAGGTATAGCAACCTTAATTGCGGGTGTTTTTGCAATTGGTAATATTTTATTGATTACTGTAAAAGAACGTACAAAAGAAATAGGAATTAGAAGAGCTTTAGGAGCAACACCAAATAAGGTAAGACAACAAATTATATTAGAATCATTGTTTTTAACGTTGCTAGCTGGTTCTTTAGGAATTATTGGAGGCGGATTAATTTTAATGCTTCTAGATAATTTTGTAGACTTTCTTGTTAACCCAACCGTAGATATTCCAATTGTATTAATTGCGTATACAGTTTTAGTAGTTTTAGGAACATTAATAGGATTTATACCTGCATATATGGCAACAATTGTGAAACCAATAGACGCATTAAGAGAAGAATAAAAAAAATCAACTAACTAGAATAAATAGAAGATAAATGAAAAAAGTAATCATTTTTGGAGGAATAGCTGTTGCACTAATAGCAGTATTAATTTGGTTTGGTAAAAAGAACAGTGCGTCACCAATAGAATACAAAACAGAAAAAGCTTTTAAAGCAACAATCATTAGAAAAAGTGTTGCTACCGGTAAAGTAACCCCGTTAGAAGAAGTAGAGATAAAGCCACAAATAGCAGGTATTATAGATAAAATAGTTGTTGAGGAAGGTGCTATTGTAAAGGCAGGAGATTTGTTAGCTACTGTAAGAGTTGTACCTAATGAGCAATCTTTAACAAGTGCAAAAGGACGTATTAATTCTGTTCAAATTCAGTTAAATAATGCAAAAATACAATACAACAGAAATAAAAATTTATTTGATAAAGGCGTAATTTCTCGTCAAGAATTTGAAACCTTAGAGCTTTCTTATAATCAAGCACAAAACGATTTACGTAATGCACAAAATGATTATCAGATTATTAAAAAAGGATCTGCAGGTTCTTCTGGCGCAAATACAAATATTAGAGCAACAACTTCTGGTATGGTGGTAGAAATTCCTGTTAAAAAAGGGTATCAAGTTGTAGAAACGAATGGCTTTAGTGCAGGTACTACAATTGCTACAATTGCAGATATGACTAAAATGATTTTTGAAGGTAAAGTTGACGAATCTGAAGTTGGTAAATTAGTAAAAGGAACAAAAATAGAAATTTCTTTAGGTGCTATCGAAAACAAGAAATTTCCAGCAGTTTTAAACTTCATTGCTCCAAAAGGAACAGAAGAAGCAGGTGCTGTTCAGTTTAAAATAAAAGCAGATGTTTCTTTAGATGATGAGCATTTTATTAGAGCAGGTTATAGTGCAAATGCCGAAATTGTTTTAGAGAAAAAAGACAGTGTTTTATCTATTAAAGAGTCTTTATTACAGTTTGATAGAAAAACAGAATTACCTTACGTAGAAATTAAAAATGCAGAAGGAAAGTTTGATAAAAAAGATGTTAAGTTAGGTACTTCAGACGGTGTAAATGTAGAAATCTTAGAAGGTGTTACCAAAGATGATGATATTAAAGTTTGGAATAAAACTTCTAAAGAGGAGGATGAAAAAAACAATAATTAATAATTGTTGATATCATATTTAAAAAAAGGAACTCAATTTGAGTTCCTTTTTTTATTTTTATAAATTAAGAATATAATTAAGAACTAAAATATCAGTCCTAGCGTAGTCGAGGACTAAATATATATGAAATTAAAAAAAGAATACGATTTAATATGTGTTGGTGGTGGAATTATGAGTGCAACGTTAGCGTTGATCACAAAACTTCTAAAACCAGAAATGAATATTCTAATTTTAGAACGATTAGACAAAGTAGCGCAAGAAAGTTCTGCCGCATGGAATAATGCGGGTACGGGTCATTCAGCTTTGTGTGAATTAAATTACTGTCCGGAGAATAAAAACGGAAAAGTTTCTATTAAAAAAGCCATTGATATTTGTACGCAATACGAAATGTCTAAACAGTTTTGGTCTTATTTAACCAATCAAGGTTTTTTAGAAAATCCTGAAGATTTTATCACATCCGTAAAACATCATAGTTGGGTTTTGGGTAAAGAAAATGCCGATTATTTAGAAAGCAGATTTAATGAGATGAAAAAGCATTTTATGTTCGATTCTATTGAATTTACAAAAGAAGTTGAGACTATGAAAGAGTGGTTTCCTTTAATTGCAAATAATAGAAGAGATGATGAAATAATGGCGGCTTCTAGAATGGGTAGAGGAACAGAAATGAATTATGGTTCTTTAACTGAAAAGTTATTCGCTATTTTAAAAAATGAATTTGATATACCTGTTCACTGTAATATGGAAGTATTAGATATAGATCCAGATACCGACTTAGATTGGACGGTAGAAGTGCGGAATTTAAAAACGGAAGAGGAATATCAATTAGAAGCAGAACATGTTTTTATTGGAGCAGGAGGAGGAAGCTTATTGTTGCTTCAGAAAGTAGAAATAGACGAAAAAGAAGGATATGGAGGTTTTCCTGTCAGTGGAGAATGGTTGGTTTGTACTAATGAAGAAATTATAAAACAACACAATGCAAAGGTATACAGCAAAGCAGGAATAGGAGATCCGCCAATGTCTACACCACATTTAGATACCCGCTTTATTGATGGTAAACGTCAATTAATGTTTGGTCCTTTTGCAGGTTTTAGTCCTAAGTTTTTAAAAGAAGGTTCTAATTTAGATTTGTTTAAATCGATACAGTTCGATAATATTCCGTCTATGTTTGGTGCATTTTGGCACAATTTACCATTAACTCAATATTTAATTGAGCAGGTAATGATGAGTAAAGAAGACAGAATGGATTCGCTACGAAAGTTTGTAAAAGATGCAAATAGTGATGATTGGGAAGTTGTAAAAGCAGGACAAAGAGTTCAGATTATTAAAAAGGATGAATTTGAAGGTGGAAAACTACAATTTGGTACCGAAGTAATTTCTAGTAAAGACGGAAGTATTACCTGTTTATTAGGTGCTTCACCTGGAGCTTCTACGGCAACATCTATTATGTTAGAAGTAATCGAAAAAGCATTTCCAGAATTGGTAAATTCATCCGAAGGAAAAGAAAAACTAAAGCAAATGGTACCTTTTTATAAAACAGAAATTACAAAAGAATTGTTTGAAGAAGAGTTGGAGAAAAGTAAGGTTGCTTTAAAACTCTAATTTATAGTTTTTATAGTACTAACGTCTATAGATTCTTTTATGCTTCCATCATCGTTACAAAATATAATCATTCCTTGTTCCCAATCATTAAATATAGGTTTATGAATTTTATATTTATCTTCTGTTAAATTATTTAAGATAAGCTTAATCATAGATTTGTAAACAATTATTCTGTTGATTATTGTTTTTTTATCATCTTGAGTAAACGCAAAAACAGGATTGTGTTTACTTTCAACACAATCTCCAATACAAGAAAAGTGTATAATTTCACAGTCCAAAAAATCTTGACTTCCTTTTAGCTTCATAGAATTATTTAATTCTTCTATATTACCTTTTGGAAAAATGGTTGATTTTTTTAATCCATCATATGAATTATCCCATAACCTTTTAATTATTCTAAATTTACTAAATCTTGATATCTCATGGTTATTTAAGAAGAATGCTGGTAATAAATGTTCTGCGAAAATTATTTTTTGAATTTCTTTTGGAAATTCATATTTACAAACGTAATCAAAGACTAATGCTTGAATAAAGTAATTATAGAATTCCTTTTTTTTTAAAGGAGTTTCAATAAATATCTGTGCTGTTTTTGTTGCTTTTAAAGAAGTGTATTTTTTTTGATGTTTTACTTTTTTTAATAATTCTTCCGGTTGAATTGAGATTAAATCACAAAAATATTTTTTAGCTTCATCATTAATAAATCTAATGGCTTCGTTATATTTATAAGGCTTCTTTAAATCTAATGGAAATATTATTTTTTTATATGGAATTGTTATACCTAAAGCTTCCATTATTGTAAATGGAGTAAGGGAGTATTTAATGTTTTCTGAAGGAATATTTTTTATTATCCTATGATTTTTAATATCATAATTAAAGTTTTCAAATACTATTTCATTTCCAGATTTTACAATTTCTCTATAAATGTTATTATCCAATAGAAAGCTATATCTCATAACTATAAAGATACCAACAAAAACGTAATCATTAAATTTTTAAATAAAAATAAAAAAAAAATTGTATCCAAGTAACCTTTTTCAAACCTATGTAGTCTATAATCTTTGAAAGCAAGTTAAAACTAAATAAAGAAGCTTAAAAATTATACCAAGGAGTCTTTATGTTAAATAGGATTTGAATCTATTGTTTAAAGCACAGAAATTAGAAGTATTTCTTTAAGGATTTGTTTAGGTTTTGATTGAAACGTTCATAATTACATTAATAGATTTAGTGTTTTATGTTAATTATTAAGGATTTGATAAAAATTAAAGGCTTAAATTTCTATTAAGTAAGATTAAAATTGCAAAAGATAGCACATTTGTAAAAATAACATTTAAGGTGTTTTATGTTGAAATATAAACAAAAAAGGACCTAAATTTACTTGCTTAAAACATCTAAATTAAGCAACAATGAAAATTGGAATCCCTAAAGAAATTAAGAATAACGAGAGTAGAGTTGGTATGACACCCGCAGGTGTTTTTGAGTTGACTAAAAAAAATCATACTGTTTTTGTACAATCCACAGCAGGAGAAGGAAGTGGTTTTTTTGACGCAGATTATATTAACGTAGGTGCTACTATATTACCTACTATTGAAGACGTTTACAATCAGAGCGAAATGATTGTAAAAGTAAAAGAGCCAATTGCTTCTGAATATCCATTAATTAAAGAAGATCAAATTATTTTCACGTATTTTCATTTTGCATCATGTGAACCTTTAACAAAGGCCATGATAGAAAGTAAATCTATTTGTATTGCTTACGAAACGGTAGAAGATAGTGAGGGTACTTTGCCTTTATTAACACCTATGTCTGAGGTTGCTGGTAGAATGGCGATTCAGCAAGGTGCTAAATATTTAGAAAAACCAATTAAAGGTCGTGGTATTTTATTAGGAGGTGTACCAGGTGTTGCTCCAGGAAAAGTTTTAGTACTAGGAGCCGGAGTTGTTGGAGTACAAGCAGCAAAAATGGCAGCAGGTTTAGGAGCTCATGTTACTATTATGGATATTAATATGAAACGTTTACGTTATGTAAATGATGTGTTACCAAACCATGTTACTACAGCTTTTTCTAGTGAATACAGCATTAGACAGCTTATTAAAACACACGATTTAATAATTGGAGGCGTCTTGGTAAAAGGAGGAAAGGCTCCAAAATTAATTACTAGAGACATGCTTAAAGATATGCGTCCAGGAACAGTTATTGTAGATGTAGCAGTAGATCAAGGAGGTTGTTTTGAAACAACAAAAGCAACAACACATGAAGATCCTACTTATATTATAGATGATGTTGTGCATTATTGTGTGGCAAATATGCCAGGAGCTGTACCTTATACATCTACCATTGCTTTAACCAATGTAACATTACCATATATTAAAAATATAGCTAATAAAGGATGGGAAGAAGCTTGCGCTACAGATGCATCTTTAGAAAAAGGATTAAATATTATAAAAGGAAAAATTGTGTATAAAGAAATTAGTGAAGCATTTCATTTAGAAGCATTTGAAGTCTAAAGTTTAATTACAATATTCTTGATAAATCTCCAGTGTTGTTTTAGTGTTTCAACCTGGAGGTTTTATCATCTCTACTAATTTATAGGACGTTTGTGAAATTTGATTAATAGAATAAAATACAATTGCTTTTAAAGGTGTTTTAAAAGCAAAAAAATAGAAGAATTTATAATTCTTTGCATTAAACTTCTCTTTTTACTTTTTAAAAGTAAGAATAACTGCAATATATAACTCTAATTATAAAAAAGTTATTATATTTGCAGCCTTAAAAATAAACAATAAATATTTAATTTATGAATCATTACGAAACTGTTTTCATTTTGAATCCCGTTTTATCTGACACTCAGATAAAGGAGACAGTACAAAAATTCGAAGATTATTTAGTTTCCAAAGGAGCTGAAATGATCTCAAAAGAGAATTGGGGCCTTAAGAAATTAGCGTATCCAATCCAAAAGAAAAAAAGTGGTTTTTATCACTTATTAGAGTTTAAAATTGCTGGAGAAGAAATCTCTGCATATGAGTTAGAATTTAGAAGAGATGATAGCGTTATGCGTTACCTAACTGTTAAATTAGACAAACATGCTGCTGCTTGGGCAAAAATTAGAACTGAACGTGTTAAATCTACAAAAAAATAAGAAATGGCATCAATAGAACAACAAGCAAAAGGCGGTAAATCTGCTGACGTTAGATATTTAACGCCATTAGATATAGACACTAAAAAAGAAGCTAAATATTGTAGATTTAAGAAAAAAGATATCAAGTATATCGATTTTAAAGATGCAGACTTCTTAATGTATTTAGTAAACGAACAAGGTAAAATTTTACCAAGACGTTTAACAGGAACATCATTAAAATATCAACGTAAAGTTGCGCAAGCAATTAAAAGAGCGCGTCATTTAGCGTTAATGCCTTACGTTGGAGATATGTTAAAATAATAAAGAGGTAGAACATGGAATTGATATTAAGACAAGACGTAGAAAATTTAGGATTTAAAGACGATATCGTAGAAGTGAAAAACGGATATGGTAGAAACTTTTTAATCCCTACAAGACAAGCAGTTTTAGCTACTTCATCTGCAAAGAAAGTTTTAGCTGAGAATTTAAAACAACGTGCTTACAAAGAAGCTAAATTAATTGAAGATGCTACTACAATAGCAGAAGCAGTTAAAGGATATGAAATTAAAATTGCATCTAAAGTTGGTTCAGGAGACAAATTATTTGGTTCTGTAAACAACATCGATTTAGCTGCAGCTCTTGCAAAAGCAGGAACAGACTTAGATAAGAAATTTATTAAGGTTGTTGGTGGTTCTGTAAAAAGATTAGGTAAATATGATGCATCTGTAAGATTACACAGAGCAGTAGTTGCTGAAATTACTTTTGAAGTTGTTGCTGAATAAGTAACAATTGTTAAATAATTGTTAAGAACTAAAAGTCTACTCAAACGAGTAGGCTTTTTTTTTGTGCTATTTTTGGTTTTATAACTTAAAACCAGAAAAATGAAAAAAAAACTACTTTTATTATTATCATTTCTAATTTGGGGTTTAACACCTGTAAATGCACAGGTTACAACATCTAAAATTAAAGGAATTGTAACAGATGTTTCAGGAGAACCTTTGTTTGGTGCAACAATTTCTGTTTTGCACACTCCTACCGGAACTTTAACTGGTACTACAGCTCAAGAAAATGGTAGATTTACTGTTTTAAACTTAAGAGTTGGCGGACCTTATAAGATTACATTTAGTTATTTAGGATTTAAAACTCAAGAAGTAAATGGTGTTTTTTTATCATTAGGTAAAACAACCAATGTTAATGGTAAGTTAGCTGAAGAAGGAGAGTCTTTAGAGGAAATAGTTATTTCATCATCTAAAAATTCTACTTTTAATAGTGATAGAACAGGTGCACAAACAAGTGTATCTGCAACACAATTAAAAACATTACCAACAATTTCTAGGTCAGCAGCAGACTTTACAAGATTAGAACCTTCTGCAAGTGGAAATTCTTTTGGAGGTAAAAATGATCAGTTTAATAACTTTTCTTTAGACGGTGCTATTTTTACAAACCCTTTCGGTTTAGATTCTCCAACACCAGGAGGGCAAACAGGAGCACAACCAATATCTTTAGATGCAATTGAGCAAATTTCTGTTTCTATTGCTCCTTATGATGTTACTCAATCTGGTTTTACAGGAGCTTCTGTAAATGCAGTTACAAAGAGTGGAACAAACGAATTTAAAGGAACAGTTTACGGTTTCTTTAGAAATGAAGATTTAACAGGAGGTAAGGTTAAAGGAGAAGATGTTGTAAAACCAGACTTAAGTCAAAAACAATTTGGATTTAGTATTGGAGGTCCTATTATCAAAAATAAATTATTTTTCTTTGCAAATTACGAGAAAGATGATAGAACAGATTTAGGTACAGCAGGTTGGATACCTAATAACAACGATGGAACATTAGCTATTAATGAGTCTAGCGTTTTAGAATCAGACTTAGTAACAGTGCAAAATTCACTTTCTGGATTAGGTTATGACACGGGGAGATATCAAGGATTTAATTATGGATCTAAATCTTCTAAAGGTATTTTTAAATTAGATTTAAATATAAATCAAGATCATAGATTATCTTTAATTTATAACTTTTTAAATGCTTCTAAAGAAAATTCTGCACATCCTACAGCTTTAGGAACTAGAGGTCCTAATTTTCAAACATTACAATTCGAAAATTCAGGTTATGAAATTAACAATAATATAAATTCTTTTCAATTAGAATTAAATTCAACTTTTTCTGATAAAATTACAAATAAGTTTCAGACGGGTTATACTCATTTTGATGATTATAGAACGCCTTTATCAAGTCCAATTCCAGCTATTACAATTCAAGATGGTAATGGAAGTAACTATATAATTACTGGTCACGAACCTTTTTCGATTAATAATACTTTAGATCAAAAAGTATTTCAAATTTCAAATAATACAAACTTCTTATTAGAAAATCATACAATTACTGCAGGTGTATCTTTTGAAAAATTTCAGTTTGATAACTCATTTAATTTAGGAGCTTATGGATATGATGAAAATGGTGATTTTGTTCAAGAAGTTGGAGCTTTTGCTGCTTATGGTAGTTTAGCTGCTTTTATGACAGATGTTAATGATGGAACTTTAGCTTCTGCAATAGCAAATGCAGAATCACTAAATACTACAAATAATAGTTTACCTACAGGAGATGGATGGGCTTTAGCTGAAACAAATGTTGGTCAGTTTGCTCTTTATGTACAAGATGAATGGAATGTAAATGACAATTTTAAATTAACGTACGGTATTCGTTTTGATAAACCTTTGTATTTTGATACTCAAGATAAAATTGATGAAAACATTGCAAGAAAACCATTTACGTTTGACCCAAGTATCGATTATTTTAATCCTAATACAAATCAAACAACTAAAATAGATTCTAGAACATTACCAGATAATGGTTTCTTGTTCTCGCCAAGATTTGGTTTCAATTGGGATGCTAGTGGAGATGGAACAACACAAGTTAGAGGTGGAAGCGGTATTTTTACAGGACGTTTTCCTTTTGTATGGTTAGGTAATCAAGTACAAGGTTTAGATAGTTTCTTTTATCAAGTTGTAGATCCAGATTTTAAATGGCCACAAGTTTGGAGAACAAATATTGGTGTAGATCATAGATTTGATAACGGAATAATTGCTACTACAGATATTTCGTATACAAAAGATATTAATGGAGCTCATGTACAAAACTGGGGATTAAGAAATCCTTCTGGAACTTTAAATGCGCCAGGAGATGATAGACCAACTTATTTAGATGGAGATAAAGGAAACAATGCCTATGTATTTACAAATTCTAATAAAGGAAGAGTTTGGAATGCCTCTTTAAAATTACAAAAATCTTTTGATAATGGGTTATATGCAAGTGTAGCTTATAATTATTTAGATGCTAAAGATGTAAACTCAATAGAAGCAGAAATTACTGGAGATGCTTTTGATTTTAATCCAAATTTAGGAGACGCAAATCAAGATGTATTATCATATTCTAAATACGGAGATACACACAGATTTATTGGTGTAGCTTCTAAGAAGTTTAACTTCTTCGGAGAAAATGCTCCAACAACTTTTTCTACTTTCTTTGAATATGCAAGAGGTGGAAGATTTAATTATACATATGCTGGTAATATAAATGGAGATTCTTCTTTTCAGAACAATGATTTATTATATGTACCAACTGTATCAGAATTAAGTCAAATGCAATTTACAGGAATAGGACAAGCAGATGCTTTTGAAGCTTACATCAATCAAGATGATTATTTAAGTGATAGACGAGGAGAGTACGTAGAAGGTTATGGGGCATTATCTCCATGGAGGTCTCGTTGGGATTTTAAAATGTTACAAGACATTAACTTTAAAGTATCAGAAAGTAAAGAACACACAGTTCAAATTAGTTTAGATATTTTAAATATAGGTAACTTACTAAATTCAGATTGGGGAGTTGTACAAGAACCAAGAGATTTACAACCATTAGCTGTAACTGTAGATGCTACCAATACACCAATTTATACTTTTAATACAGACTTAACAGAAACATTTACACCCGTTTCAGATTTAAGATCTCGTTGGCAAGCACAAATTGGTTTACGTTATATTTTCTAAATCAGTTTTAAAATTAGATATTTGAACCGCCCATAATTGGGCGGTTTTTTTTACCATTAATTATGAAATATAGACAACTTACCAAAGAACAATTCGAAAGTTTACATGAAGATTTTGCTCGTTTTTTAGCAACACAAAGTATCGATGTAAAAGAATGGAATCAAATTAAAGAAGAAACACCAGAAGTGGCAGAAGAAGAAATGAATGTTTTTTCTGATGTGGTTTGGGACGATGTTCTAACAAAAACAAACTACGTAGAACATTTCTCTAAAACCTCTGTAAACCTATTTAAGTGCGATGCAGAAGAAATTCATAGAATTGCTATTAAAATTACTTGGGATATTAATTTACTTGAACAAAAAGGTTTCGAATGGTTAATGCAAAACCCGATGGATAATTCTGTAGAGATTTTTAAAGGCACAAAACCTTATAATAAAGACGAAAGAAATACCGAAATTTTCGACTTAATAGAAAAAGGAAGTGTTATTTCTAAAGGAGAAATCTTTGAGTATTTTAGTCAGTTAGTTTCTTAATTTTTTTAGAAGCTACTTCCTGCTTTCACTACTCGCTTTTTTCGTACCTCAAAAGAGCTCAAACAAACCGTTCAATCAGGGCTAACTGCCTTGTTAACTCTATGTTTTACTAAAAGTAAATAGCATATATAAGATCAAATAAAAAATCTGTTAGTTTTAATAACTGACAGATTTTTTATTTAAATACTATTCTTCACTCATAGCCTTTCGAGTCTGTTTAATGGTAAGCGTACTTCCATCATGGCTCCAGCCAGGAGCAGCAAAAGCATACATGAATTTATGATACCAGTTCTTAGATTTTTTCATATCACTCCAAATATCTTTATACTCATGTGTTAAAATTACTAATGGATTGTATGAATTAGGAGGTGCTGTTACTCCATATTTTATTTCAATGGTTTCATCAAGCTCTTTCCATGTTCCAAAAATTCTATCAAATACATTTAAAAAACCACCATGATTTTTATCCATATATTCCATATTTTGGGCATGATGCACTTGGTGCATTGTATGTGTATTAAATATTTTTTCAAAGAAACCTAATTTGGGTATATAAACAGTATGCAACTGAAATTGCCATAAAGCTTCAATACCCAAACATACGACCAGCATTTCTGGAGGAAACCCAATAGCGGTAATCCACATATAAAAAAAAGGTTTATAAAAAATTGTAAACCAACCATTTCTTACCGCAGTACCTAAATTAAAATTATCAGAAGAGTGATGTACAATATGCGCAGCCCAAAGAAAACGAACATTATGGTTCTGTCTATGAAACCAATAATAACTAAAATCATCTAAAAGTTGACAAATTATCCAAATATACCAAGCATAACCAAAAGATTCATACCCCATAATATTTGTACGAATTCCTTCAACCAAAGGGTTAAAAAGATCGTACACAAAATTAAACAGCACTATGGCAGCAATCGTTTTTGTTAAAGGAGCTAAAATAGCAGAGCCAATACCCATTGTAAGGCTTGCAGCTAAATCTTTCCATTTATAAAGTTTTTTGTTTTCTTCTTTTTTATGATGTTTGCTATACGCTAATTCTACTAAAATTAGTCCTAAAAAACAAGGAACACCATATACTAGAGGGTTTGTAAAATCCATTTATTATTTTAATATTTCGATAAAATTAGGTAAAAATAAGTGAATACCTTAACAACTATAACGTTAGGTTTTTTTTAAAATTATAAAATTTAAAAAAATGTAAATTATTGATTAATAATCTGTAAAACTAATTTTTTATCAATAAATATAATTGTAATTTTTTTTCTATTTATTACGAGTAATCTAAAAGGTTATTTGTATTTAAGTCTTCTAAATATTCGTAAATTTGTTAGTTATAATATTCTTAGTTTAAAATAATCTAAAGATTAATTATGAATTACACACATTTACTACAAGTAATTAAAGATAATACCAAGAGATTTACAACTAAAGAAGCTATTTTTTATAAAGATGAAGCCTCACAAAGTTGGAAAGGAATTACCTGGGATTCTTTTTACTTTCAAATTCAACAAGTTTCAAAAGCATTAATCAACTTTGGAATAAAAGAACAAAATAATATTGGTGTTTTTGCTCAAAATATGACCGAATGGATTATATCCGATTTGGGAATTATGGGAGTAAGAGCTGTAACCATTCCTATTTATGCAACCAATTCTACAAAAGAAGTGGAATACGTTGTAAACGATGCAGAAATTAGTGTTTTGTTTGTTGGGGATCAAGAAGAATTTGATAAAGTTGAACACATTTCGGAAAATAATAAATATCTGAAATTAATAGTTGCTTTAACTAAAACAGTTGATTTAAGAAATCATAAAAATGCTGTTTATTTTACTGATTTTATAAATGCAGAATTTCCAAAAAGCATTGATACTGAATTAGAAAAACGCCATTTTGACTCTAAATTAGATGATTTAGCAAGTATTATTTACACCTCTGGAACAACAGGAGAACCGAAAGGAGTGATGTTAGATCACAACAACTTTGGTTCCTCATTAAAAGCGCATGATGAAGAGATTGATGTGGATGAAAATGATGTTTCATTAAGTTTTTTACCGTTAAGCCATATTTACGAACGTAGTTGGGTGTTTTTCTGTTTGCACAAAGGAATTCAGGTGTATTTTAACCAAGATCCAAAGAAAATTGCAGATGTTCTAAAAGAGGTGAAACCAACTTTAATGTGTACCGTTCCTAGAATTTTTGAGAAAATTTTTACAGCCATTCAAGAAAAGAGAAAAGAAGCTTCACCAACTAAAATGAAATTAGCAAGTTGGGCATTGGGAGTTGGGAATAAATACCACAATAAGTACAAACGTCTTGAGAAAAAAGTGCCTTTATCACTAAAGTTAAAGTATAAAGTTGCAGACAAATTAGTATTGAGCAAATTACGAGATGTCTTTGGCGGAAATATAAAATTTATGCCTTGTGGAGGCGCTCCTTTAGGTCCAGATTTGGTTTCGTTTTTCCATTCGTTTGCATTAAATATAAAATGCGGGTATGGTTTAACAGAAACAACAGCTACAGTTACGTTGTTTGGTGATCACTATTTCGAATTTAATTCTGCAGGAAAACCAATTTCAGGAACAGAAATTAAAATAGGTCATAATAATGAAATTTTAGTAAAAGGACCTGGGGTTATGAAAGGCTATTATAAAAAACCAGAAGCAACAGCAGAAGTTTTTGAAAATGGTTGGTTTAAAACTGGTGATGCAGGAAAAATAGACAAATTAGGTAATTTAGTGATTACCGATAGAATTAAAGATTTAATGAAAACTTCTGGAGGAAAATATATTGCTCCTCAAAAACTTGAAATGGCCTTGGTAAGTGATTCTTTTATAGAGCAAATAGCAGTAATAGGAGATCAACAAAAATATGTTACGGCGTTAGCGGTGCCTAGTTTCGAGAATATTAAAAAATACGCAGAAGAACATAAAATTAGTTTTAAAGACATAGAAGATTTGATTAATAATAATCAGATTAAAGCCATGTTTGAAAAACGTTTTGAGGAATTACAAAAAGAGTTTTCAAAATTTGAGAAAATAAAGAAATTTACCCTATTGCCTAAAGAGTTTAGTTTAGAAGCAGGAGAAATAACAGCTACTTTAAAACTAAAACGTAAAGTAATTCAAAAAAAATATAAAGAACTGATTGATAAAATGTATGCAGATTAAGATATATATATTACTTGTTCTTAGTGTAAAGAGTATGTGAAATTTCTCAATTGCTGAGATGCTCGTTTTGGAATGACAGTAAGATTTGTTATAAAACTCACTGTTTGTCATTTCTAAGAATTGAGGAATCTTATGGTGAAAACTGAATATGAGATTTCTCAATCGCTTAAAAAAGTTCATTTCGAAATGATAACTCGTTAAAATTTTAAGCACTTATAATTTTTAGTACCAATTCTTTAGTCAACGGTTTTCCGTTGGCTATTTTTTTGATGTTTTCAAAGGTGAAAACAAAATCGCAACCATTTTTATAATTAGAACAACCGTAGGCAGTTTTTCCTTTTAAAATAGTTCCTTTTTTACATTTTGGACAGATAATTTTATCAGAACTCTTCTCAACGGAGCTAGAATTAGCAACTTTTTGTTTTGGTTCTAATTTTAAACTAAAATCATCATCAAATCTAATTAATCCTTCTACAGAACCATTGTTGGTCTTAAAACCTTTTAAATTGGTTGTACATCCTTTATCAATCAATCTAATTAATTGGTTTTCAGAAACCTTTTTTCCATAGATTTCAAAAGGAATTTTTAAATCGCAATTATTTTTATATTCAGAGCACCCAAAAGCAGAGGAGCCTTTTAAAATGTGTCCTTTTTTACATTTCGGACACGTTTTACCTGCAACCTGTTTTTTGGAAGATTTTGTTTTTGAACTAGCAGATTGCTTCTTTTCGCTCACAACGACAGAAGAGTTAGATGAAATTCGTTTTTTAGAAGTATTAGAACGGACCTCATAGACCAATTCATCTACCATTTTCTTCATATTATTTATGAAAGTTCCGGCATTAAATTCTCCTCGTTCAATTTCTTTTAAACGTTTTTCCCAACGCCCAGTTAATTCGGCAGATTTTAATAATTCGTTATCAATAATATTAATTAAATCGATTCCCGTTTGTGTTGGCAAAACCAATTTTTTCTTACGCTCAATATATTTTCTTCGGAACAAAGTTTCAATAATACTTGCTCTTGTAGACGGTCTACCAATTCCGTTTTCTTTCATGAGCTCGCGCATTTCGTCATCATCTACTTGCTTTCCGGCAGTTTCCATGGCGCGTAATAAACTTGCTTCGGTAAAGTTTCTTGGTGGTTTTGTTTCTTTTTCTAAAAACGAAGGTTCGTGAGGTCCTTTCTCTCCTTTTACAAAAGAAGGCAAAGTTGTTTTCTCATTCATTTCTTTTTTAATCTTGCTTTCTTCAGTTTCAAAAGCAACACGCCATCCTTTAGTTAAAATTTCTTTACCTGTAGTTTTAAAAGGAACGTCTGCCGCTTTACCAATTACAGAAGTGTTAGAAACATCAGAATCTGGATAAAAAACACCAATAAATCTACGTGTAATAATATCGTACACTTGTTGCTGATTGTATTGTAAATTTCCCTGAATTCCGGTAGGAATAATAGCGTGGTGATCTGTTACTTTTTTATCATCAAAAACACGTTTCGATTTTTTAATCTTTTTACCTAAAAGCGGTTCTGTAAGCTCGCTGTAATTAGTTAATTTCGATAAAATTCCTGCAATTTTAGGATACACATCATTTGGTAAAAAAGTAGTATCAACTCTTGGATATGTAACCACTTTCATCTCATATAACTTCTGAACCATTTTTAGTGTTTCATCTGCAGAAAAACCAAATTTATTATTACAATATACTTGTAAACCCGTTAAATCAAACAATTTAGGAGCGTATTCTTTTCCTTTTTTCTTGGTAACAGAAACAATTTCAAAATCAGATTCTTTAACTTTATTAGCAAGAACTTGTCCGTCTTCTTGTTTTAAAAATCGACCATCTTCATAATTAAAAAGCGTATTTCTATAGGTTGTTTGTAATTCCCAATACGGTTGTGGTTTAAAGTTTTCAATTTCAAAATAACGATTTACCAACATGGCTAGGGTAGGAGTTTGTACTCTACCTACCGATAAAACCTGTTTAAATCCGCCAAATTTTACGGTGTATAAACGAGTTGCATTTAAACCTAAAAGCCAATCTCCGATTGCTCTAGAATATCCTGCGTAATATAAATTGTCGTATTGTTCTGCTGGTTTTAAGTTGTTAAAACCTTCTTTAATAGCTTCTTCTGTTAAGGAGGAAATCCATAAACGGAGAACTTTTCCTTTATAGCCACATTGGTTAATTACCCAACGCTGAATCAATTCTCCTTCTGTTCCCGCATCCCCACAATTAATGATAACGTCTGCTTTTTCGAATAAAGATTTTACAATATTGAATTGTTTTTTTATTCCTGCATCTCCAGTAACTTTGGTATCAAAACGTTCTGGAAGCATGGGTAAGTTGTTTAAATCCCAACTTTTCCAATGCGGTTTGTAATCTTTAGGTTCTAAAAGGGTACATAAATGCCCGAATGTATACGTTACTGCATAACCGTTTCCTTCGTAATAACCATCACGTTTTGTGTTGGCTCCCAGAATACTAGCTATTTCTCTTGCTACAGATGGCTTTTCGGCAATACAGACTTTCATTGATTATTTTTGTGAGGTCGAAATTAAGGAAAAAAAGAAATATATCAAGTTTTTAAAATTGATGAAAGTTAAAATTTATAAACAATTCAATATTTTTTTTATGAATTTAATTGAAACTAAAAAGACCTCACAGGATTTTAAAACCTGTGAGGTCTAAAATTGGAATTTGTATATGGTTACTTAAGTGTTTTTATGTATCGCATTTGATTTATTCCTTATAAATTTAAGCTAAAAATTATTTGGGAAGTTTTACAAATCTTTATTTAACTTATTAGGATTTTGTCTGGTGTCAAAAATAGTAATGATTTCTATTTCTTGTTGATTTTGAAGAACTCTATAATAAAAAGTGGTTTGTTTTGTAACAACACATTTGTAAAGACCTTTATATTCAAATGATTCTAAGCAACTATAGGGATGTAATTTTATTTGTTGAATTTTTAAATCAAACTTTTTAATAAAATTGTTTTTGCTTTGTAAGCTCCAGGTTTCAAGTAGATAATTTGTTATTCTAATATATTTAAGTCTTGCTAGTTTGGAATAAAAAACTTGCATTAAGAGACTTCATTTAAAACAGACTCATAAGAAACTCTTTTACCTTCGTCTAATTCTTTAATACCTTGTTCAATTTCTTCTTTTTCTGAAAGACTTAAATCATTCCAAAAATCATTGTTTTGCGAAAGTGATTTTTCAAGTTTAGATATTGTTTCTTCATTCTCTAAATTGATGAAATCAGTAATAAATGCTAGTTTTCTTTTTTGTAGAGAAGGTTTTAAATTGTCATAATCTATATTATTTTCATTAACGGTATTTATATCAAAATTAGATTCATCAATTATATTTCTTATTTTTAAAAGAGTTTCCGGATTTTCAATATCTAAAATTTCTTTTATCAATGCTATTTTTGTTGTTTGAATATCCATTTTGTTTTCTTTTTATAAAGATAATAAATTATTAATTGACTTGATTAAAGTCAATTGAATTTGATTTCTAACTAGATCAACCTCTAAAAATTTAAAATTATTTGTTTTAGAAAAGCAAGAATTGTATTTATATTTTTTGCAAAAAATATTTTAAAAAAAAACTTTTTTACTTTCTAAAACATGAAGGAACTGCATTTTATTTCAATTTTGAAAGCTCTTTTTTAGCATCCTCCCAAGAGACTTTTTTCTTTTTATTTGATTCGTTAACTTCTTGTTGTATCTCATTCTTTTGAGAATCCGTTAAATTATCCCAAAGATCATTATTTTCTGTTTTATTGCTCATTTTATAAATATAAGAAATTATTATTTTACTTTACTAATGCCAATTGAATACGTTTTCTTACAACATCAACTTCTAAAACTTTTACAATTATTTGTTGTTGTAAATTAACGATGGCATTTACATCTTTTACAAAAGTATCCGATAAATTAGAAACGTGAATTAAGCCACTTTCTTTGATTCCAACATCTACAAAACAACCAAAATTGGTAATGTTATTTACAATTCCTGGTAATATTTGTCCGATTCTTAAATCTGCAATCGTTTTAATGTTTTTATCAAAAGAAAATACTTTTGCCTTTTCTCTTGGGTCTAAACCTGGTTTTTCTAATTCTTTAACAATGTCTTCTAAAGTAGGCAAACCAATAGTATCTGTAATATATTTTTTTAGGTCGATTTTTTGAATCAGTTCTTTATTACCAATAAATTCGGATACTTTTTTCTTATTGTCTTTGGCAATTTTATCAACCAACGCATAACTTTCTGGATGCACACCAGAATCATCTAACGGGTTTTTTCCATTTTTAATACGTAAAAAACCAGCAGCTTGTTCGTATGCTTTTCCACCTAAACGAGGTACTTTTTTTATAGCAGTTCTAGAAGTGAAAGAACCATTTTCGTTTCTGTAATTCACGATGTTTTCTGCCAATTTTG
The DNA here is from genome assembly GCF_023555435.1 of Polaribacter sp. Z014. Classification (NCBI taxonomy): domain Bacteria; kingdom Pseudomonadati; phylum Bacteroidota; class Flavobacteriia; order Flavobacteriales; family Flavobacteriaceae; genus Polaribacter; species Polaribacter sp. Z014. The sequence continues at coordinate 88,863 of NZ_JALCZP010000007.1, forward strand.
GACCAATTCCAGAAACGTAACTTAACAAAGATTCACTTGCTGTATTTATGTTTACACCAATGGTATTTACACAACTTTCTACTGTTGTATCTAAAGATTTTTTTAATTTTGTTTGATCTACATCGTGCTGGTATTGGCCAACTCCAATTGATTTTGCATCAATCTTTACCAATTCTGCCAAAGGGTCTTGTAAACGTCTTCCGATTGAAACAGAACCACGAACGGTAACATCAAAATTAGGGAATTCGTCTCTTGCAATTTTAGAAGCCGAATAAATAGACGCGCCAGCTTCACTCACAACAAAAACATCCACAGAATGTTTAAATTCAATTTTCTTAACCAATTGCTCGGTTTCTCTTGATGCAGTTCCGTTACCAATTGCAATGGCTTCAATTTTATGTACTTCTACTAAAGAGCTTATTTTTTTAATTGCTTCTATAGATTGATTTTGTGGCGCATGCGGATAAATGTTTTCGTTATGTTCTAATTCTCCTTGTTCATTTAAACACACAACTTTACAACCAGATTTAAAACCAGGATCGATAGCTAAAATTCTTTTTTCGCCCAAAGGAGCACCTAAAAGTAGTTGTTTTAGGTTTTTAGAAAAGACGGTAATGGCATCTTCATCTGCTTTTTCTTTAGCAATTGATAATCTTTCGTTAGATAAAGAAGGATACAACAAACGTTTAAAAGCATCTTTTATAGCGAGTTCAATTTGAGGAGCACAATCGTTTTGAGAATTGATAATTCGGTTTTCTATTCTTTCAAGAATTCTTTCGTTGTCAATTTCTATTTTAACACGAATAAAACCTTCGCTTTCTGCTCTTAAAATTGCTAATAATCTGTGAGATGGAATTTTACTTAAAGATTCACTCCAATCAAAATAATCTTTAAATTTCTGCGCTTTTTCATCGTCCTTTTTGGTTTTAATTACTTTTGATAAAATCGTTGCATGTCTTTCTAATTCTCGTCTAATTGTACCACGAATATCAGTACGTTCATTTATCCATTCTGCAATAATATAACGAGCGCCTTCTAGTGCATCTTCAATGGTTTCAACTTCGTTGGATGTGTATTTAGAAGCTGTATGTTCCAAATCATTTACACGCTGACTCATCATCATTTTTGCCAATGGTTCTAGACCTTGTAAGCGTGCAGTTTCTGCTTTGGTTTTTCGTTTTTTCTTAAAGGGTAAATACAAATCTTCTAATTCAATTAAATCTTTAGAAGTGTTTACTTTTTGTGCTAATTCATCAGATAAAACTCCTTGCTCTTCTAATGCTTTTAAAATAGTTTTTTTACGTTTTTCTAACGCTTCAAAAAGCTCTTTAAATTTTACAATATCACCAATTTCTACTTCATCTAAATTACCTGTAATTTCCTTTCTATATCTACTGATAAAAGGAATTGTAGCGTCTTCATTTAATAGTGAAATGGTGTTTTCTACAGATTTAGGAGAAAGTTGTGTTTGCTGAATTATATATTGAAGTAACTGCATTTTTTTATTTGAATTTTATCAGAAAAAAGAAACCTCATAAAAATGAATTTATGAGGTTGTAAATATAGTTTTATTTTGTGTTTTTCTTATATAATTTTGTTGTCTTAAAAAAAGAAGTAGCCAACAGAAACTTGAAACACACCGTTTCTGTTTTTATTTGAAAAACCATCTACATCATTAATGTTAGAGAGACCAACATTATAACGCGCACTAAAATTAAGTCCGTTATCTAGTTTATATCCTAATCCTAAATTAACACCAAAATCTAAGGTATTAAATGAACTTTTAACATCTAAATCATTTTCATTATTATTGGCTGAAAGTAAGAATCCTACTTGTGGTCCCGCTTCAAAACTTAATCCTTTTGTAATATAATATTTCCCCATTAATGGGATGTTTAAATAATTTAAAGCAATTACATCATCCGTACCTGGACCTGTACTATAACCTTGGCCAGAAAATAATACTTCAGGTTGAAAGGAAAATTTTTCTGTAAAAGGTATTTCTGCCATCAAACCAAAATTAAAAGAGGTGACAGTGCCTAAATCTTTGGTGTTATCTCCATTAACGGAAGCAAAATTTAATCCTGCTTTAGCACCAAATTCAATGTCCTGTGCATTCATGTTTGCAAAACCTAAAAAGGTTAATACAGCTACTAGTAATACTTTTTTCATAATTAAAAATTTAATTTGTTTGATACAAATAAATAACTTTTTCTAGAAAAAAATATTTTTTTAATTTATGTTTAACCTTTTTAACTTACTTTATCAAAACAGCTTGTTAATTAGTTGATTTTTAGATTATTTTAACAGAAATACTTTTTATACAGTTTCTATTTCTTTGTTAAAAAAATCACTTAAAGTAACAGTTTGTTCTTACTTTTATCGTAAAAATTACTGTTACATTGAGTGAAATTATTTTCAATAATTTTGTATCGAGAAGTTTTAATTTTGTACGTTTATTTTAAGAGATCACTTTCTCAAAGGCTAATCTTTTTGCTTTGTAATTGGTATAAATAATTCCGCAATAGCTGTAACCCAATTTTTTGAGTAAAGATTGCATTCCGAGATTATCTTCATGTGTATCAACCTTTAAACTTTGAATGTTATTCTTTTTTAATTGTTGATGAAATTCATCAAATAAAAATGTTGCTAAACCAAACTTTCTGAATTCTTTTTTAATAGCCATTCTATGGATAACTCCGTAAGTTTTAGTTTCATCAACCAACCAATTTCCATCAATAACTTTGTAGGTTGGCTCTGGATTTGTTGTGAACATGGAAGTTGCCATGACAGTATTTTTATCATTTACAACAACGTAACTTTCTTTATTATTGATGTCATTTTCTACTTGTGTAGTATTCGGATATCCGTTTTGCCATTGATCAATATTTAAGGAAGCCAAATAGTTTTTAGCATCATCAATAATCATCATGATTTCTGAAACATCTTCAATTTTGGAAAGTCGAATTTTCATAAAAAAAATAGTATACTATTTTGTCGGGTCGAACTTAGTCGAGAGCTCGTTATATAATAACTATTAGTTCTCGACTGGGCTCGAACAGACAATTATATCATTTTAAAATCTAAAAGCAATTCACCATTTACAGAACATTGTAGTTGATCTCCTTTGAAAATTTCTCCTTTTCCTAAAGCAGGTGTTCCTGTAAAAATTAAATCGCCAGGTTGTAAGGTCATATATTTAGAAATAAACACAATAATATCAGCAAAATCGTTAATCATAAATGCCGTATTACTTTTTTGTTTTTCTTCTCCATTTATTTTTAAATCGAAATCTATATCGCCTAAATTATAATTAGAAACTGGTTTAAAACTAGAAATAGGAGCAGCCCCATCAAAACCTTTTGCAAATTCCCAAGGATATTTACTTTCTCTAGCATCTTTTAAAATATCGGTTGCCGTATAATCGATTCCTACGGCAATTTCAGAAATGTAAGAGTTTGCTTCTTCTTTTGTAATATTTTTTCCTTCTTTACCTATTTTAACTACTAATTCTACTTCGTAAATTAATTGGTTGGTAATGGCACTTGGGTAAGCAACATCACAATTAATAGCCAAACTAGATTCTGGTTTTGAAAAGATAAACTTTTTGCCTTTCTTTTTATCTTCAATGTCTTTTATGTCAGTAACATAATTACTTCCGATTCCTAATATTTTCATTTTAAATTTTATTTGTGTAAGTAAATATAAAAAAAATCCACCAAAAAACAGAAGTTTAAAGGTGGATTTAGTACTATTTATAATTTGATATTATGCTTCTATTTTTTGATTTTTAGAAGCTTTACTTTCTTTAGGAAAATCAATAATTTCCTGATTGTTTAAAATATCCTCTATGGTTTGTCTTTTTCTAATTACGTAATCTTTTCCTTTGTGCACCATAACTTCTGCAGGTAAATAGCGAGAGTTGTAGTTAGATGCCATAGAAAAACAATATGCACCCGCATTGTGGAAGCATAAAATATCTTCTTCAGAAATTTCTGAAATTCTTCGGTTAGAGGCAAATGTATCTGTTTCACAAATATAACCAACTACAGAATAATAACGATCTCTTCCTTTAGGATTAGAAATGTTAGTAATATGATGATAAGAATCGTACATCATTGGTCTTACCAAATGATTAAAACCAGAATCTACATGTGCAAAAACAGTAGAAGTTGTTTGTTTTACAACATTTACTTTTGCTAAAAATACGCCAGCTTCAGAAACTAAGAATTTTCCAGGTTCAAACATTAACGTAATGTCTTTGCCATACTCTTTACAAAACCCATTAAAACGTTCGGAAAGTTGTATTCCTAATTGCTCTATATCTGTAGAAATATCTCCTACTTTATAAGGTACTTTAAATCCGCTTCCAAAATCGATAAAATCGATATTTTCGAATTGCTTAGCAACATCAAATAAAATATCGGATGCACGTAAAAAAGTATCAATATCTAAAATATCAGAACCCGTATGCATGTGAATTCCATTGATATTCATTCCTGTATTTTCCACCACACGTTTAATGTGAGGAACTTGGTGAATTGAAATACCAAATTTAGAATCGATATGACCTACGGAAATTTTAGAATTTCCACCAGCCATAATATGTGGGTTAATACGCACACAAACAGGAATATTTGGATGTTTTTGTCCAAATTGTTCTAAAATATTAAGGTTGTCAATATTAATTTGAACACCTAACTTAGCAACTGCCTCAATTTCATCTAAAGAAACTCCATTTGGAGTATAAATAATATCATGAGGTTCAATTCCGGTTGTTAAACACAATTGTACTTCTTGAAAAGAAACTGTATCTAAACCAGATCCTAAATTTTTAAAAAACTTTAAAATATTAATGTTAGAAAGTGCTTTTACAGCATAATTTAACTTTAAGTTTTTAACGCTACTAAAAGCATTTGTTAATCTATTGTACTGCGATTCAATTTTATCTGTATCGTAAACATATAAAGGACTTCCGTATTTATTTGCTAATTCTATTAATTGTGTGTTTTCCACTTTGTATAATTTTAATTCAGACTTCAAAAGTAATAAAAATGTTGTCTTAAAAACTACTTGTTTAAAAATATAACATATTGTTTTTTTTTGTGATTTTTATACGAAATCAGTTACATGATATTACTTTTAAATTTGTAAATTTATTACTTGCTTATTCTTAATTTTCTTTGAAAAAAATAGGTAAAATTTAACAAAAATAATCGTTAAAATCATGTTAATAACTAATTAATAAAGCTATTTCTTTTTTGCTATATTAATACTATTTTAGCAAGGCTTCAAACCTAATAACAGTAAGACATTTCATGAGTCAAGAAACAAAATATACAGAAGATAATATCAGGTCTTTAGATTGGAAAGAGCATATAAGAATGCGTCCGGGAATGTACATTGGTAAATTAGGAGATGGTTCTTCTGCAGATGACGGAATTTACATTCTTGTAAAAGAAGTTTTAGACAATTCTATTGACGAATATGTTATGGGAGCGGGTAAAACCATTGAGATTTCTATACATGGTAGTAAAGTTATTGTTAGAGATTATGGTCGTGGAATTCCTTTAGGGAAGGTCGTTGACGTGGTTTCTAAAATGAATACTGGAGGTAAATACGACTCTAAAGCGTTTAAAAAATCTGTAGGTTTAAATGGTGTTGGTACAAAGGCAGTAAATGCCCTTTCATCTTTTTTTAGAGTAGAATCTTCTAGAGATGGTAAATCTGCTTCTGCAGAATTTAGCCAAGGGAACTTAGAAAATCAAGATTTTTTAGAAGAATCATCTCGTAGAAAGGGAACTAAAGTTTCTTTTATTCCGGATGAAGAAATTTTTAAGAAGTACAAATTCAGAAATGAGTATGTAGCTAAAATGTTAAAATATTATGTGTATTTAAATCCAGGTTTAACCATAATTTTTAACGGCGAAAAATTTATTTCAGAAAACGGACTGAAAGATTTATTGGAAGATAATAACAATGTAGATGATATGTTGTATCCCATAATTCACTTAAAAGGAGATGATATAGAAGTTGCCATTACACATAGTAAAACGCAATATTCAGAAGAATATCATTCTTTTGTAAATGGGCAACATACTACACAAGGAGGTACGCATCAATCTGCGTTTAGAGAAGCTATTGTAAAAACCATTAGAGAGTTTTACGGAAAAGCTTTTGAAGCTTCAGATATTAGAAAATCTATTATTTCTGCAATAGCCATTAAAGTGATGGAACCTGTTTTTGAAAGTCAGACGAAAACAAAATTAGGTTCTACAGATATGGGAGGTGAGTTACCAACCGTAAGAACTTATATTAATGATTTCTTAAAAACGAAGTTAGATAATTACTTACACAGAAATACGGATGTTGCTGATGCGTTACATAGAAAAATTGTTCAGGCAGAGAAAGAACGAAAAGAACTTTCTGGAATTCGGAAATTAGCAAAAGACAGAGCTAAGAAATCTAGTTTACACAACAAAAAATTACGTGATTGTAGAATACATTTAGGAGATACAAAAAAAGAAGCATATTTAGAGTCTACACTTTTTATAACAGAGGGAGATTCTGCATCTGGTTCTATTACTAAATCTAGAAACGTAAATACACAAGCAGTTTTTAGTTTAAAAGGAAAACCTTTAAATTCTTACGGATTAAGTAAGAAAATTGTATACGAAAATGAAGAATTTAATCTTTTACAGGCCGCTTTAAATATAGAAGATGGTTTAGAAGATTTACGATATAACAATATTGTAATTGCTACCGATGCCGATGTAGATGGTATGCACATTCGTTTGTTATTGATTACCTTTTTCTTGCAATTTTTCCCTGAGTTGATAAAAGAAGGACATTTATATATTTTAGAAACTCCGTTGTTTAGAGTCCGAAATAAAAAACAAACGTTCTATTGTTATTCTGATGAAGAAAAAAGAGATGCTATTGCTCAATTAAGAGGAAAACCAGAAATAACTCGATTTAAAGGTTTGGGTGAGATTTCGCCAAACGAATTTGTACATTTTATTGGAAACGACATTCGTTTAGATCCTGTAATGTTAGATAAAGAAATGTCTATTGAGCAAATGCTAGAGTTTTATATGGGGAAAAATACCCCAGATAGACAGAAGTTTATTATCGAGAATTTAAAAGTTGAGTTGGATACTATTGAGGATGAAGAGAGTTTATCATAAAAAGCCTATCCTAAATCCTTTCCATTTCGACTCCGCTCAATGCAGGCTCTAGGAAAGGACTTTGATTAGTTTATGATGCGGGTAATTAGGGATTGAAATAATTTGGCTAAAGCCTTTGTATTGATGTAATTAAATTCCTATGGATAAATCCATAGGCAATTCAATAGGTAGAAAAAGAGTTAATTATGATTTTCAATTGTCACAGGCTTTAGCCTGTGTTAAATAAATAAAAGTAATAATGGCTTTAGCCAAACTATAGGAGTTAATGTGACCTCAAGAAAGAAAAAATTAAAATTGGAGATCACAATTTATGACCTCCAATCTAAAAAGTAACTTGAGGTCGCAATTTGTGACTTCAAGATAAAGAAATGAAAAAAGAAGAAGTAAGTATAATTCCGGATGAAATTATATCTAACAAAATCTATTTGATTCGTAATCAAAAGGTAATGTTAGATAGAGATTTAGCGGATTTATATCAAGTGGAAACGAAAAGATTAAAAGAAGCGGTAAGACGAAATATAAATCGTTTTCCTGATGATTTTATGTTTGAAATGACTAAAAAAGAGCTTGAAAATTGGAGGACGCAAATTGCGACCTCCAATTCTGATAAGATGGGTTTGCGTTATGCTCCAATGGTTTTCACAGAACAAGGAGTTGCCATGTTATCTAGTGTTTTAAAAAGCGATAGAGCAATTACTGTAAATATTAAAATTATTAGAATATTTACTAAAATGCGTAATTTATTAAGTGATCATTTAAGTCTACGATTGGAAATTGAAGACATTAAAAAGAAAATGAATAATCACGATAAAAATATAGAATTGGTGTTTTCTTATTTAGATGAATTGGTGGATAAAAAAGAGGATGAAAAAGAAAGAACCAAAATAGGATTTAAAAAAGAAGATAATTAAAATAGTTGGCAAGTACGCTGCGTTAGGGATTGAAGCGACATCCTTTTTGCTTTTTTGCAAAAAGATACAGCGTAAAGCCCGACCTTTAGGTAACGCCCAAAATAATAAACAGTTAAACGATTAAACAATTAAACGTTTAAAAAGAATGAGTGAAGAAATTAACGAGAACGAACACGAGGAAGAATTAACAACTCCAGAAAATGGATCTGAATCTTTAGAGAATCAGTCTGAATCTGTAGAAACTATTACCAAAGTTACAGGAATGTACAAGGAATGGTTTTTAGATTATGCTAGTTATGTAATTTTAGAAAGAGCGGTTCCGTCGTTAGAAGACGGGTTGAAACCGGTGCAGCGTAGAATTATGCATTCTATGAAAGATTTAGACGATGGCCGTTACAATAAAGTAGCGAATATTGTTGGGCATACCATGCAATATCACCCGCATGGTGATGCTTCTATTGCAGATGCTATGGTGCAAATTGGTCAGAAAGAATTGCTGATTGATATGCAAGGAAACTGGGGGAATATTTTAACAGGAGACCGTGCAGCGGCTTCTCGTTATATTGAGGCTCGTTTATCTAAGTTTGCGTTGGATGTTGTTTTTAATCCGAAAACGACGGAGTGGAAAATGTCTTATGATGGACGTAGAAGAGAGCCAATAGATTTACCTGTAAAGTTTCCGTTATTGTTAGCGCAAGGAGCAGAGGGAATTGCAGTTGGTTTATCTACAAAAATATTACCTCATAATTTTATTGAATTAATAGATGCTTCTATAAAGTATTTAAAAGGGAGAAGTTTTAAAATTGTTCCAGACTTTTTAACTGGAGGAATTGCAGACTTTTCACACTATAATGATGGAAAGCGTGGAGGAAAAGTACGTGTTCGTGCTAAAATTCATCAACTAGATAAAAAAACGTTGGTTATTACAGAAATTCCGTTTTCTACAACCACCACTACTTTAATTGATAGTATTTTAAAAGCCAATGATAAAGGTAAAATTAAGATAAAGAAGATTGAAGATAATACCGCAGCAGAAGTAGAAATTTTGGTGCATTTACCACCAAATGTATCGCCAGATAAATCTATTGATGCGTTATATGCTTTTACTAATTGTGAGAGTTCAATATCACCTTTGGCGTGTACTATTGAAGATAATAAACCCGTTTTTGTTGGGGTTTCTGAAATGCTAAAACATTCTACCGATTTAACGGTAGATTTATTAAAGAAAGAATTAGAAATTCAGTTAAACGAATTAGAAGAGCAGTGGCATTTTTCTTCTTTAGAGCGTATTTTTATTGAAAACAGAATCTACCGAGATATTGAAGAGGAAGAAACTTGGGATGGTGTAATTGAAGCTATTGACAAGGGATTAAAACCGTATATAAAACATTTAAAACGGGCAATTACTGTAGATGATATTACGCGTTTAACAGAGATTAGAATTAAGAAAATATCAAAATTTGATATTGACAAGGCAAAACAATTTATAGAAGGTTTAGAGGAGAAAATAGCGGTAGTTAAAGATCATTTAGCAAACCTTATAGAATTTGCAATTACTTATTTTAAGCGTTTAAAAGACACTTACGGAAAAGGAAAAGAGCGTAAAACTGAAATTAGAATTTTTGATGATATTGTAGCCTCGAAAGTAGCTATGAATAATGCCAAATTATATGTAAATAGAGCAGAAGGTTTTATTGGTACTTCTTTAAAAAGAGACGAATTTGTAACCGATTGTTCGGATATAGATGATGTTATTATTTTTAGAAAAGATGGAGTAATGATGGTTTCTAAAATAGATTCTAAAACCTTTGTAGGTAAAGATATTATATATGTTGCTATCTTTAAAAAGAAGGATAAAAGAACGGTATATAATTTTATGTATAGAGATGGTGCAAGAGGTCCGTCTTACATGAAACGTTTTAATGTGATGTCTGTTACTAGAGACAAAGAATACGATTTAACAAACGGAAATAAAGGTTCTATTGTTTATTATTTTACGGCCAATTTAAATGGAGAAGCGGAAGTGGTAACCATTAATTTACGTTCCGTTGGTAGTGTAAAAAAATTGAAATGGGATATAGATTTTGCAGATTTAGCTGTAAAAGGAAGAGCTGTAAGAGGGAATTTAATTACTAAACATTCTATTAAATCTGTAGATTTTAAATCTGAAGGGGTTTCTACTTTAAAACCTCGTAAAATTTGGTTTGATGATACTGTGCAACGTTTAAATGTTGATGAAAGAGGAGAATTGTTAGGTGAATTTAGAGCAGAAGATAAATTATTGATTATTACACAAAGTGGAAAAGCTAAAGCGGTAAAACCTAATTTAACGATGCATTTTGAAGATGATATGATTGTTTTAGAAAAATGGAAACCAAACAAGCCAATTTCTGCCATTTATTATGATGGTGAAAAAGAACGTTATTATGTAAAACGTTTTTTAATAGAAACAACAGAAAAAGAAGAAGAGTTTATTTCTGATCACGTAAAAAGTCAGTTAGAAATTGTAGCAACAGATTATAGACCTGTGGCCGAGGTGATTTATTCTAAAAGGAGTTTAGAAAATGAAGAAGTTAATTTTGAGGAATTTATTGCCGTAAAAGGAATTAAAGCTCAAGGAAATCAATTATCCATAGATAAAATAAAACAAGTTAATTTATTGGAGGCTTTGCCTTTTGAAGAACCTATAGAAGAAACGCCCGAAGAAATAGAGGTGGTTGATGAAGAAGTTGTAGAAAACGAATTGCCAATTGACATACCTATACCGGAAACTAAAAAACCTATTTTAGAAGAACTTTCTGCAGAGGAAAAAGCAAAAATAGCTTTACAGAAATCGATAGCAAGAAAAAAGGCAGAACAGAAGAAAATAGATGATGAAAACCAGACGAAGTTGTTTTAAATTATGAAGGGTTAAAAGTTACTTTTAAAGAATAAATTAATAAGAATGAAGAAAATAGGATTAATTGGAGGAATTACTCCGGAATCTACCATTTTATATTATCGAATTTTAAATGAATTGAATGCTAAAAATTTAGGTAAGGCTCATTCTGCAGAAGTAATTATTAGTTCTTTTGATTTTGGCAAAATAGAGAAACTTCTCAAAGAGAATCGGTGGGATTTGTTAGAGCTGTTAATGGCTGAAACTGGTAAAAGTTTAGAAAAAGCTGGAGCATCTTGTATTCTTATCTGTGCAAATACTATGCATTTGTGTATAGAAGCCGTTAAAAAAGTGGTTTCTATTCCTGTTATTCATATTGCCGAAGCAACTTCAAAAAAAATAATTGAAAAGAAAATAAAAAAGGTTGTTTTATTAGGAACAAAATATACCATGGAGAAAGATTTTTTTATTGATATTTTAACTTCTTTTGGTATAGAAACGATCATTCCTAATGTAGCAGAAAGAGATATTATACATAATGTAATATATGAAGAACTTGCTATTGGAGTTCTCAATCCAGTCTCAAAAGAAAAGTATTTGAAAATTATAAATAGATTGATTAAGAATGGTGCAGAAGGTGTTATTTTAGGTTGTACAGAAATTCCTTTATTGATTCATCAAAAAGATGTTTCTGTACCCGTTTTTGATACCACTACAATTCATGCTACTGCTGCTTTTAATTTCTCAACTAAACATAAGCAACAACAACAACAACAACAACAACAACAGCAACAGCAACAATAATCGGCAGTATTTTACATGAAGTTTACTTTACTATTACTATTTTTTGTGGGAAATATCTTTTCGCAATCGGAGGTTTATTATTACAAAGATTCAAACAATAATTTTACTTATAAAAATATTGATAAAGAAGAATTTAAACTATTAAAAAAACAGATTTTAGAACCAAATTCTAAGGCCACTTATTGGTTTAAAGTACCTGCAAGTTCAACTTATTTAAACTATATTTTTCGAATAAATAGCATAAGAGCTAATAATGTTCATGCATATCAGAATTTAAAAGAAGTTAAGAAATTAAGTAATCAAAGATATGTATCCTTTAAATTTTCAAGAAAATATCCAATATATATAAAAACGAATTCTAATTTTAGTTCTTATTATCCTGTAGTGCTGCAAAAAGAGGAAGCTTCTTTATTTCGAGAAAAATTACTGCTAATACTTAATGGTTTTTATTACGGTGCTGCATTTTTAGTAATACTTTTTAGTATTAGTTATTTTTACTTTTTTAAAGATATTGCTTTTTTATATCATGCTTTTTTACTTATCTGTATCTCTTTTAGTTTTGTAGTATTTGATGGATCATTAAATTTATTTAATGTGGATGCAAAAAATATAGAACTTTTAATCTTATTAGATTACATTTTACTGAGCTTTAGTTCATTAAAATTTGGGAATAGTTTTTTGATGTTAGATAAAAATTTCCCTACCGTTAAAAAGTATACTTTTTTTTTATTTTTTAATATTGTGTTATTTGTAATCTTATTTTATTTTTTAAAAATTAATGTACTTTATACCATACTAAGCATTTTAACACTACTATTTTTATTTCTTTATTGGTTTTTAGGTGTTTTACTTTTTAAAAGAAATAAGCATACTAAACTCTTTGTATTTTCATATGTATTCTTATTGTTTAGTGGTTTTGATTTTTTTGTTTTAAAAAACTTGGGAATTTCATTGTTTGAAAGTAATCCCACCAATTTAAAAATAGGGGGCTTTGTGCAAATTATAGTATTATCATTTGGGGTATTGTATAGAGAGAAAGATTTAAGAAAATATAATTTTTATATGAAGAATGAAATTATAAGGTATTCTAAAGAATTAAAAAAACTTATAAAACCAGAAGAGGAAGTTCCTTTAACAGAAAGTTTAGAAAACTTAAGTATTAGAGAAAGAGAAATTTTTGATTTAATTGTATCGGGGAAATCAAATAAAGAAATAGCAGAGGAAGTAAACATCTCTGTAAATACAGTTAAATTTCATGTAAAAAATATTTACTTAAAATTAGATATCAAAAATAGAAAAGAAGCATTAACCATTAAAAAATTCACAAAAACCTAGTGATTTAAGGGAAACCACCCAAATACTACCCAAATACTACCCCTAAAATAATTAGAATTATGTAATATTTATATTACTTTTGATATATAAAATTCCCCCAAAATTTTTAAGTATAAAGACCTTCAGTAGAAATACTGAAGGTTTTTTTTATTTCATTTTTTCAAAAAATGTCATTTCATAATTAGGTAACAAATCTGGATTTGTAATTTTTATAATATCTTTTAAAACTAAATCGGGTCTTGTTGCTGCTAACTCAAAATAAATGATGCCACCAGTTTTACCTTTTTTAGTGGTAGAGGTATAAATCTCACCATTTTTAAAGGCATTGAATTCAGTATAAATTTGATTGCTTTGTAATAGCTGTTCTTTTGTAGAAAAATAACCAGGAGATATCCAATAATCAGCATTTTGTCCCTTATCAAAAATACTTTCAAAACTTAAAGATAAACTTCCTTTTCCCTTAGTATTTTTCCATAAGTAGTTAAGATTTGCATCTTTAAAAAATTGAGCAACAAAACTTTCTCCGGCGGGTAAATTCCAAATGTCTTTACTCATGATAGCACCTGATAAAATAGTAGGCTTTTTTGTTGATTTTAGAGCGATATTTTTTGCTTCCAAATAATTTGTTTCAATTACTTTAAAAATACTGTCAGCCTGTTTTTCTTTATTAAAAAGAACGCCAAAAAATTTAATCCATTCGGCTCTTCCTAACGGTGTTTCTTCTAACCAATCTCCATTATAAATTACATTTATACCAGCTCTTTTAACGGTTGTCAAACTTTTATCCAAAGAAGAAACACTATAACCAACAACCAATTCTGGTTGCAGGTCAAGCAAAATTTCTGTATTTAAAGAACTTTCTTTACCAATTTCAGTTATTTTACCAGCATCAATTAACTGTCTTGTTTTTTCTGATGAAACATATTTAGTATACGGAAAACCAATAATTGAAGTTTCTTCATTTAACAACTCAACCATAGGAATATGAGTTGTAGATGTAACCACAATTTTTTGAATAGGAGTATAGATGGTGTCTTTTAATGAGGAACTATTTCCGGATTTGTTTTTAATAATATATTCAGAAACTTCTTTAGATTTTTGATAAGCAGATTTGATAATCAACTTTTTAAGACCATGATCATCAATAATATCAAACCCTTTAGCATATTTAATACTACTTTCGGATTGTGAGTTTTTATGAATGTTAACGATTTCTTTTTTACAAGAAATCGTTAACGTTAAAAAGAATAAAACAAGAATAAAATTTAAATTTTTCATTAAGAATATACTTGATTTTCTTGTTCTTGCACTCTAATAAAAGTAGTTCTTTTCGTCAATTCTTTTAATCTGCTTGCACCAACATAGGTACATGTAGATCTAATTCCGCCTAAAATATCTATAATGGTATCATCTACATTTCCTCTAAAAGGAACTTCAACCGTTTTTCCTTCCGAAGCTCTGTAATTAGCAACGCCACCAACATGTTTATTCATGGCAGTTGTAGAGCTCATTCCGTAAAAAGCTTTGAATTTTTTACCATTATTTTCGATCAATTCACCACCACTTTCTTCATGACCAGCAAGCATACCACCTAACATTACAAAATCTGCACTACCTCCAAAAGCTTTAGAAAGGTCTCCAGGAATTTTACAACCTCCATCAGAAATAATTTGACCGCCCATTCCGTGAGCAGCATCTGCACATTCTATGATAGCAGAAAGTTGCGGATAACCAACTCCGGTTTTTACACGCGTAGTACAAACAGAACCAGGTCCAATACCAACTTTTATAATATCTGCTCCAGCTAACAATAATTCTTCTACCATTTCACCTGTCACTACATTCCCTGCAATAATTACTTTTTTAGGGTGATTTTTACGCATTTTTTGAACAAAATTCACAAAATGTTCAGAATAACCGTTGGCAACATCAACACAAATAAAATTAATTTGAGGAAATTCAGATAAAATCTGCTTTACTTTTTCCGAATCTTCTTTTCCAGTTCCTGTACTAACGGCAATATTATTTAATGTTTTTTTATCCGTTTTTGCGGCAAAATTTCTCCACTCTTCAATAGTGTAATGTTTATGAATTGCGGTAAAAAGACCATGTTTTGCAAGCGCTTTTGCCATTTCAAAAGTACCTACGGTATCCATATTTGCAGCCATAATTGGTATTCCTGACCAAACAACATCACTATGTAAAAAAGTAAATGTTCTTTCTAAACTTACTTGCGAACGCGATTTTAGTGTAGATCGTTTAGGACGAATCATAACATCTTTAAAACCTAATTTTAATTCATTTTCTATTCTCATCTCTATCAAAATTGTTAAGTGATAAAGGTATTAAATTTGAAAATGGTTTTATTAGATTATTGATGGAAATCAGTTTAAATCGAATAAAAATGAAATGTAATTTTATTATAAATTAATAACTCTTACTAACAAAAGGTATTTCTTTAAAACCAGTTACTTTATTGATTAGAATAGTTGCTGTAAAAAAATAGTTACAAAGTAAATTTGCGAATTTTGGTAAAATATCTGCAACTTCTTTGTTTTCATTATTGTGTATCATTACCATTAATCTAACGGCCTTCTTTGAAAGTGAAGAACACTGATTCAAAATACCTACAGGAGATTTTCCTCCGGGTAAAACAAAACCAGAAATAGTATCTTCAACTATTAACTTCATCTTTCTATAATGATCTAATAATTGTTGATGATCATTTTCTGTAATAGCCAATTTCCCTCTTATAGAACCATTAAGATGGTAGCAAAGAGGTAATAACCAGTTCAATTCTTTTTCTAATTTTTTTAATTCTTCGCTATTAGGGTAATTTAAGATTAAAACAGAGAGTTCGTCAATAGCCCAAGCTACTGAACGAGTTAGTTGATCTGTTTCTATTTCGTAATCGCAAAGAGAAGAATCTTCATATATAAAAGGATAACAAAGCTCATCTATGTTAGATTTTGGACGTAATTTTTTCATTAAAATTATTGTTTTTATAGAAGCTTAATTTAGTTCATTTTTGCGAAGAAAGTTAAGTTATAATTTGGTAACAAATTTGGGTGCGTAATTTTTATAATGTCTTTTAAAAGTAAATCTGGTCTTACAGGAGCTTTTTCAAAGTAAATAAGTCCGCCCGTTATTCCTTTATTAGTGGCATAGGTATACACGTTTTTATTCTTAAAAGTATTAAAAGAATTGTAAGATTGATTAGATTTTATCATTTCTTCTCTGCTTTCAAATAAACCACAACCAATCCAAAAATCAGCATCTTTCCCCTTGTCTAAAACGCTTTCTATACTTAAAGGTAAACTACCATTTCCTTTTGTGTTTTTCCATATATAATTTGTGTTGGCATCTTTAAAATAAGTAGCAATAAAACTTTTACCAGCTGGCATATACCAGGTGTCTTTAAATAAATTACCAGAAATAATAGTGGGAATAGTTTTTGATTTTAAAGCTATTTTTTTCACTGCTAAATAATTAGATTCAATGACGTTAAAAATACTGTCTGCTTCTTTTTCTTTGTTGAATAAAACACCAAAAAACTTAATCCATTCTGCACGACCTAAAGGAGTGTCTTCTAACCAATCTCCATTATAAATAACGGGAATTCCGTTTCTCATAATCGTTTTATATGTTTTGTTATTTCCATTTAAGCCAAAACCAATGACGAGATTTGGTGCTAATTCTAGTAGTTTTTCTGTGTTCATAGATCGTTCACTACCTAACTCAACAATCTTACCTTCAGCAATACGTTTTCTAGTTTTTTCTGAAGAAATAAACTTTGTTTGAGGAAATCCGGTTAAAAATTTTTCTGCTCCAATTTGTTCTAACATTGATATATGGGTAGTACTAGTTACCACGATGTTTTTAATAGGAATTTTTAATTCATTTTTACTAAGATCCATTTTATCGCCAAGTAGGTAGGTAAATTCTTCTTTAGAGTTTTGATACGGTTTTTTTATGACTAATTTTTTCTGATTACCTATTGTAATTATATCAAAACCTTTAGCATACTTTATGTTACTTTTTAGCGTTCTTTTTACTGTTGTTTGATTTGCTTTTTTTTGACAAGAAAAGAAGAGACTATTTATAATTAAGAAAGCTAAAAGATGTTTCATTTTAATAATTTATTTCTAAAACTTGTGCGTATTGTAATTTTAAATCAAAAGATTTTTCTAAAGGGATTTTATTGATAAAAGAATGCAAACTTCTCATAACACCTGCATGCGTTATAATAACAACCTTTTTGTGTTTTTGCTGGCTTATTTCTAAAAGAAAATTTATAGTTCTAGCATGTAAATCTAAATATGATTCACCCTTTGTTACAGCAACCTTTACAAAGTCATTCATCCAAATATCTAATTCAGTTTTATTGATATCGTTCCAGTTTTGTAGTTCCCAATCTCCAAAATTTAACTCTTTTAAACGATCATCAAAAAGAACTTTATTTGAAAGTTTTTCGGCTAGCTTTTTACATCTTTTAAGTGGACTACTATAATAAACAGTTTCAGCATCATAAGTAGAAACTTTCTTTAAAATAGGTTTAATTTCCTCTAAAAAAGTATCAGTAACATCAATATCAGCTTGTCCGTAGCAAATTCCTTTTGCTATTTTGGGAGTTGTATGTCTAATTAATATAATCTCCATAAAACAAGTATAAAAAGATAAAAAACAACTTCTGCAACTTGTTGCAAAGCACCCGCACAATCTCCTGTTTGTCCGCCAATCCATTTCTTAAAAAAACGAGCTACATACCAATACGTTATTAATAAAGGTATAAGACATAGAAATACTCTGTAATTTTGGAAAAAGAAAAGTGGTAAAACTCCAAAAAAGCAAGAAATCACTAAAGATTTTGTACTCATTTGTGTTGTTGTCGGCTTTATTTTAGAAGTTTCAATATCTCTTACATACGGATGCGTGTAGAGTAGGATAGTAGCAATAAAACGGCTAATGGCATGACCAGAAATAATAAGTAATGGAATGTTTATAGTAGATGAACTAAGTGCTTGTATTGCTGAAAATTTTAATAAAAGAATTGAAAATAATCCAATAACTCCAAAAGTGCCTAATCTGGAATCTTTCATGATTAGTAAGATTTTTTCTTTGGTCCAGCCACCTCCAAAACCATCGCAAGAATCGGCAAAACCGTCTTCATGAAAAGCTCCAGTTGCCCAAATAGAAGAAATCATACTTAAAATAATAGAAATTTCTGGAGTAAAAAGAAACGTTGCCAAATAGTAAACCAAAGCAGCAATAGATCCTACTAAAATACCCACTAAAGAAAAGTAACGGTTACTTTTATTTAGCATTTCCGATGAATGCCCTACCCATTTTGGGCAAGGTATTCTGGTAAAAAATAATATGGCAGTTAAAAAATAATGGACTTCTTTTTTCATGGATTTTTAAAACTTAAGCTTCACTAATATTGGCACTTTCAAAAGTGGCCATTTCGTTTAAAAATAGCACCGAAGATTGAATAATAGGCAGTGCAACTGCAGCTCCTGTTCCTTCTCCTAAACGTAAACCTAAATTTAAAACAGGTTTTACCTTTAAGAAATTTAATATTTTTTGATGACCTTGTTCTCCGGAAGAATGTGTAAAAATACAATAATCTAATACATTTTTATCAATTGCATGAGCTGCCAACAAGGCAGAAGTTACAATAAAGCCGTCTATTAAAATAGTCATTTTTAAAGCAGCAGCTTCTAAAATTGCACCTGCAATCATTACAATTTCGAAACCTCCAAAAGTGGCGAGTGCATCAGTTGGTGCGTCTATATTTATGATGTGTTTTTGGTAAACTTTTTTTAAAATTGTCTTTTTTTCTTGAAGACCTTCATCATTTAAACCTGTTCCTTTTCCAACACAATCGTCAATACCAATCGCTGTAAAATAACTCATTAAAAGCGCTGCAGAAGAAGTATTTCCAATTCCCATTTCTCCAAAACCAATGGTATTACAGTTTTTTTGAAAAGATGTGTTTACAATTTCTTTTCCTTTTTCTAAAGCTAAATTACATTGTGCCATTGTCATGGCTTTTTCTATAGAGAAGTCTTTTGTTCCTTTTGCTATTTTAGCAGAAATTAATGCATCACTTTTATCAAAATCGGCATTTACACCAGCATCAATAATTTTTAAATTGATCTTATTTTGTTTACAAAAAACGTTAATTGCAGCACCTCCATTTAAAAAGTTAAACACCATTTGCTGTGTTACTTCTTGTGGATATGGACTAACACCTTTTGATTTTGAAATACCATGATCTCCTGCAAATACAATAATAGTTGGTTCTGTAATTTTTGGAGTTAGTGTATTTTGAATGCTTCCTATTTTAATAGCAATCGTTTCTAACAAACCTAAAGAACCTATAGGTTTTGTTTTAAAATCTATTTTTTTTTGGAGGGCTGTTTGCATTTCTTTAGAAAGTGCTGTAATTTTTGAAGTCATATGTTATTTTAATTTTAGTGGTAATCCAGAGACCATAAAAGTCGCTTTGTTCGCTTTTTTTGCAATAAATTGATTTACCCAACCTTGTAGTTCTGTGAATTTTCTTCCAGATTCTGTTGTAGCATGCAGTCCCATGCCAATTTCGTTAGAAATAATAATAATATTAGCATCTATTTCTGTAAGTTTTTCTATTTCTTGTTTGGCTAATTTTAAACATTCTTGCGTGTCATAATTGGTGTCAACATAAAAATTAGTAAGCCATAAAGTAACGCAGTCTATTACAACGGTTGTGTTTTTCGAAATAACGGAGCTAATGTTTTTTTCTTCTTCAATGGTGGTCCATCGTTCATCTCTATCAGAAATATGCCTTTCTACCCTTCGTTTAAAATCGTCATCCCAAATTCTAGAAGTTGCCAAATAAAAAGGTGTTTTAGAAATGTCTTCCGCCATTTTTTGAGCGTAACTACTTTTACCAGATCTTTCTCCTCCAGAAATATAATGAATCATAATTTTAAAATATATAAACACAAAGGTTGTAAACATTTTTTTAAAAAGGAAAGAATATCTAATGGAATTATCTTTAAATACTAACAACTAACTTTTCTTAAAAAGGCAAGTTGCCTCGTTATAAATTATATGTACTAATATTTATTGCCTCTTTTTATGAGAGTACAGTTTTTTTTAGAACGTTTTGCTAAATAGAATAGATTGTTTAGCTAAAATGTTATTTCCTAGCGTTTTTAGAGAGCTAAAGAATTAGCTTATAAATGACAAAATATTAGTTTTTAATACTTAAAAATATTCTACATTTGACAAAAATTAGGGTTTTGTTCTTTTTGGGAACAAATTAAAAGGGAATTCGGTTAAATACCGAAGCTGTTCCCGCAACTGTAAGTTTATGCTGAATTTATTTCAGTACCTTATTTAAGGATGTTATTAAGTCTTTTACCACTGACAGACGTATGTTGGGAAGGTATAGTAACATAAAAACAAGCCAGGAGACCTGCCTAGATTTTTGAAAAATTAAAACTTTCGGGATAAAGGTTAAACGGATTATGAAAAAACACTTATTTTTTACATTCTTTTTTATTATTACACAGGCTGTTTTAGCTCAAAATGATTCTATAAGAACTGTTTTGAAGGAAGTTGTTGTTGTAACTAAAAAAGAGCAAAAAAATAAAGTAATTGGCCAAAAAAAAATAGAAATAGGAACTATTCAAATTATTAAAAATCCTATAAATTTCACTAATTTATTAAGATATAACAGTCCCATTTCTTTTAGAGATTATGGAAACGGAGGTATAAGTACTGCGCGTTTTAGAGGTACGTCGGCATCTAATACTGCTGTTTTATGGAACGGAATTTCTATTAATGCAATGGGAAGCGGACAAACAGATTTTAACTCATTATCCGCAAGTATTTCAGATGAAATTGTTGTTAATAGTGGAGGAGGAAGTGTAGATTATGGTTCTGGAGCTATTGGTGGTACGGTGCATTTAAATGATAATTTATCGTTTAAAAAACATAAAGATTTTAATTTATTTTCTTCTTACGGTAGTTTTAATACTACTTCTAATTTCTTTAAAGCAAATGTTGGAACAGGAAAATGGGCCGTAAAATTTGCAGCAACTTTAAACTATTCTGATAACGATTATACGTTTATAGATACTCGTTATAAAAAGAGTGATGGAAGTTTATTAAAAAATGAAAATGGAGTTTATAAAAATTATGGAGTTAACTTTAGTTTAGGATATAAATTCTCTAACAAAAACAAACTTTACTTTTATACAACCGGCTATTATGGAGATCGTTTATTCTCTGACGGATTACCAAATCCTGCAGCAGGAAGTGAAAGAAATGAAGATTTTAACCAAAGAAATTTATTAAAATGGACATCTTATTTTTCTAATTTTACACAAACTGTAAACATAGCTTATTTAACACAAGAATATCTTTATTATGATGACAAAAATGCTACAGATTTTGTTTTTGGAAAATCAAAAAACTATAATATTAATTATAATTTAAAGTATCGTTTTTCTAATTATTTAAAACTGTCTACTTCTCTTATTTATGATGAAAACATAGGAACAACAAATGATATTTTATCAAAAAGTAGAACATTTTTTGCAGCCTTGGCAAAAGTCACCTACAAACCTACGGATAAATTAACAACAGCAATTAACTTTAGAAAAGAATCTAATTCAGATTTTAAAGTTCCTTTATTAGTTTATCTTGCTGCAGAACAAGAAATTACAGATAATTTATTGTTAAAAGCAAATCTATCTACTAATTATAGAATACCAACTTTTAATGAATTGTATTGGCCAGTGGTTGGTAATTTAGATTTAATACCAGAAGAGTCTGTTCAGGGAGAATTGGGTGCTACTTTTAAGAAAAAGAATATAGAAATTACTTCTTCACTTTTCTATATTCATTTAAAAAATAAGATTTTATGGTTGCCAACCGCAGCGTCTAATTTATGGAGACCCAGAAATGTAGGCGATGTTACACATAGTGGAGTTGAAACGGCTATAAAATTATCAAAAAAAATTAATAAGCATTCTTTTAATTTTTCTACCAATTATACATTTACGTTAGCAAAAAATAAAGAAACGGATACCTTTCTGCCTTATGCGCCTATACATCTGTTAAATTTCAACTTAGATTATGAGTATAAAAAAATCTCTTTTTTTATCCAGCATTTATATCAAAGTAAAGTTTATACAAATGAAATTAATATCGATTTTTACTCCTTAAATTCTTTAAATGTCTCTAATTTTGGTAGTGATTTTAAGGTGTTTGAAAATCAAAAAAATACAATAAAAATAGGTTTTAAAGTTAATAATATATTTAATAATGTGTATTATTTTTCAAATTTACGTCCTATGCCAGGAAGAAATTATAACATTAATTTAAACTATAAATTTTAATACAAATGAAGATTACAAAATCAATTTTTAAACTATTCGTACTTAGTTTAGTTTTTACATCATGTTCAAATAATGATGAAGAATTCCCAGAAATAACAGGTAATTATAAAGACGGAATTATTGTTAGTGCAGAAGGTAGTTTCAAAAGTAAAGATGGTTCTATTTCTTATGTAAATGAGAATTTAAATAGATTGGCAACAAATTTTATATACACAGGAGTAAATAATGCTCAATTAGGTGGCCTAATACAATCTATAGCTTTTTCAGATACAGAAGCTTATATTATTTTAAATGATGTGAATACAATTATTGTTGCAGATAGATATACTTTTAAGAAAATTACAGAAATTAATACAGGTTTAGCAAACCCTAGATACATGGCAATTTCTAATGGAAAAGGGTATGTTACTAATTGGGGGGCAACTACTTATACTGCAAATGATGATTATTTAGCTGTTATTGATTTATCTACAAATACGTTAGAAGCTTCAACGATTTCTTTAAGTTATGGTGTAGAACAAATAGTAGCTAGTAACAATAAGTTATATGTAACTCATACAGGAGCATATTCTTCTAATAATATTGTTTCTGTGGTAGATTTATCCGCAGGAAATACAGTTACTGAAATTGAAGTAAATGATAATCCAGATGAAATTATTGTAGATAATTCAGGTAATTTAATTGTTTTATGTGAGGGGAATACGATTTATGATACAACAGATTGGTCTGTTATAGGTAGAACTACTTCTTCAATTTCTTTCATCAACACATCAACAAAAACTGTTACAAATCAAATAGAGTTCGCTGATCAGGAAAAAGCATCTTTAATGTCTTATGAAAACGGTACTATATACTATTACAAAGGTGCTGATAGCACTTTATATTCTATTGATGAGTCTGCTACTGCTTTAGCAACATCTGGTATAAATACAGGTAGTATTTATGGTATGGCGGTTAAAGATAATAAGTTGTTTACCACAAGTTATAGCTTTACAGCTTTAAGTAAATTAATCGTTACAGATTTATCTACAAAAGAAGAAATTTACACTGCACCAGTAGGCTTAGGTGCTTCAAAAATATACTTTAATTAAGAAAGAATAGCATTAGAAAAAGGGAAGAAGAAAAGCTCTGTTTGTTTAAGAAATTTAAACAAATGGAGTTTTTTGATTATAATAATTTTTTTACTTCATTCTTAATAAAACTAATGGCAGTGTCGGTCGGTGGTAAGGTTTTAGAGTAATCTACAATCACTTTTTCACGCAATTCATTAGCTGTTTTTGCAGTTTCTGCTACTTGTCTTAATTTATTAATAATCGTATTTTTTGTAGCTACAACTGCTGTCCAGGTATCATCTGTAATATACATTTGCTGTACTAAATTATGTTCAAATTCTTGATCTATATTTGCAATCAATAATTGTAAATAATCTTGAGTATCTTCTGTTAGTGGTTTAATTCTAACCAACATTTTAACAGGATTCATACGCTCGCAAAACAACAACATACGCTCGTAGGCTTGTAATTTTATAGGTAAAGCTTCTTTTTTTATTTGTGATAAAAGCGCTATTTTATCATCAGAATTTTGCTTTATTATCAATCTGTTAAATATATAATAAGCAACCAAACCTGTAACGGCAGCAGGTAAAATATACACAATACTTTCTATGAATTTATCTCCCATAATTTAGATGAATTTTAAAGTGTACAAATATAATACTCCTAAAAAGATAGCAATACCAAAACTTAATAAAGTACCAATTAAAATATATTCGGTTAGTTTTCTGTCTTTAGATGACGTTAAATCTCCAAATCTAAAAACGGATTTTGCAGCCAATAAAAAACCAATAGCTTCCCAATGATTGGTAATTACAAAGGTAAATACAAACAATCGTTCTAAAATACCGATATAGCGTCCGGCTTTTGCTAGAGAATCATCGTTTTCTTTTTTATTTTCCGGATTCCATTGGGTAATAATTATTTTTATAACAATAGAAGAAACAAAAATTACCAACAGTAAAAATACGATCAATAATAAAATTGGATTTGTTATTAAGTTTTTTGGTGATAAAGAAAAATCAACATAAAAAGAAGTAGCAAAAGCTAATAATAGTAGATGTAGTATTTGATCTATAAAAAACCAAATCCGTTTTGTGTTCTTTTTTTGAAGATAGAGTTTTAAAAGATCTATTAAATAATGAGAACAGATAATTAACAGAAAAGCAAGCCAATACTTTTTAAAATTAAACTGAAGTATCAGTACTAAAAATAGGGCATGAAGTGCAATGTGATAATATAATTTTACAGATTTAACTTTCTTTTCTTCTTTGTTTTTAACCCATTTTTCTGGTTGAAAAACAAAATCTCCTAAAATATGTGCCAACAAAAATTTTAAAAATAAGAGCATTTTATAAATGTGTTTTTTGATTGATAATTTTTCTAAAACGTTTTTCTAGTTTCATAATAGGTTCAAATCCAGCACGTTTTTGGCGTTCGCTAACACGTCCTTGTGTAATTCCTAAAATAGCAGCAATTTCATTCTGCGTACTGTTTTCCGATTCTAAGGAAATTTTAAATACTTCAGCAGAGTTTTTTGTCCAAGAATCCATAGTTAATAAAGCTAAATCAAAAGCTATATTTAGTTCTGCATCAACTTCTTGCCAAGGTGTTTTTATAGCAATAGTTTGCTTTTTTAAATACGTATCAAACGCATAACCAGAGTTTATGAAGGCTTCACCGTTAGAGGCCGTAACTTCTGGAGTATTAAATTCTTTTTCTCCAATTCCAATTCCAATTCTAACATCTATATCTACAGTAGCTTTTAAATGAGATTTCAACTTTAAAGCTGCGTAAAAAGCATTTTCACAATTTTCTATTTCTAATTGAAAACTATCTCCTCTGTAAATCTGCCAATATTTTGGAGAATCACCAAAAGTACTTAACACTTCTTTTAGCGTTTCTAACCAAAAATTATCATCCTTCTTTCTAGAATTGATGATGTCACCTGTTAAAATACTAGTCATTTTTGAATCTTAATTTTTAGCTAATATATCATTTATTAGGCTAAATAACAAAATTATCTGTCTGTAAGCAGATATTTTAAATTATCTGTCTATAGGCAGATAATTGTGTTTATCTGTTCTTAGGCAGATATAGTTTGGATTCTTATGTAAAAATTGTGAATAAATAGTATTCGTCTTCTTTTATAGAAACGAATAGTTTGGTTAATTTCACACTTTCAAATTCCTTTAAAATAAACTATTGAGCACATATTTAGATTCTTTAAACGAAGCACAGAGACAAGCTGTCTTACAGAAAGATGGACCCATGATTATTATTGCGGGTGCGGGTTCTGGTAAAACACGTGTATTAACCTATAGAATTGCGCATTTAATGCAGCAAGGCGTAGATTCATTTAACATTTTATCGCTTACATTTACCAACAAAGCAGCCAAAGAAATGAAGGCAAGAATTGCTGGTGTTGTAGGTAACAGTGAATCTAGAAACCTGTGGATGGGAACTTTTCACTCCGTTTTTGCTAGAATTTTACGAACTGAAGCAGATAAATTAGGGTTTCCAACTAATTTTACAATTTACGATTCTCAAGATTCTGTTCGGTTGATATCAGCCATTATAAAAGAGAAGAATTTAAATAGGGAACAATACAAACCAAAACAGATTTTAGGAAGAATTTCTTCCTTTAAGAACAGTTTAATTACGGTAAAAGCCTATTTTAATAATCCAGATTTACAAGAAGCAGATTTACACGCAAGTAGACCAGAAGTTGGTAATATTTACAGAACTTATGTAGACAGATGCTTTAAAGCAGGAGCAATGGATTTTGATGATTTATTGTTAAGAACCAATGAGTTATTAGCCCGTTTTCCAGAAACTTTGGCAAAATATCAAGACCGTTTTAGATATATTATGGTAGATGAGTACCAAGATACCAATCACTCTCAATATATTATTGTGAGAGCTTTGGCAGACAAATTTGGAAACATTTGTGTGGTTGGAGACGATTCTCAGAGTATCTATAGTTTTAGGGGAGCAAATATTCAGAATATTTTAAATTTCCAGAAGGATTATCCAGAAGTAAAAACCTTTAAACTAGAGCAAAATTATCGTTCTACAAGTAATATTGTAAACGCTGCAAATTCTGTAATCGAAAAAAATAAAACAAAATTAGATAAAGAAGTTTGGACCTCTAATGATCCTGGAGATGCTATAAATGTAATGCGTACTATTTCCGATGGAGAAGAAGGACGTTTTGTGGCACAATCTATTTGGGAAAACCAAATGAACCATCAATTAACTCCAGATGATTTTTGTGTATTGTATAGAACAAACTCACAATCTAGAGCTATTGAAGATGCCTTACGTAAAAAAGGAATTGAGTATAAAATCTATGGAGGGATTTCCTTTTATCAAAGAAAAGAAATCAAAGATATTTTATCATATTTACGTATTTTAATCAACCCAAATGATGAAGAAGCGTTAAAAAGAATTATCAATTATCCTGCTAGAGGAATTGGTGCAACAACTATAGATAGGTTAACAATTGCTGCAAATCATTATAAAAAATCAATTTTCGATATTATTAAATATATTGATAAAATAGATTTAAAAATAAATGCAGGAACTAAAAATAAGCTCCGTAATTTTATGACGATGATGCAAAGTTTGCAAATAGAATCGCAAACTAAAAATGCGTTCGAAATTGCAGAAACGGTTGTAAAAAAGACCCTATTAATTAAAGATTTAGAAAAAGACGGAACACCAGAAGCTGTAAGTAAAGTAGAAAACGTTCAAGAGCTTTTAAACGGAATTAAAGACTTTATTACCGATAAAATTGAAGAAGGTGGAGATACTTCTTTAACTACTTTTTTAGAAGATGTGGCTTTGGCTACAGATTTTGATGCTAAAAAAGATGATGATAAACCCTCTGTTTCTTTAATGACCATTCACCAGTCTAAAGGATTGGAATATATGTACGTGTACATTGTTGGTTTAGAAGAAAACTTATTTCCTTCTGCAATGAGTATGAATACTAGAAGTGAGTTAGAAGAGGAGCGAAGATTGTTCTACGTGGCCATAACAAGGGCAGAAAAAGTGGCTTATTTAAGTTATGCGCAAACTCGTTATAGATGGGGGAAATTGGTAGATGCAGAACCAAGTAGGTTTTTAGAAGAAATAGATGATCAGTATCTAAATTACATTACACCAAAAAGTACAAATCCAGCAATTAATAATTTTGTTGATAAAAGTATTTTTGATGATGCTCCAAAAGGAATTCGTTTTCAAAAACCAATTCAACGTAAAAAAATGGAGCGTGATTTGGTGAAGAAAAAAGAGATTGTTATTCCTAAAAACTTAAAAAAAGTATCTCAAGCAACCTCAAAAGCAAATTTATTTGACGGCAATATTGTGGTTGGTAATTTTGTAGAGCACAATAGATTTGGAACGGGAGAAGTAATTGCTCTAGAAGGAAATGGACCAAATAAAAAGGCAGAAATTAAATTTGGTACGGTTGGTAAGAAGAAATTATTGCTACAATTTGCTAAATTAAAAGTGATTGGTTAAAAATCATCCATAAAACTAAAAATAAATTGTTATTTTGCAACGTTAAATAACTACAAACTATAATTTGTCAGTTCTACTATCATAATTTTTAAGTGTGATACATCGAGAACACTTCTCAAAAATAAATAAATGACATTCGATTTAGAATACAATTCAGAAAGACCGTTAATGATAATACCAGAATACGGCAGACATATACAAAAATTAGTAGACCATTGCTTAGCATTAGAAACTAAAGAAGAACGCGATAAAATGGCGAGAGCTATTGTAGATGTAATGGGTAATTTACAACCCCATTTACGCGATGTTCCAGATTTTAAACACAAACTTTGGGATCAACTATACATCATGGCAGATTTTAAATTAGATGTAGAATCTCCATATCCTCAACCGTCTAAAGAAGAATTACAAGAAAAGCCAGAAGGACTGCCTTATCCAAAATCTGCATCAAGATATCGTTACTATGGTAACAACATTCAAACAATGATAGATATTGCTTTAAGCTGGGAAGAAGGCGAGAAAAAAGAAGCTTTGGTATTTACCATTGCAAATCACATGAAAAAGTGTTACCTTAATTGGAATAAAGATACTGTGGATGACGCCGTAATTTTTAAACATTTATATGATTTATCTGATGGTAAATTAGATTTAAGAGAAACAGATGAGGCACTTGCTGAAAGTAAAAACCTATTAAGAAAACCACGTACACAAGGTCAGGGAGCTTCTAAAACTACTTACAAGAAACCACAACACAGTAATCAAAATAAAAATAGAAAAAGATATTAGTATATGGCATCATTTAAAATTGAAGGCGGTCATAAATTAAGCGGGACCATTACTCCGCAAGGAGCAAAAAACGAAGTTTTACAAATACTTTGTGCAGTGTTATTAACACCAGAACGAGTGCTTGTAAATAACGTTCCAGATATTATTGATGTCAACAAACTAATTTTTATTCTAGGAGAATTAGGTGTAAAAGTAGAAAAGTTAAGTAGAAATTCTTACGCTTTTCAAGCGGATGAAATCAATTTAAAATATCTAGAATCTGCAGAGTTTAAAAGAGACGGAAGTTCTTTACGCGGTTCTATTATGATAGTTGGACCGCTTTTAGCACGTTTTGGTAAAGGGTACATTCCAAGACCAGGAGGAGATAAAATTGGCCGTAGACGTTTAGATACCCATTTTGAGGGTTTTATAAGGTTAGGTGCAAAATTTAGATATAATAAAGAAGAGCATTTTTACGGAGTAGAAGCCAAAGAGTTATTTGGTGTAGAAATGTTATTAGATGAAGCTTCTGTAACAGGAACCGCGAATATATTAATGTCGGCTGTTTTAGCTACCGGAACCACAAAAATTTACAATGCAGCTTGTGAACCTTATATTCAACAATTATGTAAAATGTTGAATTTGATGGGAGCAAAAATCTCTGGAGTAGGCTCTAATTTATTAATCATAGAAGGAGTAAAAGCTCTTGGAGGTTGTGAACATACTGTTTTACCAGATATGATTGAAATTGGTTCTTGGATAGGTGTTGCTGTAATGACACGATCTGAATTAACCATAAAAGATGTAAGTTGGGAAAACTTAGGACAAATACCAAATGTATTTAGAAAATTAGGTGTTCAACTAGAAAAAAGAGGTGATGATATTTATATACCTGCACAAGAATCTTATAAAATACAAAATTTTATAGATGGTTCTGTCTTAACGGTTGCAGATGCTCCTTGGCCTGGGTTTACACCCGATTTATTGAGTATTGTTTTGGTAATCGCTACACAAGCAAAAGGAACTGTTTTAATACATCAAAAAATGTTTGAAAGCCGTTTGTTTTTTGTTGATAAATTGATAGATATGGGCGCAAAAGTAATTTTGTGTGATCCTCATAGGGCTACTGTAATAGGTATGAATTTTGAAAGCTCGTTAAAAGCTACCAAAATGACATCGCCAGATATTAGAGCAGGAATCTCCTTATTAATTGCAGCATTATCTGCAAAAGGAACAAGTATCATTAATAATATAGAACAGATAGATAGAGGGTACGAAAATATTGAAGCTCGTTTAAAATCTATTGGTGCTAAAATTGAAAGAATTGCTGATTAAGAAAAGTTTTTTATTCATTTAAAATTACTTTTATATTATGATAAGAAGTTTGTGGAAAGAAGAGTGGAAAGATGTTAAATTTGATGAGAAAATTTCTAATGTAAAAAAATTTAAGATTTCCAATTACGGAAGAGTACTTTATTGTAAAGACGATAAAGAGTTTTTAAGAAAAAAAAGTTTTATAAATGGTTATGAAACTATTTCTGTAAAACAAGCTCTAAATAATAAACATACTAGTAGGTATGTACATAAATTAGTTGCTCAACATTTTTTAGAAAAAGAAAATGAAGAGCAAGTTTTTGTCTTACATATAAATTATGATAAAACAGATAATACCATTCAAAATTTAAAATGGGCATCAAAAAGAGAAAAAGAGTTGCATCAATTTAAAAATCCTGTGTTTGTAGAATCTATAAAGAATAAAAAAACTAGTTATAAGCTTACAGAAGGAAAAGTGAAAATTATTAAAAGGCAACTTAAAAATAAAAGAACAAGAATAACCATGATTGCCAAACGATTTGGAGTCTCGGACATGCAAATTCACAGAATTAAAACGGGTGAAAATTGGGGACATGTTGAAATTTAAAAATATAAAAAATAGTGTCAATCTGACACTATTTTTTTGTTGGCAACGTTTTTGCGTTTTAATTGAAGATATTTTAACGAATACAAAGATAATGAGTAAGAAAGATAACATCCAAGAAGAAGAAATAAAAAACGAACAAGAAACTGTTCAAGTTGAAGAAAATCAAGAGGTTGAGGCTGAAGTTGTAAAAGAAGAGCCAACACCGGAAGAGTTACTTCAAGCTGAAAAAGAAAAGTTTTTACGTTTGTTTGCTGAGTTTGAAAACTATAAAAAAAGAACATCCAGAGAAAGAGTAGAATTATTTAAAACTGCTGGACAAGAATTAATGACATCTTTACTGCCAATTATTGATGATTTTGAGCGTGCACTGACACATATCGAAGATGATAAAGAAGCAGAGGAATTAAGAAAAGGTGTTTTATTAATTTATCAAAAATTCTACAATACTTTAGAGCTAAAAGGATTGTCTAAAGTAGAAACCAATGCTGGTGATACTTTTGATGCTGAAATTCATGAAGCAATTACACAAATCCCTGCTCCGACAGAAGATTTAAAAGGGAAAATAATTGATTGTGTAGAAAAAGGATACAAATTAGGTGATAAAATTATTCGTTATCCAAAAGTGGTAATCGGACAGTAAGTTACAATTAACAATGTACAATTACCATTGATCATTGATTACTGTTAATTGATAATTGAAATAAAAATGGCAAAACAAGATTTTTACGAAATATTAGGTCTTTCTAAATCTGCAACTCAGGCAGAAATTAAGAAAGGGTATAGAAAAATGGCTATTAAATATCATCCAGATAAAAACCCTGATGATAAGGCAGCTGAAGAAAATTTTAAAAAAGCTGCAGAAGCTTATGAAATTTTAAGTGACGAAAACAAAAAAGCACGTTATGATCAATACGGTCATGCTGGTTTCGAAGGTCCACAAGGTGGTGGCGGTTTTGGCGGCGGCGGTATGAATATGGATGACATATTCAGTCAGTTTGGAGATATCTTTGGCGGCGGAGGCGGCGGTTTCGGAGGAGGATTTGGTGGTTTTGGCGGTGGCGGAGGCCAACGACAAGCAAGAGTTAAAGGGAGTAATATGCGTATTCGTGTAAAACTTACTTTAGAAGAAATTGCCAAAGGAGTTGAAAAGAAAGTAAAAGTTAGACGTAAAGTACAAGCAGATGGTGTAACGTATAAAACGTGTACTACCTGTAATGGTTCTGGACAACAAATGCGAGTGACCAATACTATTTTAGGTAGAATGCAAACAGCTACTACTTGTGGTACTTGTTCTGGAGCTGGTGAAATTATTAATAGTAAACCAGCAGGTGCAGATGCACAAGGTTTAATTACTAAAGAAGAAACTGTTTCTATTAACATTCCGGCAGGAGTTACAGAAGGAGTTCAATTAAAAGTAGGAGGAAAGGGTAATGAAGCTCCTGGTAAGAATTCTATTGCTGGAGATTTATTAGTTTTAATAGAGGAAGTTCAGCATGAAACCTTAAAAAGAGAAGGAACAAATATTCATTATGATTTATATATTAATTTCTCTGAAGCTGTTTTAGGTACAAGTAAAGAAGTGGATACTGTTACAGGTAAAGTAAAGATTAAAATTGATGCTGGTACGCAATCTGGTAAAATTTTAAGATTAAAAGAAAAAGGTTTACCAAGTATTGAAAGATATGGAACGGGAGATTTTTTAATTCACATTAATGTATGGACTCCACAAGAATTAAATAAAGAACAAAAGCAATTCTTTGAAAAAATGTCTGATAATGATAATTTTAAACCAAGTCCTAATAAGTCAGACAAGTCTTTTTTTGAAAAAGTAAAAGACATGTTTTCTTAATAAAGTGTTAAAGTATTTTTAAAATAGTGACTTTTTTAAAATACGTTATTTTAATACATATATTTAATATATATTTGCAGTGTTGCTGATTTTATCGGCAACACTTTTTCTTTTTCATAGCAATTTTTCCCACTCATTTATGAGTGGGTTTTTTTTATGATGAAAGAAAATATTAATATAATATAGAAATTGCAGACTTATCTTATCGTCACGCTTCGGCGTGTAGGAAAGTCCGGACACCAAAGAGTATCATAGCGGATAACATCCGTCCAACGAGAGTTGAGGACCAGTGCAACAGAAAGAATGTACAGTTAGGCTGTAGTGAAACCAGGTAAACTCTATGAGGTGCAATGCCATGTATATTAGAGCTTGAGAGCTACTCGCTCGATTCTAAAGGGTAGGCAGATTGAAGTTACGAGTAATTGTAACTCTAGATAAATGATAAGAACCTTTTTAAGGGACAGGATTCGGCTTATTAGTCTGCATTTTCTATAATTTTATTAAAACTTCAGAATTAATCAATAAAAGCTACTTTTTATTGATTAATATTCAGTCTTTTACAGAATAACTTTTTTTTATTTAGTAATTGGAGCAATCTATTATTTATCTTTTAATTTTGATATAAAAAATGTAAGTTTGTCAGACTATAATTAACAAACAATTTTACGGTAGGTTTTTAAAATTAAAAGGCTTGCTGTAACTAAAGATTTCTTTCATGAGTATTTATAAAGATTACCTTAAGCAGATAGAAGAACGAAAAGATCAGGGACTTCATCCACAGCCAATTGATGGTGCAGAATTATTAAGCAAAATCATTGAGCAAATTAAAGATTTAGATAATGAGTACAGAGAAGATTCTTTGAACTTTTTTATCTATAATGTTTTACCAGGAACTACCAGTGCTGCTGGTGTGAAAGCTAAATTTTTAAAAGAAATTATTTTAGGTGAAGCAATCGTAAAAGAAATTACCACTTCTTCTGCTTTTGAACAATTATCTCACATGAAAGGTGGGCCTTCAGTAAAAGTTTTATTAGACTTAGCTTTAGGAACAGATATTACTATCGCAAAACAAGCTGCGGATGTTTTAAAAACACAAGTTTTCCTTTATGAAGCAGATACTGCTCGTTTAGAAGAAGCGTATAAAAACGGAAGTGAAATAGCTAAAGACATTATAGAAAGTTACGCGAAAGCAGAATTTTTCACAAAACTACCAGAAATAGATGAAAAAATAGATGTAGTAACATTTATCGCAGGAGTAGGTGATATTTCTACAGATTTATTATCTCCAGGTGGTGATGCACACTCTCGTTCAGATAGAGAATTACACGGTCAGTGTTTATTTGAACATAATAAAGAACAACAAGCCGAATTAAAAGCAGTACAAGCACAACATCCTGATAAAAGAGTGATGTTAATTGCAGAAAAAGGAACAATGGGAGTTGGATCATCAAGAATGTCTGGTGTAAACAACGTAGCATTATGGACAGGTATTAAATCGAGTCCTTATGTACCTTTTATTAATATTGCTCCGGTAATTGCTGGTACAAACGGAATTTCTCCTATTTTTTTAACAACTGTTGGTGTAACAGGTGGTATTGGTTTAGATCTTAAAAACTGGGTACAACAAAAAGATGCTGAAGGAAACACAATTCGTGATGAAAACGGAGATCCAGTATTAAAAGAAGAGTATTCTGTTGCAACAGGTACCGTTCTTACAATTAATACAAAAGAGAAAAAATTATACAACGGAGATAAAGAGTTAAAAGATATTTCTGCAGCATTTACACCACAAAAAATGGAGTTTATGAAAGCAGGTGGTTCTTATGCTGTTGTTTTCGGTAAAAAATTACAAACTTTTGCATCTAAAGTATTAGGTATTGATGTTGTGCCAGTATATGCAACATCAAAAGAAATTACTGTTGAAGGACAAGGATTAACTGCTGTTGAAAAAATATTCAATAAAAATGCGGTTGGTACCACTCTAGGAGCAGTTTTACACGCAGGTTCAGATGTTCGTGTAGAAGTAAATATTGTAGGTTCTCAAGATACTACAGGTTTAATGACTTCTCAAGAATTAGAGATGATGGCTGCTACAGTTATTTCTCCAATTGTAGATGGAGCTTATCAATCTGGTTGTCATACAGCTTCAGTTTGGGATGATAAATCAAAAGCAAATATTCCTAGGTTAATGAAGTTTATGAACGACTTTGGTTTAATTACTGGTCGTGATCCTAAAGGGAAATACTTTCCAATGACGGATGTTATACATAAAGTATTAAACGATCTTACAGTAGGAGATTGGGACATTATTATTGGTGGAGATTCTCACACACGTATGTCTAAAGGTGTTGCTTTTGGTGCAGATTCAGGAACCGTTGCTTTAGCACTTGCTACAGGTGAGGCTTCAATGCCAATTCCAGAATCAGTAAAAGTTACTTTTAAAGGAGAAATGAAATCTTATATGGATTTCCGTGATGTTGTTCACGCAACTCAACAACAAATGTTAAAACAATTTGGTGGAGAAAACGTATTCCAAGGAAGAATCATTGAGGTTCATATTGGTACATTAACTTCAGATGAAGCATTTACATTTACAGATTGGACTGCAGAGATGAAAGCAAAAGCTTCTATCTGTATTTCTGAAGATGATACTTTAATTGAATCTTTAGAGATTGCAAAAGGTCGTATCCAAATCATGATTGATAAAGGAATGGACAATGCAGGTAATGTTCTTAAAGGTTTAGTAGAAAAAGCAGAAACTAGAATTGTAGAGCTTAAAACGGGTATTAAACCATCTTTAAGACCAGATGCAAATGCGAAGTATCATGCAGAAGTTGTGATTGATTTAGATGAAATCTCAGAACCAATGATTGCAGATCCAGATGTAAATAACGATGACGTTTCTAAACGTTATACACATGATAACATCAGACCATTATCTTACTACGGAGGAACTAAAAAAGTAGATTTAGGATTCGTAGGATCTTGTATGGTTCACAAAGGAGATATGAAAATTTTAGCTCAAATGTTAAAGAACATAGAAGCACAACATGGTAAAGTAGAGTTTAAAGCACCTTTAGTTGTTGCGCCTCCAACATACAATATTGTAGATGAGTTAAAAGCAGAAGGAGATTGGGATGTTTTAGTAAAATATTCAGGTTTCGAATTCGATGATAGCGCACCAAAAGGATTAGCACGTACAAAGTATGAAAACATGTTGTATTTAGAGCGTCCAGGTTGTAACTTATGTATGGGTAACCAAGAAAAAGCAGAACCAGGAGATACAGTAATGGCAACATCTACACGTTTATTCCAAGGAAGAGTTGTAAAAGATGATGGAGAGAAAAAAGGAGAGTCTTTATTATCATCAACACCAGTTGTGGTGCTATCTACAATTTTAGGTAGAACACCAACATTGGCCGAATATGAAAAAGCAGTAGACGGTATTGTTTTAACGAAGTTTAAACCTTCAACAAAACAATTAGTTAGATAATCTAAAATCTATAAATTATATTAAAAAGTCTGAGTTTTATACTCAGACTTTTTTTTTGCTCTTATTTATTTAATATATTAATATACGTCTTTAATAAGGATAACCTATTTAAGGTTTTTGGGGGTTACCACGCCAAAAAAGGCGCGGTCGGGCTTTTTGTTACAATCTTTTTGTTCATGCTTCTCAAAAAGGATTTTCACTTCAATCCCTAACCCAAGCTATTAGCATTTATTGAAGTAATTGTTTATTCCGATTAACTATTTCCATCCAAATCGAGATTCGGTTAAATCCCAATGCTAAAGCATTTGTAAGTCTTCTAGTGTATTTGAGATACACCAAAATGCTTTTATCGTACCTTATAACAAAGACGAAAGTATTCTTCATTGGGCTATAAAACTCAGTAT
Source organism: Polaribacter sp. Z014 (assembly GCF_023555435.1). Classification (NCBI taxonomy): domain Bacteria; kingdom Pseudomonadati; phylum Bacteroidota; class Flavobacteriia; order Flavobacteriales; family Flavobacteriaceae; genus Polaribacter; species Polaribacter sp. Z014. The sequence continues at coordinate 125,384 of NZ_JALCZP010000007.1, forward strand.
AAAGAAGAACAAGAATTTTATCAAACCAAAAATGTAGTATGGATCTTAAAAAATTTGTTCGCTTTTTTACTGCAAGCCCATCAAGGTAATTCACTAAAATGGATATCACTTCAAACTTTTTAACTTTTTTCTCTGGATTTCCATTTTGTTTTTACAACCACTAATGAAAATGGTTGTAAAACTAGGATAGAAACTAACTTAGTTCTATTCCTTTTTTATAATGGCATGGATTTTTTGATAAAATTTATTGGAAAAGCGTACTGTCTCGCAATTCTTCCCACTTTGATTTTTCCCAAGCTACTGGGGGTGGAAAACCGGAAGATTCCTTAAAATATTCCTTGGCCATAACTTTGACAGTATCTGGGAATCGTTCTGCAAGGTTGTGTGTTTCAGCGGGGTCATTTTTTATATTATATAGTTCCACAACAGGCCCTCGACCCTCCATATTGTCATAATAGATCCCTTTTTCCAAAATGCCGGTATATCTCAACAAATAATCACCTTTGATCACTACCCAGGCCGGAGGGGCAAATTTTTGTTCGGTCCCATGAGTCTTGGTGGATTTAGTGATTAAATATCCCCATCGATAAGAATGTATGCCAGCCCAAATCAAATGATCATGAATTGGTTTTTCTCCTTTTCCCATAAGGATGGGCAGAAGACTTTTCCCATCTATTTTATTTGGAACTTTTAAGCCAGCCGCATCAATGGCTGTAGGTAAAATATCCATTGTAGAAACCAGTTGTCCCGAACGCTTGGAATTGTGTATTCCACTTGGCCAATATATAAACATTGGAACCCTAAAACCTCCTTGGTAATAATTGCCTTTAGTTCCCGAGAAAGGCGTATTCCCAGGAAGAGGAGATCCCGATTTGAAACCATCATAAGAACCGCCCGCCATGGCTCCATTATCTGAAGTAAAAATGATGATCGTGTTATCAAGGGCGTTTTTGGACTTGAGAAAATCTACTATTCGTTTTACATTGGTGTCCACAGCATTTATATGGGCATAAAAATTATTCAGTGTATAGGAATCGGATTTAAACTTGTTAAAGTATTTGGCAGGAGCTTTGGGTTCGACCGAATCGTGAACAGCGTGGTAGTGCAAATCCACATAGAACGGTTTATTGCTCGCAACAGATTCTCTGATAAAGTTCAATGCCTTATCCGTAAAAACATCAGTGTTATAACCTTTCTGTTTTTCAGCATGTTTAAAATTTTCCCATACAAGATTGGAATTATAGTATTGGCTTGCCCAATAATTATAGCCGAAATAATAGTCAAAACCATTGTTCAGAGGGTTTTGCTCGTCCACCACAGATCCCATATAACCACTTTTATCAATTTGAGCATATACTTGCGGTTGTGATTGTTCCAAAACATAAGGATTTAGATTCTCCTCTAAACCATTTTTTCGAAGAATATCATTTAAAATTTTGTCGTTTCTTCTTCCTATATGCCATTTTCCAATATGCGCGGTTTTATAACCATTCTTTTGTAATATTCCTGGTAGAAGCGTGCCTGGTGTAAACCCTTTTTTATCAACATCTTCTATAATATACATACCGTATTTATTTTGATTGTTACCAGTCAATATACCCATACGTGATGGAGCACAAACATTACTAGATGTATAGGCTTTGGTGAAAATTACACCGTCTTTTGCCAAAGTGGACAATGTTGGAATTGCAGTTTTTGAGAATTCTAGGGATTTATCTACGGAATACCCTTGCAGGCTGTCTACTAAATGAACAAAATAAGGATCAAAATCTCCTGTCGTAATTGTATCGTTATTAACACCAAATTGTCCATAACCCAAATCATCCATCAAGATGAACAAGACGTTAGGCTTTTTTTCTATGGTTTCTGAGCAACCATAGATAAGAACAAGAACAAGTAGAGATATAAACTTAAAGATTTTTTTAAAATAGATAGCTTTCATGATTATATGATTTTTTACACAACAAGATACAAAATTTAGATAATATGATTGAGATATATTATAAAAAGTAAAAAATAGATGTGTGAATATATTTTCATAAAATTTTTAAAACAAGTAGGGTAAATGAAATCAAGTTTGTATTACAATTGATTTCTAAAAGAAAAACCTATTATGATAAGAAAAAAGTTTTTTTCAAGAGTTAGTTTTTGCCCTTTAGATTCTTTAATGGGAGCTTTTTATACTGGTTTAGATTCAAGTTTTAATACTTTTAAAACGAATGGCTTTTCCACTACAACACTTGTTTGTATATCTCCTTAGACAATTCTCAGAATTAATATTTCAATTTTCATTACATTGTTAGCAAAGGCTTAAATGTGATTTTATATTGATTCTGCCAATCAATTTTTAAAATCATATTAAACCAACAATTAGAATACTGGGTTTATTACATATTTATTTCAATAAGCTCGTTTAATGTTGATTTTAATGAGCATAAATTAAATACCTAAAAAATGAAAAAAATAGTAATCATAGGCGTTTTAGTGACTATTCTTTTGGGGGTTTCAAGTTTCCATCAAAATTCTTTATTTCACTATCAGTATTAAATCTTTTCTAAGTAGAATTCAGTTATAAAACTAGTAGATATTTTGTACCTTAGTCTACTCATAAATTATTAACAACTAAATTATATATAAATCTTATGGCATTTGATATTAATATGATTAAAAAAGTGTATTCAAACGTTGTAAAACGTGTAGATGCAGCTCGAGAACTTACAGGAAAACCTTTAACTTTAGCAGAAAAGATACTGTACTCACACTTGTGGGACGAAACTTCTAAAAAAGCATTTGTAAGAGGTAAAGACTATGTTAATTTTGCACCAGATAGAATTGCATTGCAAGATGCAACTGCACAAATGGCATTATTGCAATTTATGCAAGCAGGAAAAAGTAAAGTTGCAGTGCCAACAACAACGCATTGTGATCACTTAATTCAAGCTAAAAACGGTGCAAGTTCAGATTTACAAACGGCTTTAAATACTAGTAATGAAGTTTTTAACTTTTTAGAATCTGTTTCTAATAAATACGGTTTAGGATTTTGGAAACCAGGTGCAGGAATTATTCACCAAGTAGTTTTAGAAAATTATGCATTTCCTGGAGGAATGATGATTGGTACAGATTCTCACACTGTAAATGCAGGTGGTTTAGGAATGGTAGCAATTGGAGTTGGTGGTGCAGATGCCGTAGATGTAATGGCAGGTATGGCTTGGGAATTAAAGTTTCCTAAATTAATAGGAGTAAAGTTAACCGGAAAACTATCTGGTTGGACAGCACCAAAAGATGTAATTTTAAAAGTAGCAGGTATTGTTTCTGCAAAAGGAGGAACAGGTGCTATTGTAGAATATTTTGGAGAAGGAGCAACTTCTATGTCTTGTACAGGTAAAGGTACCATTTGTAACATGGGAGCCGAAATAGGTGCAACTACTTCTACTTTTGGTTATGATGATTCAATGGAGCGTTATTTACGTGCAACCGATAGAAGTGATGTTGCAGATGCGGCAAATAAAGTAAAAGAATATTTAACTGGTGATGCAGAAGTGTATGCTAACCCAGAAGAATATTTTGACCAAGTTATAGAAATTAATTTATCAGAATTAAGTCCTTTATTAAACGGACCTTTTACGCCAGATTTGTCTACAAAAGTAGGTGCAGATATGACAAAAGCTGCTAATGATAATGATTGGCCATTAAAAGTAGAATGGGGTTTAATAGGTTCTTGTACCAACTCTTCTTATGAAGATTTATCGAGAGCATCTTCTATTGCGCAACAAGCTCTTGATAAAGGTTTAAAAATAAAATCGGAATTAGGAATTAATCCAGGTTCTGAAAAAGTTAGATATACTGCAGATAGAGATGGTATTATTGGCATTTTCGAAAAATTAGATGCGAAGATATTCACCAATGCTTGTGGACCTTGTATTGGGCAATGGGCTCGTTATGATGATCCAAAAAATGCGCCAAAAAACTCTATAATTCATTCGTTTAATAGAAACTTTGCAAAACGTGCAGATGGTAATCCTAATACACATGCTTTTGTAGCATCACCAGAAATGGTTGCAGCTGTAGCAATTGCAGGTCGTTTAGATTTTAATCCAATGAAGGATACCTTAATAAACGAAAACGGGGAAGAAGTAATGCTAGATGAACCAACAGGATGGGAATTACCACCAAAAGGTTTTGAGGTAAAAGATGATGGATTTTTGGCACCAGAAGAAGATGGGAGTGGAGTGGAAATTAAAGTAAATCCAACTTCAGAAAGATTACAGTTATTAGAACCTTTTACACCTTTAGGAAATGATTTAACAGGGGTTAAATTACTAATAAAAGCATTCGGAAAATGTACTACAGACCATATTTCTATGGCCGGACCATGGTTGCGTTATAGAGGTCATTTAGATAATATTTCTAACAACTGTTTAATTGGGGCCGTAAATGCATATGGTAAAAAAACAAACTTTGTTAAGAACCAATTAACAGGTGAGTTTGGTGGTGTGCCAGATACTGCAAGAGCATATAAAGCTGCAGGAATTAAAACTATTGTGGTAGGAGATCATAATTATGGAGAAGGTTCTTCTAGAGAACATGCGGCAATGGAGCCAAGACATTTAGGTGTTGCTGCTGTTTTAGTAAAATCTTTTGCTCGTATTCATGAAACTAACTTAAAGAAACAAGGAATGTTAGGTTTAACATTTGCTAATGAAGCAGATTACGATTTAATTCAAGAAGATGATACGTTTAACTTTTTAGATTTAAATAAATTTGCTCCAGGTAAACCTTTAACTATAGAGGTTGTGCATGCAGATGGATCTAAAGAGACTATTATTGCAAATCATACCTATAACCAAGGACAGATTGAATGGTATAATGAAGGTTCTGCTTTAAACTTAATTAAAAAGGAGAACGCAGAATAAAGTTTATAAATCTTAATTTTAAAAAGCGTTAATTGAAAAATTAGCGCTTTTTAATTTTATAACAAAAAGTATGATAAAAAATAAAAGTACAATAAAGAATATCGTTTATGTAATAATAATTGGATTGTTAATTATACCAAAAACAAGACAACAAATTCAAATAGGTTTGCAAACAGTTATTGCAAAATTAAGTCCAAGTATAGAAAAAGCAGATGAAGCAAAATTAGTAAGTGGTTATAATTGGAAGTTGATAGATTTAGAAGGCAATACCTATAATTTTAATGAAGCAAAAGGCAAAGTTATATTGGTGAATTTTTGGGCAACTTGGTGCCCTCCTTGTATTGCAGAAATGCCTTCAATTCAAGAATTGTACACAGATTATAGTGATAAAATTGAATTTGTTTTGGTGTCTAATGAAACACAAGAAGTTATAAATTCTTTTTTGAAAAAGAAAAATTACAATTTTAAAACCTATAGACCTTTAACAGCACCTCCAACAACCTTTAATGTAAAAAGTATTCCAAGAACTTTTTTATTAAATAAAGAAGGTCAAATTATTATAGATGAATCTGGTGCTGCAAATTGGAATAGTGAAAAGGTTAGGGCTACTATAGATGAATTGTTAAAATGATGGAGTTTACTCTTTATTTAAATCAGAATTTATTAAAAAAGTAGTTATTCGGAATGTATAAAAACTTCGTCAAACGTTTTTAAATCATATTGAAACCTTTAAGAAAATGCATTATATTTTAAGTCTTTAAATATAAAACTTTTGATGTATTTCAAGAGTTTTTTTGATCTCTACACAAACTATGAATATAGAAAAATTCAATCATTTATTAAATCAAATATCAAAAGAACCAATACAAGTTATTGATTCAAATATTGCTATTGAAAGTTATGTGCCAATAGCTATTTCATCAAAAAATAATGATTTGTTAAGTTTTGATATTTCGTCTTCCACTGCGTGGGAAAAATATTTAGAAACCTTTCTAGCTAAAAATAATGCTAAAGTAGCTTTTGGAGGCTATTTAGAAAAAAGAAATATTTATGACAGAAGCGATTATTTTAAAAATCAATCTAAAGAAAAACAAAGAAATATTCATTTAGGAATTGATTTATGGTGTAAAGAAAACACCAAAGTATTAGCGGCTTTAGATGGTAAAATTCATAGTTTTAATTTTAATAATAATTACGGAGATTATGGTCCAACTATTATTTTAAAGCATCAATTAGAAAATGAAATTTTCTATACTTTATATGGACATTTATCTTTAGCTTCTATAGAAAATATAATGATTGGCGATACTGTTTTACAAGGAAATTGTATAGGATATTTAGGAGATTCATCTGTAAATGGAGAGTATGCACCGCATTTACATTTTCAAATTATTAGAAATTTAGAAGATAATTATGGAGATTATCCTGGAGTATCATCCGAAGAAAATATTGAGTTTTATATAAACAATTGTCCGAACCCTAATTTATTATTAAAATTGAAGGCATAATTTCTTGTTTTATGTAAGTAATGCCTTAATTTATAGACTTATTGAATAACCAAAACTAAAATATTTTATTATGAATAACTTATGGTTTTTTGATAACGTAAACCTGTTCAACTTACTTTGTCCACATAAATTTAAAGAATATAAAAAGGGGCATTCTTTTGATGCTTATAAAAAAAGTGATTACATCTATTTTGAAGAAGACGCAGCAAGTAAAATTTACCTAATAGAAAAAGGAAAAGTTAAGTTAGGGTACTATAATGAAGATGGTACGGAGGTAGTGAAAGCTATTTTAACCAAAGGAGAGTTGTTTGGAGAAAAAGCCATTTTAGGTGAAGAAACAAGAAATGAATTCGCTCAATCGGTGGATGCTTCTACTTCAATCTGTCCGATAGGAGTAGACACTATGCACGATTTAATGCGTGATAATAAAACTTTTAGTTTAAAAATTTATAAGTTTTTAGGACTTCGTTTTAAAAAGCTAGAAAGACGATTACAATTAATTTTATTTAAAGATTCTAAAACTAGGTTTTTAGAATTTATGAAAGAATTATGTGAAGAGTTTGGCCATGATTGTGAAAAAACAGGAGATAAAATAATAGAACATCCTTATACACAAAAAGATATAGCTTCATTAATTGGCACTTCTAGATCTAACTTAAATGTATTAATGAATGAATTAAAGGAGGAAAATATTATCACTTTTAATAGAAAAGAGATAAGATTACTTCAAAAAATAGCATAAGTGTTAGCTAGCTAACATTTCAGTACTTATTAAACTTATAATTTTGTCATCAACATTAACATAAATATTAATAAGATGAAAAAAATTTTAAATTTAGCAATCGCAATTGCAATCGCAACAACATTTGTAGCTTGTAGCGATGATGACAACAACAGTACTTTACCAACAACAGGAGATTTAACAGTAGATTTTACAGGTTTAGAAGCATTAGGTGCAGATTATGTGTATGAAGGATGGTTAATTGTAAATGGAAGCCCAGTAAGTACTGGTACTTTTACAAGTGTTACTTTTCCACAAACATATACTGTTGCAATAGATGATTTACAAGCGGCAACAACATTTGTTTTATCTATTGAGCCAGCTGGCGAAACGGGAGCAGATGCATTAGCACCAGCAGCAACTAAGATTTTAGCAGGAGATTTTTCTGGAAGTTCTGCAAGTGTAACTTCAGCAGGTATTGTTGGAGATTTTAGTACTTCTTGGGGTAAATATATTTTAGCAACACCAACAGATACTGATAGTACAAATGAAGCAAGTGGAATTTGGTTTTTAGATAACACGAACCCTCCAGCAATTGCAGGTTTAGGTTTACCAACTTTGCCTGATGGATGGAAATATGAAGGATGGGTGGTTTTAAACGGAACACCAGTTAGTACAGGTACATTTACAGATGTAAATGCTGCAGATGAGAATGCTGCAACTTCACCTTATAAAGGATCTGCAGGTAATGGACCAGGTTATCCTGGAGAAGATTTTGTTACAGGATCTGCTGCAGGAGTAGATTTTCCAACAGATTTAAAAGGAGTTACTGTAGTTATTTCTGTAGAGCCTAGTCCAGACAATAGCCCAGCACCTTTTACTTTAAAACCTTTAGCACATGAAGTTCCTGCGGATGCAATGAACGGTACGGTAATAAATATGGGATCAGGACCACAAGTATCTTTAACGGGAAGTGTAATAAGATAACAGAAAAAAATACAATCTACTATTATGTTAATGGTTGATTTATTTAAAGGGTAATTATTTTTTAATAATTGCCCTTTTCTGTATAAAAAGGACTAAATATTATTATAAGGAATGAACTTTTATTGTTGTCTAACTTATTGAAATTCGTTCTTCATAAGAATCTAAAATAACTTAAGATTGACAAAAAAAATCATTTTATATAACCTCTTTTCTGTTTTTATTTTCGGTTAAAATTTATGGTAAATTGCTTTATTTTAGAACTTCATCAATAGTTTTTAAAATGATATTACAGCCTTTTATAATTTCTTCATCAGAAATATTCAAAGGAGGCGTAATTCTCATGGCTCTAGTTTCAAATAATAAAAAGAATAGAATTAAACCGTTCTCTAAACATTTTAAAACTACCTTTTCATTTAATTCCGCAGTTTCTAAAATAGCAGCTAACATGAGTCCTCTTCCTCTAATTTCTATAATGGAAGGATGTACCAAATGTTTTCTAATAAGCGCTTCTTTTCGTAAAGATTCTTTAATAAAGTTATTTTCAGTAATTTCTTTTACAGTGGCAACACCTGCGGCAGCAATTACCGGGTGACCTGCAAATGTAGAAATATGTCCTAATTTAGGATTGTCTTTTAATAAGCTCATTTTTTCAAAATCAGCAATAAATGCGCCAATTGGCATTCCGCCCCCTAAACCTTTGCCTGTAATTACAATATCTGGAATTACATTATAGTTTTCGAATCCCCAGAACATACCTGTTCTACCAATTCCTGTTTGTATTTCATCTAAAATTAATAACGCTCCAACCTCTAAACAACGTTGTTTTACTTTTGATAAAAAACCATTTTTAGGCTCAATAAAGCCAGCTCCACCTTGTATGGTTTCTAAAATAACAGCAGCAGTTTTAGTGGTAATTTTATCAATTTCATCGTCATTATTGAATTCAATAAACCTTGTTCCGGGAATTAAAGGTCTAAACGCTTGGTTTTGTTTTTCGACTCCAGAAACGCTCATAGAACCCATTGTGTTTCCATGATAAGAATTTTTGGCAGCAATTATTTCGGCTCTATTGGTAACTCTTTTTGCTAATTTTAAAGCGCCTTCTGTAGCTTCTGTTCCAGAATTTGTAATGTAAACTGCGTTTAGATTCTCAGGAGAATTTTGTGCTAATAACTTACATAATTCTACTTGTGGTTGCTGAATAAATTCGCCGTAAACCATAACATGTGCATACGCATCTAATTGGTTTTTAATAGCGTCTGTAACTTTTGGATGATTATGACCTAAGCTATTTGCAGATACACCTGCCACGAAATCTAAATATTTTTTACCAGAAGTGTTGTAAATATAACTTCCTTTTGCTTTGGCAATTTCTATAGCAAATGGGTGAGGTGAAGTTTGTGCTTGGTACTTAAAAAAATCTGTTTTCAAGATTATTGTTTTTTAGGAGATCTATTAGGTTTTGGTTTTCCTTTTGTTTTTACTTTCTTTTTTTTATCAAGATTAACAGAAGGTTTTTTGCTTTTTACTTTCTCTTTAAGAGGTTTTTTACTTTTATCATCATGTATAAAAATATCTTCCATTTTTTTTGGTTGTTCATCTTCGCGCCAAATAAAACCTTTTAGCTTTCTAACATCATCTGGTAGTTTAGATGGAGGATAGGTGTTACCATCAGATTTTTTTAAATATTTGATAGTTTCAATCTGTCCTTGTTCTAAAGTGAATTCTATATTACTAGATATTTCTTTAGTAATCGTTTCTAAAACTTGAGTATCTTCATTTCTGTTGAAATAAACAGATTCGGCATTTCCTTTAACCAAAAGTAAGTGCAATTTATTCTCTCTAAACTTCCCAAACATATTTCTACCTTTAATTTGGTTGAAATCTTCTTTAGAAATAGAATCTTTAGAAACGATAAAAGAGTTATTTAATACTTTTAAAGAATCTAATTTTTCTGTTTCTACATTAGAAAGTAAATGAATGGTATCTCCTGTAATTTGATTTTGATCAGACCAAATTACTGGATTTTTAAACATTCTGGTTAATCCATTTGCTTGATTTGTATGTATAGAATCGCACTTTCCTTGTAAATCAGATTTAAAAATTTTTACATTATGATAGATTCGTACAATTCTTTTATCAGGTTTGCCTGTAACTAAAATAGTATCTCCATGAATAAACATAGAATCTTTGTCTATAATAGAAATAGCTAAGGCTTTTTTAATAATATACAATGAATCTTTCAATTCAAATATTTCTGCGTAATTTCCTCTAGTTATAAAATTTTGTACGGTATCTATAACTTGAATATTATTGGTTGCAGAAGCAAAACCTTTTCTCTTGTCATAATACAAACTATCACCTTCTACAGTTCTTTCTTTTAAATAGAGCTTTGCATTTTTTACAAAATGAGAAACATCTGTTTTTGTATTATAAAACCCTTTTTCACAATAAATTCTATTGTCATTTTGAGTATTTGTTATCGTAGACGGACCGTATAAATATGCAATTCCAGAGTTGGTATAATAGTCTAAATGATCAGATTCTAAGTGATGTTCTGGGTTTACAACAGTAACCCTTGTGGTTGCAGTGAATTTTTTATCGGCTAAATAAAAATTTCCATTTTTACTTTTTAAAGTATTTGTTTGGTCTTTTATGGTAGCGTAACTTCTGTAATATAATTTTTGGTTTAGTCTGTCAAAATGCAACGTATCTGTTGTTAAGGTCATTGTTGGATCTTTTAAAACCACATTTCCCCAAGAAAGAGCCTGCATAGAATTGGCATCGTAATCTGTATAATTACTAGTCTGTGTTATGGTATCTCCTTGTTTAATCAACACATTTCCAATGGCTTTAAAGAAGTTTTTATCTTTATAGTATAATGCTTGTTGACTGGTTAAAATAATTCCATCGTGAATCATTTTAACGTTTCCAATTAACAATGTTGCTCCAGGATATTTTTCTTCATCAGCTTCTTGCTGTTCGGCATAATATTCAATTTTTCTTTTTTCTTGCGAAAAAGAAACGAAGGATGAAATAACAAGCAATAAAAAAAGGATTCTTTTCAAAATAATGAATTTATCGCAAAAATAATGAAAAGAAAATGGCTACCTATTAAAGAAAAGTGAAAATTAGTTGAAATAAATCTAGGAAAGGAAAAGTAAAGATTGTTCTAACTTTTTTGCTTTCGGAAATAATATATTATTTTCTATATGAATATGATTATTTAATAATTCTTCAAACTGTTGTAGCTTAAGATACAGTACTTTAAAAGAGATGCAAGCATTTTCTGGTATTTTGTAATTATTAGTTAATTCAGCAATTTTCTTAAAAGTTTTACTTACTTTTTCGTGATCATCTTCTATAACTTCAATAGGTTCATTTAAAGGTGAATTACTAGTATTAATTACAATCTTTTTATTTTTAGCATTTATAAGTTTCTTAATATATGGAAAAATAGTGCTTTCTTCATTTTTCATGTGCTCAAGAATACCATCTGCTATTCCTTGTATTAAAAGATTAATTTCTATGAGTTCTTTATATTCTTGCCCATAAATATTAGCTACTTTTTTACCATATTCTTTTAAGAATAGTGTATTTTCTTCTTTGTATTCGTGTTGTATTTTTATTAAAAAATCTATTAAGAAATCTAATTTCCAAGAATTATAATCTTTTAAATAATAAACCTTATTATTCACCGCTTTTAAATCTCTAATAATATGTTTTAAATTGGTGTTTTTTTCTTCACAAGCTTTATACAAAAGCATGTTTCCATGAATACTAAAATCTATTTTATATTTTTTTAAAACAGCTGCAGTATTAATGTTTTCTATAACAATAGTAGCAACACTTTTATTCATTAGAGTTATCACAATAAGAGACTTAGAATTTATTACAAAATTGATGTAGTTTTTAAGAATAAAAAATGACTTTTGTCACTAATTTAAATAATTATAATTTTTTTTGTAAAAATGATATGATTTTCGGAAAAGTAAGCGTTAAATGATGAATAAATTACATTTTAATAAAGTTTAAGACCGGAAGAAATATATTTATTATTATAGATATAATTTGGTTTCTATGATTAATATAATTTTAAGTTAATGTAATTTGCAGCAAAATTAAAATTTAATGAAATCACCTTTTTATTTAACAAAAGAAGAAATGCAGTCTTATGGCTATAAAATAGTAGATATTATTGTAGACCATTATATAGAAGAAGAAAGTAAAAAACCAGTAATTAAAGCTTCTAGAAAAGAAATGGATACAATGTTTTTAAGCGAAGCTCCAGATAATGCAACTCCTGCTGATGAAGTTTTAGATTTTGTGTCTAAAAATGTATTACCAAATAGTAATATATCTACGCATCCTAAATCTTTTTCTTTTGTGCCAGGCCCAAGTAACTTTATAAGCACTATGGCAGACTCTTTAGCAACTGGATTTAATATTTTTTCTGGTGGATGGATTGTTTCTCCGGCTGCAGCAGAGCTAGAAATTGTTACTTTAAATTGGTTGTTAAAAATGTTTGATTTTCCTGTTACAAAAGGAGGAGGGATTTTTACAAGTGGTGGTTCTATGGCTAATTTAACAGCTTTAACTACGGCTAGAAGAATAAAATGTGGTGATGATTTTTCTAAATCCATTATTTATTTATCAGACCAAGCACATTCTTCAAATATTAAAGCAATTGGGGTTTTAGGTTTTAAAAAGGAACAAATAAAAATAATTCCTACAGATTTAGAATTTAAGTTTAGTATGAATAAACTTAAAAATGAAATAGCGAAAGATAAGCTAGAAGGGAAAAAACCATTCTGTATTATCGCTTCTGCAGGTACTACAAATACCGGTACTGTAGACCCTTTAGATGATTTAGCAGATATTTGTGAAAAAGAAAATCTGTGGTTTCATATAGATGGTGCTTACGGTGCTGCCGCAATTTTATCTAAAAAAGGTAGTAGAGTTTTACGCGGAATAGAACGTGCAGATTCTTTAACAGTAGATCCTCACAAATGGTTTTTTCAACCTTATGAAATTGGTTGTTTATTAGTAAAAGATGCCTCTTGGTTAAGTAATACATTTAGTGAAAAACCAGAGTATTTAAGAGATATTGAAGGAAATGAGTCTGAAATTAATTTTTATGATTACGGAATTCAATTAACAAGAAGGTTTAGAGCTTTAAAATTTTATATGTCTATAAAAACATATGGTTTAAATGCTTTTAAGAAAGCAATTTCTTACAACATAGATTTAGCAGATCAAACAGAAGATATTCTTAGAAGAAGTAAAAATTGGGAAATTGTTTCTCCTGCTACTTTAGCAATTATTAATTTTAGATATAATCCGTTAAATAAAGACTTAACAGAAGAAGAATTAGATCTTTTAAATCAAGAAATTTCTACGAGAGTAGTAGATTCTAGAGAAGCATTTTTAGTAACTACAGTTTTACAGAACCAGATTGTAATTAGAATGTGTTTAATCAATCCTAAAACTACTTTAAAACATGTTACAGATACTTTAGATCAATGTGAAGAATTTGCTAGACAGGTTCTTTTAGAGTGGAAAAAGTAGGTTTTATATTAGAAATAAATATTCCTAAAACTCCAATTGGCATAAATGCAGAAATGAGTACTAAAACAGTATAATAATTATTGATAATTGAAAACTGTTGCCAATTGCAAAAACCTTTGTAGAAGATTAATATTTCAGAAAAAATAAAACCAAATAAGTACAGATACATCCAAACTTTTGGTAATTTTAAAAGTTTGTTTTGAGGTAAAAAAAAGAAGATACTTAAACTAATAATTCCTAAAAAGACAAGGTGTAAATATCCTATAACAAAATCTCTTATTTGATAGGATAAGGCTGCAAAATAAGGAATTACTGTAAGAGTTTGCATCAGAATTTTTAAAGAAAATAACACGAAAATAAAGCTGATTAATCGGTAGAAAAAAGGTGTTATTTTCTCTTTTAAAAATGTTTTTTGAAGCTTAATTATTTGATAAAACTGCATTAAAGTAATTAGTTGAGTAATTGTACCTAATGCTGCTAATATATAAATAGTTAAAGGTGGTTTTATCCAAAGAAAAGATAAGGCTAAAGTAAAGATGCAACTGAATACCATCCATCTAAAAAAAACAATCATTTTATTCTTTAAAATTATTCTATTATTTTTTTCTAGAAAAGAGAAAAAAAGTCCTAGTAAACAAAAAATAAACCATCCATTATATTGAAAATGTAAATAGAAATAAATAGCATTTTTATACCAATGAGAAGTGCTTCCTAAGGTGTTCATAATAATTCCTAAAGCCCAAGGGCCAATGCTAGAAATAATCATAAAAATAAGAGCAGCATTTATAAATTTGAAAGCATAACTATCTTTATTAAAATTATTGTTTTTTCTAAAGAAAACATAAAACCAATAAGAGCAAAGTATAAATAGTGTAGAAAAAATGATGGAAAACAGCGCATAACCCGTTATCGGGAAACTGAATAGCATTCCTAAAATAGTAACTTGAGTAATTAAAAATAATTTTGTGTATTTTTTTTTGGATTCCTCTTTAATAAATAAATGAAAAATTAATGTGGTTAATCCTATATATACCCAACCTAAAAGAGCCACGTGAGAGTGTGTATGTACAAAAAATTTATAATCAATATTTATATCAATAATAGGAAAAAGACGTAATAAGAGTCCCAAAGAGGAGGCTATTAAAAAATATATAAGTGCCACAAAACTTTGTGTTTTGGCTTTTACCATTATTATAAAGTATTTATAATATTCTTATTTTCAGCATATTCAATAGACATTTCTAAAATAGTTTTCTTTTTTAACTTAGAAATTAACTTATTTTTAAAGGGAACGTATAAATGATGAACAACACAAGGATTGGTATCACTGCACTCTAATTGACCTAAATAACAGTCATTAAATTTATCTGCCCCATCTATACATTCTATAATATCAAATAGTGAGTTTTTTTCATCTGTTTCTGATAGATAAAATCCACCATGTGGTCCTTTTACAGAACTTATGATGTTCTTTTTAGTTAATTCTTGTAGTGTTTTAGCTAAAAATGGAGCTGGCATCATTAGGTCATTTGCAATTTTTTTTGAACCAATTTTAAGATCTTTAGATGCTTTTTCAGTAAGGTAAAGTACAGCTCTAATTGCGTATTTACTAGAATTTGATAACATTTTATTTTTTAAGCAAAAATATAAAGATAAAATTATCTTTTAGTATGATATATGTCATATTTTTAATTAACAATCATTAATATTTTTGCTATATAAAAAGATGAATAGGTCTTTTATTATCAATTAAAAACAAAAACCCGAAAAAATGAAATTATTAAAACCAGTATTCTTATTAATTGTTGCAAGCTTATTGCTGACGAGCTGCAAAGAAGAATCTAAAAAAGAATTAGCAAAGGCAGATAGCTCTACTATTTATATTAAAGGAACTATGGATGCGGAATTAACTTCGCCACCTTTTGTACCAGCTCCTGTAGGAGATAGAACAGCTAAAAAGCTGTTAGTAAATATGGAAATTCTTGAAAAAGAAGGTGAAATGACAGATGGTGTTAAATATGTTTATTGGACTTTTGGTGGTTCGGTTCCTGGTAGTTTTATTAGAACTAGAGTAGGAGATGAAATAGAATTTACATTATCTAATCATCCAGATAATAAATTACCACATAATATAGATATGCATGCTGTAACAGGTCCTGGAGGAGGAGCAACATCTTCTTTTGTAGCGCCAGGTCATAGTAAAACGTTTTCTTTTAAAGCATTAAACCCTGGTTTGTTTGTGTACCATTGTGCTACTGCACCTGTTGGAATGCATATTGCAAACGGAATGTATGGTTTAATTTTAGTGGAACCAGAAGGGGGACTGCCAAAAGTAGATAAAGAATATTACATTATGCAAGGAGATTTTTACACAAAAGGAGCTACGGATGAAAAAGGATTACAAGCTTTTGATATGACAAAGGCGATAAAAGAAGATGCGGATTATGTGGTTTTTAACGGTAAAGTAGGTGCTTTAACAGGTGATAATGCAATTACTGCAAATGTAGGAGAAACGGTTCGTTTATTTGTTGGTAACGGTGGTCCAAACTTAACATCATCTTTCCATGTTATCGGAGAAATTTTTGATAAAGTACATGTAGAAGGTGGAGATTTAATCAATACAAACGTACAAACTACATCAATTCCTTCTGGTGGTGCAGCAATTGTAGAATTTAAAGTAGAAGTTCCTGGAACATTTATTATTGTAGATCATGCTATTTTTAGAGCTTTTAATAAAGGTGCTTTAGGAATGCTTAAAGTAACAGGAGAAGAGAATAAAAAATTATATTCTGGTATTAAACAAGAAGGAATTTATCATCCAGAAGGAGGTACAATTCAAACAATGCCAGATGATAATAAGAAAAAAGTGGTGGTAAATGCAATAGAAAAACCACTATCTAAAAAAATAGCAGATGGAAAACAATTATATATGACTACTTGTTTTGCTTGTCATCAGGCAGAAGGACAAGGAATTCCAAATGCATTTCCTCCTTTAGCAAAATCAGATTATTTAAATGCAGATGTTAAAAGAGCTGTTGGTATTGTATTACATGGTAAAACAGGAGAAATTACTGTAAATGGTAATAAATATAATAGTGTAATGACCAAACAAACACTTACAGAAGTGGAAATTGCAGATGTGCTTACTTATGTTTACAATTCTTGGGGAAATAATAAAACCAATGTTACCGTAAATACTGTAAAAGAAGTAAAAAGCAGTCACTAATAATTTTAATTCAAATTCAATGAAAACTATTTTAAGATTGACAATTTTTTTAATCCTCCTAAATGTAACTTATACAAGTTGTCAATCTAAAATGGTATCAATTAAAGGAGGAGAATATATTCCTTTATATGGCAGAGATTCTATGAAAGTTAAAATAAATGATTTTTTAATGGACGTGTATCCTGTAACCAATAAAGAGTATATAGATTTTGTAAAGAAATATCCAAAATGGCAAAAAAGTAAAGTCATAAAATTATTTGCTGATGAAAGCTATTTACGAGCATGGAAATCGGATACTATTTTAGGTGAAAATCAAAAAGAGCAATCTCCAATAACCCAAGTATCTTGGTTTGCTGCTAAAGAATATTGTGAATGTCAAGGAAAAAGGTTGCCAACTGTAGATGAATGGGAATATGTAGCGATGGCTAATAAAACAATACCAGATGCTAGAAAAGAAAAAGAGTACAATGCTTTTATTTTGGGATGGTATGAAAAACCTAAAACCTTTAATCAAACGATAGGTTCTACGTTTAAAAATTATTGGAACGTGTATGATTTACATGGCTTGGTTTGGGAATGGACTTCCGATTTTAATTCGGTTTTAATTTCTGGAGAGTCTAGAAAAGATGTAGATACAGATAATAATCTATTCTGTGGAAGTGCTGCGGTAAATGCAACGGATTTAATGAATTACGCTGCCTTTATGAGATATGCCATTAGAGGGAGTTTAAAAGCAAAATATACCATGAAAAACCTAGGTTTTAGATGTGTAAAAGATAATAAAAAATAGAAAAATGAAAATATTTAAATACATATTGGTATTGATGGTTACAATTACTACGTTAAGTTCGTGTAATAAAGCAACCTCTAAAGAAAGTAGTACAGTAGCTTATCAATGTCCCATGAAATGTGAAGGAGATAAAGTATATGCAGCAGAAGGTTCTTGTCCGGTTTGTGAAATGAAATTAAGACCAACTTCAAAAATTGTAAAAAAGGTTTTGTCTACCATGATTTCTGATGAATCTATTTTCAACCTAACTTCAAAATGGAATACGCAAGATGATAAGGAAATTGAGTTAAAAGAACTAAAAGGTAAAACTTTAGTAATGGTAATGATTTATACTACGTGTAAAGCAGCTTGCCCAAGGTTAACAGCAGATATGAGAAATATTGAAGAAAAAATTCCTACGGATTTAAAAAATGACGTTGAATTTGTTTTGGTAAGTATAGATCCTATAAATGATACGCCAAAAAGGTTGAAAGAGTTTGCTAAAGAAAATTTTCTTGCCGGTAACCAATGGACCTTATTACAGGGTACAGAAAGTGGTGTTAGAGAGTTTGCAAATGTTTTAGCAGTAAAATACAAACAGATTTCACCTTTAGATTTTTCGCACTCTAATATTATCAGTGTTTTTAATCCAGAAGGAGAATTAGTACATCAACAAGAAGGTTTAGGTGTTGATAATAAAGAGACAATTAAAAAGATTATAGAAACAATTAAAGCATATTAAAATGAAAATCACAAAAGACAATACAGTCGCAGAAGTAGTAACTTACAATATTAAAACAGCAGATGTGTTTAAAAAGCATGGAATAGATTTTTGTTGTGGTGGAGGAATTTCTATAGAAAAAGCATGTAAAAAACACAATGTTTCTTTTGAAGAAATGGAACAAGAACTATTAAACATAAATAACCCAACCTCTAATGCTTATAATTATGATGGTTGGAAACTGGAATTTTTAGTAGATCATATTATAAACATTCACCATGCTTATGTACAAGAAAGTACACCTATAATATTGCAATATGCGGCTAAAGTGGCAAAAGTACATGGACATCATTATACAGAAGTTATAGAAATTAATAAACTTTTTATTGAGGTAGCAAATGAATTAGCAGCGCATCTTAAAAAAGAAGAAAACGTATTATTTCCGTTTATTAAGCAATTAGTAAAGGCAGAGAAAGAAGGAGTAAAAACACCAAAACAACACTTTGGTACGGTAAATAACCCTATTAGAATGATGGAAGAAGAACATGAAAGTGCAGGGGATATTTTAAAAGAAATAAAACGACTTTCTAATAATTATACACCACCAGAAGGAGCGTGTAATACGTTTAAAGCTTTGTATGCTAAGTTAGATGAGTTTGAGCAAGATTTACATCAACATATACATTTAGAGAACAATATTTTATTCCCTAAAGCCATTCTCTTAGAAAAGAAAATTAATTAATAAAATTATCTTATTACCCCTAAAACGTACCGAAAACTGATTGTTAATTTATTGATAATCAGTTTTTTTTTATAGTATTTATTTCTTTAAAATGATAATAGTCATATTTTTAAAATGCAAATAATTATAAATTGCGAGCTTAATTAAATTTAGTTAAACATTTAAATTAAACAATGAAAAACGCACATTCATTTCATATCCCAGTAATGGGAATTGGGTTTACGATAGATTCACCTTTAAAAGTAGCGCAATTTGGTATAGATTCTGTTATTTCTTTAGTTGATGATATTCTTGTAGAAAAAATGCGAAAAATTTACAGCGAAAAATTTGAACTTCCTTATAAAGAAATTTCAGATAAAGTAGATGATTTTAGAGCAAAGAGAATTACATCTTATTTAGATTTATTACATGATCAAACAGAAATTAAATTTAACCAACTTAAAAATATCACTTCAGAAAAAAGTAAAGCATTAAAGGATTATATTCATATGTTACCAGAATATTCTTCATTAAAAAAAGAGTTTTTAAAACTGACTGAAGATGGGGTAGATTTTTCTAAGGTTAAAGATTGGGCAAATAAAAATTTATCAATGGGTAGTATTGATGTTAATATTATGACCAAAATTGATAAAGGAAATTATGTAGACCAAGAGTTACTACCTATAGAATACAATGATGCACATGCGGCATTAAGAGGGTATTCTAATAGTAAATTATCTTCGTCTTTAATTCTTTCTGCAGGTATGAATCCTAGATTATATACTTACATGAGTAATTTTGATGATTTTTATCCTGATACAAACGGAAACATCAAAAAGAAGATTATTTTAAAAGTAAGTGATTACAGATCTGCTTTTATTCAAGGAAAATTTTTGGCTAAAAAAGGATTATGGGTCTCTGAATATAGGGTAGAATCTGGTTTAAATTGTGGAGGACATGCTTTTGCAACAGAAGGTTTTTTAATGGGCCCTGTTTTAAAAGAATTTAAAGAAAACAAGGAAACTTTAATAAGTCAAACAAAAGAATTAATGCTGCAAGCTTTAAAAGATGCAGATAGAATAATACCTACAAAAGATTTAGAATTAAAAATTACCACCCAAGGTGGTGTTGGTACAGGTGAAGAACATTCTTTTTTATTAGAAGAATACCAATTAGATTCTGTAGGGTGGGGAAGTCCGTTTTTACTGGTTCCAGAAGCAACGAGTGTAGATAAAAAAACAGTAGCACAATTAGCCGAAGCAAAAGAACAAGATCTATATTTAAGTAACAGTTCTCCTTTAGGAGTTCCTTTTAATACCTTAAAAGGAAATACAAAAGATGTTCAAAGACAAATGCTTATAGATAAAGGAAGACCAGGTACTTCTTGTCCTAATAAATTTATCGCCTTAAATCATGAGTTTAAAGAAACGGGTTTATGTACTGCTTCTAGAGAGTATCAGCATTTAAAATTAAAAGAAATAGATGCTTTAGAAATTTCTTCAGAAGAAAAAGAGAAAAAAATAAATCAGGTTACAGAAAAGTCTTGTATTTGTGTTGGTTTAGGTACATCAACACTAATTTTGAATAATGTAAGCACAAAAAAAACTGGAGATGGAGTTTCTATTTGCCCGGGACCTAATATGGCATATTATGATCAGATAATGAGTTTAAGTGATATTACAGACCATATTTATGGTAGAAAAAATATGATAACTAGAACCGATAGACCTAATGTTTTTGTAAAAGAATTATCTCTTTATATAACACATCTACAAGATAAAGTAGATGAAGCTAGAGGAATAATTGATAAAAAGCAACTTAGATCTTTAACAAAGTTTAAAAAGAATTTAGAAGCAGGAATTACTTATTATAATGAGTTGTTTTTATCGAAGAAAGAAGCTTTTATTGATAGTAAAGAAGCATTGCTAAATTCACTTAAAATAGAGGAACAAAAATTAGAGTTAATAGGTTTAGAAATAGAGAATCTATAAGGAAGTATATTTATCATGAAAAAGTCTCTTTTAATATTAAAAGAGACTTTTTTTATGTTTATAAACGAAGTTGTTTTCTTTATCTATAATTGAATAATTTACATATGAATCTTGTTATTAATGGATTATATTGGGTTTATTTTAAAGGAATAGTTGGTTTTATAAAAGAGAAAAAAGTCTTTTAAATGTGATAATAGTCATGTTTTTTAGCTGTTTACTTTTTTAAATTTGTTAGGAATAAGACAAATGAACTAGCAACGAAAAGTTTTCTAAAAACTAGTAACTATATAAAAATAACAATTAACCCTTAAATAAATAAAAAATGAAATTAAGAAGTTTAGTAGCAGTGCTTTCCGTATTACTATTTGTTGGTTGTGGAGGCAATGAAAAAAAGAAATCTACAAATGACATGCCTGTTAAAAAAGCTGCTGTTAAAAAAGCACCTGTAAAAGCAGAAAAAACGAAAGTTGTAAAAGAAGATGCAATTGCAGTAGATTTAAGTAATAAAGGAATTGGTCCTGTAAAATCTTTAACTTTAGGAGCAGTAGATCAAAAAATGGCAGGAGAAGGAAAATTATTATTTAAAAATAAATGTTCTTCTTGTCATAAGGCTAATAGAAAATTTATAGGACCTAGTCCTGAAGGAATTTTAGATAGACGTTCTCCAGAATGGGTAATGAATATGATTTTAAATCCTGAAGAAATGGTTAAAAGTGACCCAATTGCAAAAGCATTGTTAATTCAATTTAAGGGTGTACCAATGGCTAATCAACATTTAACTGAAAAAGAAAGTAGATTAATTTTAGAATATTTTAGAACTTTATAATATAAATCTTAATTAATAGGTTCTCCTAATATAGTCTAAATAGAACTATTTTAATTTAGGTTAATATACTTTTATAAAAAAGCATCTTTCAAAAGAATGAAAGATGCTTTTTTATTTATTAATTTGTCTCATCAAGAAATAGTGCTACAACTTAAGCTATTTATTTATGGAGCTACAAGAAAGAGTCTTGATTGTTTTCTAAAATAGGTATTTGTAATTTACAGTATAAAATATTGAAGTTTAACGATTTAATTCTTGAATTAAGTGTTGAAAATCTCTTTTATAAAAAGAGGTCTATTTAGCTTTTATTAAGAGATGTTTAGCGTATTAATGAGTAAAACTTATTAACATTTTTTTATTTCACTTCTTAATTTTATATTAAAGCTATTTAGTAATTGATTTACAGGTAATTAACCTTGAGTCTGTAAAAGTATATTGTTGATAATTGAACTATTTATAAAAGGCTGTTTTCTATGTTTTAAGGTAAGTTTGAGGCTTAATTTCAACTTATTATAATGAAAAAAATTACTACTCTTTTTGCTTTTTTTACAGTTGTCACTTTAAGTGCTCAAAATTTTCAAGGTCACTATGATTTAGCACGTGAACATGTTACTTTAACCTTTGAAATGTTTAAACCCGATAACTACGGAAACACATACACTTTTACCGATTTTGATTTTAATGCCAATAATGGAATTAGTCAAGCGTATTTTGAAATTGCACGTGTTTTAAAAACTAAAAAAATGCCTGTTGGTTTGCATGTGGAATATAATGGTGGATTAGGAACTTTTGAAGTTGGAGAAAATTTAAATGGTTATACCATAAATAATGCTTGGATTTTTGGAGCTAACTACAGTAAGTCAAATGCCGTTTGGGGATTTTCTACATATGCTGGTTACAAAACATTTAAAGGTACTAGTAAAGGAAACTACCAAGTAACAGGAACTTGGTATTGGAATATCATTAATAACAAATTAACTTTTTCTGGATTTGCAGATTTATGGTCTGAAAATGGATTAAGTGATAAAACGGTATTCTTATCAGAGCCTCAATTATGGTATCACTTAAATAAAACTTTTTCTGTAGGAGGTGAACTTGAACTATCAAATAACTTTGCTAGTACTTATGCTTTTAAAGGAAGACCTACTTTAGCTGTTAAATGGAATTTATAATAAAATAACGAAAAGATGTTAGATAAATATTTTAAAATTACCGAAAATAAATCAACTTTAAGAACTGAGATTATTGCAGGTATCACCACGTTTATGACAATGGTTTACATTTTAGCTGTAAATCCAAGTATTTTAAGTGCGGCAGGTATGGATAAGGATGCTGTTTTTACAGCAACTGCCTTGTCTGCAGTAATTGCAACATTAGTAATGGCATTAGTGGCTAAATTACCTTTTGCATTAGCTCCCGGAATGGGGCTAAACGCATTTTTTGCATTCACTGTAGTTTTGGGAATGGGGTATACATGGGAATTTGCTTTAACGGCAGTGTTTTTAGAGGGAATTGTATTCTTATTATTAACAGCATTTAATATTCGTGAACTGA
This sequence comes from Polaribacter sp. Z014, assembly GCF_023555435.1. Classification (NCBI taxonomy): domain Bacteria; kingdom Pseudomonadati; phylum Bacteroidota; class Flavobacteriia; order Flavobacteriales; family Flavobacteriaceae; genus Polaribacter; species Polaribacter sp. Z014. Next base: position 148,889 of record NZ_JALCZP010000007.1, read on the forward strand.
TTGTAAATTCAATACCATTAAATTTAAAGCACGCCGTATCTGTTGGTATTGGGTTATTTATTGCTTTTATAGGTTTAAAAGGAACTGGTGTAGTTGTAGATAATTCTGCAACATTAGTAACTTTAGGAAATATGAAAAACCCAGCAGTTTGGGTGGGATTAGCAGGTGTATTAATTATTGGTGTTTTATTGGTAAAAAAAGTGAAAGGAGCCATTTTAATCGGAATTCTATCCTCTACACTTATAGGCTTAATTGTTGGAGTTACTGTTATTCCAGAAAATTTCACATTCGTTAGCTTACCTCCATCAATTGAACCTATCTTTTTTAAGTTTGATTTTTCTCAAGTATTTACAATAGATATGCTAATAGTATTATTTACATTCTTATTTGTGGATATGTTTGATACCGTTGGAACCTTAGTAGGTGTATCTTCAAAATCTGGAATGTTAGATGAACAAGGAAGAGTGCCAAGAGTAAAACAAGCATTATTTGCAGATTCTATAGGTACATTTGTAGGTGCAATTTTAGGAACTTCTACTGTAACAACCTATGTGGAAAGTGCTGCAGGTGTTGCTGAAGGAGGAAAAACAGGTATGACCGCTTTAACGGTTGCTATTATGTTTGCGCTTTCATTATTTTTTGCACCAATATTTATGATTATTCCTGCTGCAGCAACAGCTCCAGCTTTAATAATTGTTGGTTTAATGATGATAACTCCTATTACAAAAATTGATTTAGAGGATTTTACGGAAGCAATTCCTGCTTTTTTTACTATTATTATGATGCCCTTAACGTATAGTATTGCGGAAGGAATTGTATTTGGTATGTTGTCTTTTGTACTGTTAAAATTATTTACAGGAAAATATAAAGAAATAAAGCCTATAATGTACGTGATTTCAGTGTTATTTATAATTAAGTTTATGATGTAATTCTAAAAATTTAGTATAAAAAAAGCCTTTTAGAAATATTTCTAAAAGGCTTTTTTTATACTAAATTATATTTCATTTATTCTTCGTGACTTCCTTTTATAGGTGTTGATTTATTTGGTAAAATTAGGTTTAATAGTACACCTACAATCGAAGCTAACCCAATTCCTGCCAATGAAAAATTACCATAAGAAATTTCAGCTCCTCCAATACCAATCGTTAAAATAATAGAAACAATCACTTGATTTCTAGTTTTACCAAAATCGGTTTTAGCATCTACTAATGTTTTAATTCCAATACTGGCAATCATCCCAAATAAAAGTAGCATAATTCCTCCTAAAACAGCTTCTGGTATGGTTTTTAGTACTGCGCTTATTTTTCCAACTAATGAAAAAACGATTGCTGTTACAGCAGAAATTCGTAACACACGAGGATCCACTATTTTAGTTAAAGCAACAGCTCCAGTAACTTCAGAATAAGTAGTGTTTGGAGGTCCTCCTAAAAAACCAGCAAAAGCAGTGGCAACACCATCGCCTAATAATGTTCTATGCAATCCTGGATCTTTTACAAATTTTTTGTTTGCAACACCACCAATAGCGTACATATCGCCAATATGTTCAATAATAGGAGCAATGGCAACAGGAATCATATAAATGATGGCTCCCCAATTAAATTCTGGTCTTGTAAATTTAGGTAACACAAACCAAGCTGCTTCATTAACTGATGAAAAGTCAACCAATCCAGAAATTATAGAGATAAGGTATCCTACAACAATTCCAATAAAAATAGGAATCAATTTTACAAGTCCTTTAGAATAGATAACAATAACAATAGCTGTAACTAATACAGAAAGAGCAATAAGCCAGTTTGTTTTAGCCATATTAACTCCAACAGGAGCAAGAGATAATCCAATAATCATAATTACAGGACCAACAACAATGGAAGGGAATATTCTTTCAATAACTCGTAATCCCCAAAGTTTGATGATTGCGGATACAATTCCGTATACCAAACCTACAGCAATTAAACCTCCTAAGGTTCCGGCGTAACCATATAATTTAGTAGCCGCTATAATTGGAGCAATAAATGCAAAACTACTTCCTAAAAACACCGGGACTTTTCCTTTTGTAATTAAATGAAAAATTAGTGTTCCAACACCTGCAGTAAATAAAGCAACAGATGGGTCAATATCTATTAAAAGTGGTACTAATACAGTTGCTCCAAAGGCAACAAATAAAAATTGAATTCCAACAAGGGTTCTCTTGATAGGGTTGTCTAGATTAATAGTTTCTAGTTCTTCGGTATTTTGCATTACGAGGGTTTAATTTTTTTTAAAAGTAATCATAAAAATTAAATTAAAGAAACTTACTGTTAGAGAATTGTAGGTAGTAATGTTAGTGATAATTTGAAGGTAAAAAGGGGGAATTGTGAGCTGAATGGCTGTAAAAGGTAGCGTTCATAATTCTGGTATTGAACTAGATTATTTTTCTAATAGTATTGGATAAAAGTAGAATTAACCGAGTACTATGACCTTAATAAAAATAAAAAAGCATCTTTCATTTCTGAAAGATGCTTTTCATTTATTAATTATAGATTATTATCTATTAATTGTTTGCTTTCTATCTGGACCAACAGAAACGATAGATACAGGAACTCCAGTTTCTTTTTCAATAAAAGCAACATAGTCTAGTAAATTCTTTGGTAATTGATCTGCAGAAGTCATTTTAGTTAAATCTTCATCCCAACCTTTAAATTCAGAATAGTTAACAGAAACGTTTTCTGGTTCAATATTATAAGGTAAATGGTTAATTTCTTCTCCTTTATAATTGTAAGAAGTACATACTTTTAAAGTATCGAATCCAGATAAAACATCACCTTTCATCATCATTAATTTAGTAACACCGTTTACGTCTACTGCATATTTTAAAGCCACTAAGTCTAACCAACCACAACGTCTTGGTCTACCTGTTGTTGCTCCAAATTCATGACCAATTCTAGCCATATCTTCACCATCCTTATCAAATAATTCTGTAGGGAAAGGTCCAGAACCAACACGAGTAGTATACGCTTTAAAGATTCCAAATACTTCACCAATTTTATTTGGTGCAACTCCTAAACCAGTACAAGCACCTGCTGCAGTAGTATTAGAAGATGTTACAAAAGGATAGGTACCAAAGTCTATATCTAATAATGAACCTTGTGCTCCTTCTGCTAAAATTGTTTTTTTATCTTTTATAGCTTGGTTTAAAAACTCTTCACTATCAATAAATGCTAATGTTCTTAATTTATCAATTCCTCTAATAAATTCTGCTTCTAATTCTTTTAAATCATATTCAACCTGAACATCAAAGAATTCTAACATTTTAATGTGCTTTTCTGTTAAAGCATCATATTTTTCTTTCCAGTTGTCTAATTCTAAATCACCAACTCTCATTCCGTTTCTACCGGTTTTGTCCATATATGTTGGGCCAATTCCTTTTAATGTAGAACCAATTTTAGCTTTTCCTTTAGAAGTTTCTGATGCTGCATCTAATAATCTATGCGTTGGTAAGATTAAGTGTGCTTTTCTAGAAATTAACAATTTAGATGTATAATCTATTTTGTGTACGTCTAGATTTTCTAATTCTTTTTTAAAGATTACAGGGTCTATTACAACTCCATTACCTACTACATTTAAAGCAGTTTTATGAAAAATTCCAGAAGGAATTGTATGTAAGACATGTTTATGTCCATCAAAAATTAAAGTGTGTCCCGCATTTGGACCTCCTTGAAAACGTGCAATGATATCATAGTTTCTTGTAAGTACGTCTACAATTTTACCTTTTCCTTCATCTCCCCATTGTAATCCTAGTAATAAATCTACAGCCATTATAGTTGTGTTAATTGTTGTTTATGTTGTGTTGTTAATTAAGATTTGTTCTTTTTTGTTCCGTAAAAATACAGTGAATGATTCTGAATGTCAATATCAAAAACGTCTTCTATGGTTTTCTTTATAATTTGAATTCGTGGATCACAAAATTCTTTTACTTCTCCAGAATCTGTAAAAATAACGTGGTCATGATTTTTATCAAAATAACTTTTTTCATAACGCGCCATAGATTGTCCATCAAACTGATGTTTTCTAACCAAACCGCAATCTAAAAGTAGGTCTATGGTATTATAAAGTGTAGCTCTACTAACTCTATAATTTTTATTTTTCATTTTAATATAGAGAGATTCTATATCAAAATGCTCATCAGCAACGTATATTTCTTGAAGAATAGCATAGCGTTCTGGAGTTTTTCTATGCTTATGTTCCCCTAAATACGTAGTGAAAACTTTTTTTACGATTTCTTGATTTTCAAGAGAATTACTCATTTGTGAATGATTTTTTACAAAAAACAAATTTACAGTTAATTCTTAATAAAATAGGACTTTTAATGAAAGGATATTTACAAAGTATTAACACGATCTACTTTTTTAACTCCTTCTATTTTAAGAAGGTTTTTTATTAATTTATCTAATTGTGAACTATTTTTAACGTTTATAGCGAGTTTTCCTTCAAATACACCTTCATCTCCTTTAATATTTATGCTATTAATAAAAACACCCATGTTATTAGAAATAGTACGGGTTACATCATTTGCCATCCCTTGATTGTCAACGCCTGATATTTCTAATATAACTTTAAAATCTTTTTGTGAAGAATCTATCCATTTTGCCTGCATAATTCTATAGGCATAATTAGATTGTAAGGAAATAGCATTCGGGCAGTTCATTTTATGAACCTTTATGCCTTCATTAATTGTTAAAAATCCAAAAACTTTATCTCCCGGAATAGGATTACAACATTTAGAGAGTTTATAGTCTAGTTTTTGCTCTTCTTTACCAAAAACTAAGGCATCATACTTATTGGTAACAGTGTCTGAATCTACGTATTCTTTTTCTGAAGTATTTCTACTTAACTTAGATTTAAAGAAATTTAAAATTTTACTGTTTCGTTGAGAAACAAAAGCTTTTAATTGTGTATTATCAATAGTACCACTTCCAACTCTAAAAAATAAGTCGAAACTTGTTTTTAGCTTAAAATAGTTAACAAGTTCATTTATGGTTTTATCATTAAAAGTAATTTTTAAATGGCGTAACTTACGGGTTAAGATGGCTTTTCCTTCTTCTGCAATTAATTTTTCTTCTTCATTTAAAGCCGCTCTAATTCTTGCTTTTGCTCTTGCGGTAATTACAAAATCTAACCATCTAGCATTTGGTTTGTTAGAAGCAGTAGTAATTACTTCTATTTGGTCACCACTTTTTAATTGATGACTTAAAGGCATTAACTTTCCGTTTACTTTAGCACCTCTACATTTTAAACCTACATCTGTGTGTATTGAAAAAGCGAAGTCTAAAGCGGTTGCGTTTTTTGGAAGTGATTTTAAATCGCCTTTAGGTGTAAAAACATAAATTTCTTTTGAATATAAATTCAGTTTAAAATTTTCTACAAAATCTACCGCATTTAAACTCTGTGTTTCTAAGGTTTCTTTTAATTTATTTAACCAATCTTCTAATCCGTTGTCTTTAGTTACACCTTGTTTGTATTTAAAATGTGCGGCATATCCTTTTTCTGCAATTTCATTCATTCTACTAGAACGAATTTGTACTTCTACCCATTGAGAATCAGGACCAACTACCGTAATATGTAAGGCCTCATAACCTGTAGATTTTGGTTGAGAAATCCAATCTCTTAAACGCGTAGGATTTGGTTTAAAGTAGTCTGTTACAATGGTATATATTTTCCAAGCATCAAATTTATCATCATTTGTGTTGGGTTTATATATAATTCTAATAGCGTATTTGTCATAAACTTCATCAAAAGTTACATTTTGATTGATCATTTTTCTACGAATAGAATAAATAGATTTAAACCTCCCTTTTATTTCATATTCGAAGTTTTCTTTATCTAAACCCGCTTTTAAGGTATCTTCAAATTGTTGTAAATATTTTTGCTGATCTTCTTTACTTTCTTTTATCTTACCTAAAATACCATAGTAGGCTTCTGGTTCTGTGTATTTTAAGCCTAAATCTTCTAGCTCGGTTTTAATATTATACAACCCTAATCTATGCGCCAAAGGAGCATAAATATATAATGTTTCCGATGCTATTTTAACCTGTTTGTGGGCAGGCATTGCATCCATTGTTTGCATATTGTGCAGTCTGTCTGCAATTTTTATCAAAATAACTCTAACATCATCATTTAATGTTAAGAGCATTTTTCTAAAATTCTCTGCTTGTATAGAAGCGTCTTGTTCTTTGTTTAAACGAGATATTTTGGTAAGTCCGTTTACTATTTTTGCAATGGTTTCACCAAAAAGATGTTCCATGTCTTCTATAGTGTATTCTGTATCTTCCACAACATCATGCAGTAGGGCAGATGCTATAGAAACTGCATCTAAACCAATTTCATAAGCAACAATTTTTGCAACGGCAATTGGGTGATAAATATAAGGTTCGCCTGTTTTTCTACGTTGTTCAGAATGTGCATCTACGGCAATATCAAAGGCTTTTCTAATGAGTTCTTTATCTTCTTTAGATAAAATTTCATAAGTACCTTTAAGCAAATCTTTGTATCGTTTTGCTATTTCTTTATTTTCCTCGTCTATGGTTGCTGTATATTCCAAAAAAATGATTTTAATATAGGGGTTAACTTAAAGTGAATTTAGCAATAAGAATTTTAACATACAAATATTTTGTTTTCTAAATGTAATTATTTCTTATTTTCGCCAAATGAAGAAAATTGGAATCGTTTTAGTGGTTTTATTTTTAAGTTTTAATCATTATTCTCAAAACACAAACTCTCTTTTTGAACTTCAAAAAAGGAAAGTAGAAATTGATATAGATAGGAGTTTTTTTACAAATGTTACTACAAATATGTATGTGTCAAAAAATCCGGATGCTTTAATTATAGCTTTATTTTTACCTATTTCTTATAAGGATCAAAAAGCAAAAATAAATAGAAAACCGATTGTAAAAGGATTGGAATTTAAAGGAGAAAAAAAGTTAAATAACAAAAATATTTTATTGTTATCTGGTACAGTTATTAAAAAAGGAACTGAATTTACAAAACAAAAATATTACATAAAACAAGATAAAAACACCTGTATAGAGTTAACTACCATGCTTGCTGTTAACGCAGATGCTAAAGATAAAATGATGCTAACAGAAATAGTGAATTCTGTTATAGAAAAAAATTAGTTTTCTAAATTAGTAATTCTTTCCAACAAAGTTGGATGTGAGTAATGTACAAAAACATACGCCGGATGTGGCGTTAAATTACTCAAACTATTTTTTGATAATTTTTTAAGTGATGTAATTAGTGCATTTCCGTCAAAAGTTTCTTTGGCAAAATTATCTGCCTGATATTCAAATTTTCGAGACATATAATTCATGAACAGTCCTGTTATTTCAGATATGGGCGAATATAAAATTCCGAATGCAATTAAACCAATATGAAAACTGGGTATGGAAACGCCTAATGCTTCTGATAAAAGAGGTGTATTAATAAATAAGGATAATATAAACAAAGTAAATCCGGTTAATAAAATCGATGAAATTAAATTAAAAATAATATGTTTTCTTTTATAATGGCCAACTTCATGCGCTAAAACAGCTACAATTTCATCTGTATTTAAATCGTTAATTAACGTATCGTATAATGTAATTCTTTTTTGAGAACCAAATCCAGAAAAATAGGCATTTGCTTTTGTAGAACGTTTAGAACCATCTATCACAAAAATATTATTGATCGTAAAACCAACACTTTTAGCATACTTTTCTATAGCCGTTTTTAATTCTCCATTTTCTAACGGACTTTGTTTGTTGAATAAAGGAACAATTAATTTTGCGTAAAACATGTTCATAAACAAAGAGAAAACAGCCACTAAAGCCCAAGCATAAATCCAGAAGTTTTCTCCGGTTAATTGATAAAACCAAATAATTAAAGCTAAAATTCCACCACCTAATAAAACACTCATGAGTGCACCTTTTAGTTTATCTAACCAGAAAGTTTTCTTAGTTGATTTGTTAAAACCAAACTTTTCTTCGATAACAAAAGTACTATAATAGGAGAGGGGTGTGGTCAATATTCCTGATCCCAACATAATAACTCCAAAGAAAATTAAAGCTACTAAAATTGGGTTATCTGTATAAGTTCTTGCAAAATCATCTACATATTTAAATCCGTCTGCAAAAAAGAATACTAAGGTTAATAATGTAGAAAACAATGAAGTGATGTTCGAAAATTTAGCACTTGTCTTTTTATAAGCTTGCGATTTTTTGTATTCATCTTCTTCATAAACATCTTTTAGTTTCTCCGGAATTTCAGCATCAAAACGTTTCTCATTTAAGTAGTCTAATATTTTATCAATAATAAAACTGATAATTAATATGGAGATAATGATGTAAAATAAGGTGGTTGGTTGCATAAATATGTTGAAAAATTTCTTAATCTATTTGATTCTAATTATTGTCTAGGAAATTACTTTTTAAAAGTGCATTTTCATTCCTTCATGAGTCGCTTTAAATCCTAAATCTTCATAAAATTTAATGGCTCTAGGTCTTTTTTTATCCGAAGTTAATTGTACTACATGTACCTTTTTTTCTTTGGCTCTGTTTATTGCCCATTCAAAGACTTTTTTTCCAATTCCGAGTCCTCTTTGATCACTTCTAATAAATACATTTTCTATTTGTGCTCTAGTTCCGCCACAATAACTTAGGTATTGAATATAAGTAATTTGTAAAGTTCCGATAACTTCTAAGTTATTATTTTCTACAACAATAAGTTCTTGATTTTCATCAGCATCTATCTTTTTAAATGCTTCTAAATAGGAGTTAGGTAAAGGATTCTGAAAGCTTTCTCTTTTTTTTCCTAATATATCATCAGCCATCATTTCAACGATGATTGAAATGTCGTTTTTGGTTGCTTTTCTAAAGTTCATTCTAAATTAAATTATGCGCTTTTGTCTAATTCTAAATCTGTAAGTAGGTATTGTGGATTGAATAACGAGAAATATTTGGTCTACTATAACTTTTTTTATTTCTTATGTTTTTTATGAGCAAACATTGCTGCGCCAATAATACCTGCATTATTTTTAAATTCAGCAACTTCTATAGGTACATCTACCGTTAAGTGTTTTTTAAATTCATCATATCTTTTACTAATTCCTCCACCTAAAATAAATAAAGTAGGAGTGTGCAAGGTTTTTACATGATTTAAAAAAATATCAAATCTTTTAGCCCATTCTGTTAAAGTTAATTCTTCTCTCTTTCTCGCAGAATCTGCGGCAAATCTTTCTATAATTTCCCCGTTAGTATGATAAATTCTACCCAATTCTACATTCGGTATCAATTTACCATCATAAAATAGACCAGAGCCAAGTCCTGTACCAATTGTAATTACAAAAACTTTTCCTTTTACATCTTTTCCTGCACCTAAACTCATTTCAGCAACTCCAGCTAAATCAGCATCATTACTTACGTAGAACTTAACTCCGTCGCATGCTTTTTTAAAGAGTTTATTTACTTTAACATCTACCCATTCTTCACTTAAATTTCCATGATGTTTGCATTGTCCATCAACAATAATAGTAGGAAAACAACAACCAACCGGACCTTTCCAATCAAAATGTTTTACCATTTCTTTAATAACCTTTGCAACCGCTTTAGGTTCTGCAGGTTTTGGCGTATCAATTCTATGTCTTTCAGAAAGTAATTCTCCGTTTTTTGTGTTTACAATTGCGGCTTTAATTCCAGATCCTCCAATGTCAATTCCTAATACTTTCATTCTTTATTTTTTAAATTTTCTTTGTCTTTTTGCTTCAAACAAAATAATAGCAGCAGAAACAGAAACATTCATAGAATCTATTTGTCCTTGCATAGGTATGTTTACGTTTTGTGTAGCAGCTTCTCTCCAAACATCTGTTAAACCTGTTGCTTCTGTACCTACAACAATTGCGGAGCTTTCTGTATAATTTTCTTGGTGATATTCATTTGAATTTTGTAAGGTAGCAGCGTATATATTGATATTTTTTTCTTTTAGAAAAGCAATTATTTCTTCGGATGTTCCTGTGGCAATTTGATTGGTAAAAACACAACCAACACTAGATCTAATAATATTAGCGTTGTACAAATCGCTTTTAGGATTTGCTATTAATACAGCGTCTATATTTGCTGCATCGGCTGTTCTTAATAAGGCTCCAATATTTCCTGGTTTCTCAACACCTTCTGCAACCAAGATTAAAGGGTTTTTATTTTCAAAAAGAATATTATTTAAAGAGAAATCTTTTGCTTTTGTAACCGCAATAATACCTTCTGTAGAATCTCTATAAGCTAATTTTTGATACACTTCTTTTGAGATTACTATTCTATTTACATTTGAATTAAAAAGGTGTAAAATTTCATTTTCTGAAATTAAATCAGGATAAAATAGAATGGTATCAAATTGATAATTAGCCGTAATTGCTAAAGATATTTCTCGTTTTCCTTCAATAATAAATAACGCTTGTTTTCTTCGTTCCCTTGCTTTTTCTTGAAGTTTTAGCAGGTTTTTTATATACGAGTTGTGAATACTACTTATTTCTTTCATTAGTACAAATATACCTATTTATGGGTATTGACTAAGAAGGAAATAATAACAATATTTGTATTTATAAACCAAACTATTTATTTTTTACGATTAAATGCGCTTTAATTTAAGTTTCTACGAAAAGGATAACCGAAATTTGGTTTATTGTTAACTATTATAATAAAAAAGGCTCGCAAATAGCGAGCCTTTTTTATTATCGTAAAGTTTTTCTTATTTACGACTGTTTAAAATCTAATTTAAAACTAACTATTTTAAACTAGCTAATAATTTTTCTGCAACTAATTCTGATGATGCAGGGTTTTGACCAGTAATTAAATTACCATCTTGCACGGCATAAGGTGCCCAGTTTTCTCCATTAGAATAAAATGCGCCACTTTCTATTAGCATATCTTCTAATAATAAAGGTACAATTTCTGTTAAACCAACAGCTGCTTCTTCTTTATTAGAAAAACCAGTTACTTTTTTACCTTTAACCAATGCTTTTCCTTCTGCATTTTTAACATCTTTTAATACAGCTGGTGCATGGCATACAAATGCAATTGGTTTGGCTTGATTATTAAATTTCTCTATCAATGCAACAGACACTTTATCGTTGGTTAAATCCCATAAAGGTCCGTGACCACCAGGATAGAAAACAGCATCAAAATCGTCTGCATTCATATCTGCTAATACTTTTGTATTGGCAATTTTAGATTTAGCATCTGCATCATTATTATAACGATCTGTATCTGCTGTTGCTGCATCTGGAGCATCACTACTTGGATCTATTGGGGCAGCACCACCTTTTGGAGTTGCAATGGTAATCGTTGCACCTTTATCTAACAATGTGTAATATGGGTTTGCAAATTCTTCTACCCAAAATCCTGTTTTTTTTCCTGTATCACCTAATTTATCGTGTGATGTTAATACAAATAATATATTCATTTTTTTATCTTTTTTAATGGTTGTTTTTACTTCTGAAACTTTTTTAGAAGTTGCTTCTTTTTCTGCATTTTTACAACTAGAAGCTGTAATAATTGTAAGCGTTAAAGCTATAATTTTTGTAATCTTCATATATAAAATTAGTACGCCATTTTTACAATTTTTTCTACTTTATCTGGCGATAAGTTTTTGTGCTCACCTAAACCTAACCAACCTCTATCTGTAAAACGTTTTGCTATTTCTTCGGCAGTTCCTTTATAATCTTCGGTGTAATCAGATAATTTTGTATCGATACCTAATTTATGGAAAAAGGCTTCTGTTTTCTCAATGGCAGCTTGCGCTCTATCGTCTTTGCTTCCTTCTTTTATTTTCCAAACACGTTCTCCGTACTGTGCTAATTTTTCTTTTTTAGCTTCAAAATTAAATCTGTAGTGACTTGGTGCTATTACAGCTAAAGTACGAGCGTGATCGATACCAAATAAAGCGGTTAACTCATGGCCCATTGCATGAACAGCCCAATCTCCAGGAACTCCTTTTTGAATTAATCCATTTAAAGCCATGGTACAACTCCACATATAATTAGCCGCTGCATTATAATCTGTTGGATCTTTTAATATTTTTGGAGCCACCTCTATAATGGTTTGTAAAATACTTTCGGCAAAACGATCTTGCAATAATCCATCAACAGGATACGTCATATATTGCTCTAAAACGTGTGTAAAAGAATCCATTAATCCGTTTGCCAATTGGCGTTGTGGAATAGAACTAATTACCTGTGGATCTAATATTGAAAATACAGGAAATAAACCAGGACCTCCCATAGCTAATTTTTCTTTGGTTTCTCTTCTGGTAATTACTGCTCCAGAATTCATTTCAGAACCTGTAGCTGGCATTGTTAAAACAGTTCCAAAAGGCATTCCAATTTCTGTTCTTATATTTTTTGTTAAAATATCCCAAGGAGTTTCACCTTCAAATACAGCAGCTGCAGATAAAAATTTAGTTCCATCTATTACAGAACCACCACCAACAGCTAATAAAAAAGTAATACTTTCTTCTTTTATTACTTGTAAAGCTTCTATTAAGGTTGCGTACTCAGGGTTTGCAGGTATACCGCCAAACTCAACAATATCAAATTTTGATAAAGCCGTTTTTACTTGGTCGTAAATACCATTTTTCTTGATGCTTCCTCCACCGTAGAGTAATAATATTTTAGCGTTTTTAGGAATTTCGGTTTCTAATTGTTTAATAGTATCCTTTCCAAAAATGATTTTGGTTGGGTTTTTAAATTCAAAATTTTCCATTTTTTTATTTTATTTAAATTTTAACGATCATTTTTCCTTTGTTTTTACCTTCAAATAAGTCGATAAAAGCATTTGGTATATTATCGAAACCATCTACGATAGTTTCTGTGTAAGTAAGTTTTTCTTCTGATAACCAACTTGATAATTGTTTTATAGCTTCTGGGAATTTATCTGCATAATTAGAAACAATAAAGCCTTGCATTAAGGCACTATTTTTAACTAAAAATGGTTGTACACTTACCCCTTTTGGAGTTTCTGTATTGTTGTAAACAGAAATTGCACCACAAATAATCATTCTAGCAAAACGGTTAATATTAAATAATACTGCATCAGATATTGGTCCGCCTACGTTATCAAAATAAATATCTACTCCGTTTGGCGCCAATGTTTTAATATCAGCACTAATATCTTTACTTGTGTAGTAATTAATACCAGCGTCAAAACCAAACTTGGTTTTAAGCATTGCTATTTTTTCATCAGTACCAGCAATTCCAATAACTCTTAGTCCTAATATTTTAGCAATTTGTCCAACTACAGAACCTACAGCTCCAGCAGCACCAGAAACCACTATGGTTTCTCCTGCAACAGGTTTCCCTATTTGGTGTAAACCTAAATACGCAGTTAAACCAGTCATTCCTAAAATGCCTAAATAGGCACTTAATGGTACTTTAGAACCATCGACTTTTAAAAGACCTTCTCCATTAGAAACTTGTTGTGTTTGCCAATTTAACATCCCAGAAACATAATCACCCTCTTTAAAGTTTTCGTTTTTAGAAGCTATTACTTTAGCAATTACTCCAGAATGTACTGGTTTGTTTAATTCAAAAGAAGGAACGTATGACTTTGCAGCACTCATTCTTCCTCTTAAATAAGGGTCTACGGAAACGTAAGTAGCTTCTAAAAGAATTTCTCCATCTTTTATTACCAATTGCGTGTCTTCTGTAACAAATTCAAAATTAGAAGTTGTTGGTTTTCCTACGGGTCTATTATTTAATAAAATCGTTTTCATTTTACTTTTTTTTATTCAATTACAGTAACTAAATCTTTCATAGGTTTTCTAACTTTTACCAAGTTTACCAACCAATCTTTATCTTCTGCTCTATAACCTAATGGTAATAAAACAGCGCTACGCAAACCTTTTTCTCTCAAGCCTAGAATTTCATCTACCGCATTAGGGTCAAAACCTTCTAAAGGAGTAGCATCTACGCCTTCATAAGCAGCCGCTGTAATTGCGTTGGCAAAAGCAATATATGCTTGTTTTGCAGCATGATTAAAGTTTTCTTCTGCATCTCTTTGAGGATACATGCCTAATAACATTTGACGATAATCTTCCCAACCTTCGTTTTTAAAACCACGAATTTCATTGGTTAAATCGAACATATAATTAATACGCTCTACTGTATAGGTGTCCCAAGCAGCAAAAACGAGTAGGTGAGAACAGTCTGTAATTACAGATTGATTCCAAGCTATAGGTTTAATTTTTTCTTTAATTTCTTGATTTTTAATTACAAAAATCTCAAAAGGTTGTAATCCACTAGACGTTGGTGATAAACGTGCAGCTTCTAAAATACGTTCTATTTTATCTTCAGAAACTTTTTCTCCATTCATTGCTTTTGCAGCGTATCTCCAGTTTAATTTATCTAATAATTCCATATTTAATCTTTATTTATTTTAATGAAAGTGTTTTTATTTGGTTTGAAGTAATTATGACTTCGGCATTATTTGTATTATTTGCTAAGTTGATCATTGCTTGCGCAATACTTTCTGCATTTATTATTTTATATTCTTTTAATTTTCCTATAAACAAGGGTTGAATTATTTTAAACACAACCAACCCAATTTTTTCTAAAAATCTACGTTCTTTTCTTTCCCCACCAATTAATGAGGGTCTTAAAATGAAGGTGTTCTTAATGTTTTGATTTAAAACATCGCGTTCCATTTCACCTTTTGTTTTATTATAAAAAACAGTACTTTTTGCATTCGCTCCCATGGCAGAAATCACCAAAAAAGTATCAATATTATTTTCTTTTGATAGTTTTGCAGCAGCAACCGGAATACCATAATCTATTTTTTTATAGAGTGATTTGTCTGGTGTTTTTTTTGCGGTAGTACCAATGCAGCAATACACTTCATCTGCCGTAAAATCTGCTTTAAAATTTTCTAGATTTAAAATATCACCTATATACTGTGTAACTTTTTTAGGTAGACCTTCAATTTTAGAACGAGAAAATAATTTAATAACTTCATAGTTTTCGTCTTCAATTAATTTATGAAGAATACTATTTCCAGTTAAACCAGTTGATCCTAATATGATAGCCGTTTTTTTCATGTTATTTACAAAGTTTTATACTATTCCAAGCGGCTTGAAACGCCTCTTCTATATTTTCTTTAGTTAATTTAAAAGACCCACGATTTTGTGTCATCATTAAAAAGGATAACGGGTTTATAGCATAAGCATAAAGCAAATAATCTGATATTGGTTTTATAATTCCTTCTTTTTTACCGCGTTCCCAAAGGTCGAGTAGGGGTTGTAAATGTTTAATGCCTTCTTGTCTAATTGCTTCATCAATAATTGGTGTATTATCACATTGGGCCAAAAACATGGCTTCTTCACATTCATTTAGTTTAAAGTTAGAAATTCGTTTCCAAATAATTTCAAAACCGTAGGCTACAGACATTGAACTATCATAAGTTTCAAATGCATATTTTGTGTATTCTGCTTTTACATCAATATATGTTTGGTTTAATAAATCTTGTTTATTTTCAAAATATAAATAGATAGTAGCAGGAGAAACCTTTGCCATTTTAGCAATTTTACTCATAGGTGTTGCATGAAACCCATTGTTATTAACAAGTTCTATAGTCGCCTTTACAAGGTCATTACGTTTGTCTATACTTTTCTGAAGCTTTGCCATAATCTTTTTAATTCTGATGCAAATATATGTAAAAATGAACGTTCATTCTTTTTTTAACAAAGTTTTATATTTATACTCTTATAGAAATAATTGATACCACAAAAAATGAATAATTATTCTTGGATAGGGGAGATATGCCAGATGTTTTAGAATTAATTACATTTAGAAATTGGTATCTTTGAAATCTTAATCTTTAGAAATAAACCCATTGCAAACACCTTTTATTAAAAACTTTACTATTAACGACGTTGTTAAGATTATTGGTGATAAACCACAAATAAATACAGATTTACACATTCATTTATCTAAAAATAATTTCAACGAAACTCCTTTTTTAGAACCATTTAGAGCGGGTAATTACACGTTTTTATTGATTCTTAAAGGTACCCTAAAAGTGCAATTAAATTTAATTACGCATCTTTTAGAAAGTAGTGAAATGATTGTTGTAAAACCCCAAACGGTTTCTCAAATTATAGCAACTAGTAGCGATCTAGAAATTATTGGCGTTAGTTTTACGGTAGATTTTATTTTTAAAATACTTTTAAAAAAAACAGAATTTGATGCCATCGATTTTTTAACAGCAAATAGTTTTCCGAAGTTAAAATTATTAGAAGAAGAAAAGGAAACTTCTATAATTCTTTCTAAATTATTAGCAAAAAACAATAATGCAGAAGCTCTTTTTTTACCTTTTAGAAATGAAATTATTATGCATTCTTTTGGATTGCTATTATATCATTATGGATCTATTTTTAAAAGAGAGCACCCTGATTTAGATGCACATTTAAATAGGCAACAGCAACTAACGCTTAAATTTTTAACCATATTAAATGATCATTTTAAAAAAGAACGTTCTGTAAACTTTTATGCAGATCGTATGCATTTAACCTCAGCCCATTTATCTAAAGTATTAAAAGAAATATCGGGTAAAACGGCTGGTCAATTAATTGATGCTACTGTAATTATGGAGGCTAAATTATTATTAAGCAATCCTTTGCTAAGTGTTTCTGAAGTTGCTAATGAATTAAATTTTAGCAATCTCTCTTTTTTTGGTAAATACTTTAAGAAGAATACAGGTGTATCACCTTCCTACTTTAGAAAAAATATATAACACGAGATCTATAATTAATTGTTAAACTTTTATAAAAACGTATTATAGACCAATACATCCCATTTTTCGACTACATAATTCTGCTAACTATTTTTTATCTTTGGATATAAACCAACTATTTAAATTATGAGTATTATAGTAGCCACAAATTTTTCTAAGTTATCTGAAAACGCTGTTTTATACGCTGCGGCATTAGCCCAATATAGTAAAGTAGAACTTATACTTTTTCATGCTTATAAACTGCCTGTTCATGCCGCAAATAGTAGATTATCTGCAGCATCAATAGATAAGTTATTTGAAAAAACCAAAAACAAATTAAAAGATAAAGCTTCTAAATTAAGTGAAAAATTCAAGATTAAAGTAACTTATAAAGTTAGTTATTCTAGTTTAGGCGATGAAGTAGATTTTTTAATGAAAGAACATAAATCTCGTTTTTTAGTGATTGGGATGTCACCAAAATCTATGGAACAAAATTTATTAGGGAATCCTACAACAAGCGTTATTAGTATGAAAGAATTTCCGGTGTTGGCAATTCCCATCAACGCTAAATTTAAGGAGGTAAAACAAATTCTTTTTGCTTGTGATGTATTACAAGATATTCCTTTAAAAACATTAGCAAAACTTCGTCAAGTTGCTTTAAGTTTAAAAGCAGCCGTTACTGTTTTTTATGTAGATGAAAAAATTGAAGAGTTAAAAAGTGAGATAACAAGCAATCTAGATAAAAATCTAGAAGATGTTACGTTGTTTTATAAAAATGTAAAATCGAATTCAGTAATAGAAGCGATTGAAAATGAAATCAAAAAATCAAACTCAGAACTTTTGGTTATGATGCCTAAAAAATATGGATTTTGGGAATCTATTGTACACAAAAGTAAAACTAGGGTGATGGCTTCTGGGCAAAATATTCCGTTGTTATCAATACCTATTGAGTAAAATATAGCAGCATTAGTGTCCACTAAAAATATCATTTTCCTCAATCAACTTTATGAAATTCAATTTTTTTAGATAGAAATTATTATGTGAAGAGTTGAATTGGAATATTGCATTTCGAATGAAAATATTTTTTTTAAATGACCTTATAATATACAAAACAGATAAAAATAGTAAATTGAGAAAGTCTTGTTTCTTGTGTCTTTTAGCAGAGCGGTCTTAAGTCTTTTTAGTGGACACTAGTGATATAACAGATTTTTTAAAAGGTTGTCTTAAAAGTATAAATCTTGTCCATCTCAATTTGTTTCAGTTTCTCAACTTATGGAAGTTTAATCTTCATAATAATCTGAAATTATTTCAGATTGAATAAAAAAACTTTCTTTTTAGAAAGTTTTTTTATTTTACACCTATTTAGTTATCTAAATAAGGCATTAAAAATTGCACGATTTTTTATAACGGATAAATTTGTCCTTTATAAAATAAAATATATATTTGCGCCATCAAATAAAGAAAGAGGATGTTTTCTAAAACTTGCGAATACGGATTAAGAGCAGTGCTATTTATAGCACAAGAAAGTGCGAATGGTCATAAAGTAAGTATGAGTACTATATCTCAAGAAATAAACTCACCACAAGCTTTTACTGCCAAAATTTTACAACAACTTAAAAGAAATAATATTGTTAAATCTTTAAAAGGACCTTATGGAGGTTTTACGATAGAGGAGGAGAAGATGGATACTAAATTAAGTGAAATTGTAAGTATTTTAGACGGTGATGCTATTTACAAAGGTTGTGGGTTAGGACTAAAACAATGTGACGCAACATCTCCTTGTCCGTTGCATTTTAAATTTGTTGATATCCGTGAGAGTCTAAAAAATATGTTAGAAAATACTTCTATAAAATCCATCATAGATGATATGTCATTAGGAGGCTTCATATTAAAGCGCTAAAAATTTAACCATATAAAAGATATTAAGATCTTTTACTAATTTATAAGATAATCAAAACCAAAAATAATGAAAACAGTATCTATCACAGAAAACCTAATCTACGGAGAAGACAAACCAGCAGTAACCGTATTAATTAAAACAGTAACCACAAAAGAGTTAAGAATCCTTATGAAAAAAGGGCAACAAATGAAAGAACACAAAGCACCGTATCCTATTGTAATAGAATTATTTGAAGGAGCGATAGATTTTGGAGTAGAAGGAGAAATACAACCATTAAAAAAAGGAGATTTAATTGCGTTAGACGCAAATGTTCCTCACGATTTACATTGTACTGAAGATTGTATCATAAGACTTACAATTTCGGTTTTAGACAGTGAACAAAGAGTAAAAGACGTAGTATAATTTATTAAAGAACAAGAACATGAAAAAAGTTTGGATCGCATTTTCCAGCGTAGTAATACTTTCCTTTATAGCACTTATTTGGGTAGGTACAGAAGTATATCAAACACAACCACCTATACCAGAAACCGTAATCATACAAGAAACAGGAGAAACCTTCTTAACAAAAGCAGATATACAAATCGGACAAAATGTTTGGGAATCTATTGGAGGAATGGAAGTAGGTTCTATTTGGGGACATGGTAGTTATGTAGCGCCAGATTGGTCTGCAGATTGGATACATAAAGAAGCCGTATTTATGCTAAATGCTTGGGCTAAAAAAGATTTTAATTCAACCTATGAAGATCTAGATGTAGAAAATAAAGCAGCCTTAAAAGCACGTTTAATTCAACAGATTAAAACAAATACCTATAATGCTAAAACCGGTAGTATTACCATTTCTAAAGATCGTTATACAGCAATTGTAGAAAACTCTAAACATTATGCAGATATTTTTTCTAATGGTTATGAAAAATACGCAATTCCAAAGGGAGCTTTAGTAGACACTGAAAAATTAGCGCAATTAAATGCTTTTTTATTCTGGACTTCTTGGGCAGCAAGTACCAACAGACCAGAAAAGGATTATACATACACCTCTAACTGGCCACATGAGCCTTTAATAGACAATACCATTACTCCAGATTCTCAAATTTGGTCGGGATTTTCTATTGTACTTTTATTATTATTTATTGGCGGATTAAGCTATTATTATATACGTAATCACGAAAAAGGAGAAGCTGTAATTCAACCAGACAAAGACCCTTTGGATACTTTGGTACTTACAAAATCTCAGAGATCTGTCTTAAAATACTTTATTGTAATCTCATTATTAATAGCACTACAAGTTGTTTTAGGTGCTTTAACGGTACATTATACCGTAGAAGGACAAGCATTTTTTGGTCTCGATTTATCTAGTGTTCTTCCGTATTCTATTACGAGAACATGGCACACACAATTGGCTGTATTTTGGATTGCTGCAACATGGTTGGCAACAGGTTTATTTTTAGCACCCATGATTAGTGGTAAAGAAATGAAATTTCAAGTATTCGGAATTAATTTTCTCTTCGTTTCACTATTACTTATCGTATTGGGTTCTATGTTGGGCGAATGGTTAGGTGTACATCAATTTTTAGATTTAACAACTAACTTTTTCTTTGGGCATCAAGGATATGAGTATATGGATCTAGGTAGATTCTGGCAAATATATTTAGGTATCGGTTTGGTATTATGGGTATTCATGGTAGGTAGACATGTAGTGTTTGCCATCAAAAAAAATGACGATTCTAAACACCTATTAATCATATTACTAATTTCTGTAATTGCTATTGGAATGTTTTTCTTCTCTGGGTTAATGTATGGAGAAAACAGTAGTTTACCGGTAATTAATTATTGGAGATGGTGGCTAGTGCACCTTTGGGTAGAAGGTTTCTTTGAAGTTTTTGCAACCGTTATTATTGCTTTTATTTTCTTAAGAATGAAAATTTTATCAGCAAAAACAGCAGGAAAAGCTTCTATAGCATCAGCAACCATATTTTTAGCAGGTGGAATTATTGGAACTTTACACCATTTATATTATTCGGGAACACCTGTACAAGCAATCGCATTAGGAGCAACATTTAGTGCTTTAGAAGTGGTGCCGTTAACTTTAATGGGCTTTGAGATTCGTGAAAACTGGAATCTTTTAAAATCGAATGATTGGATACAAAAATACAAATGGCCTATATTTTTCTTTATTGCCGTGGCATTTTGGAACATGGTAGGAGCAGGTGTATTTGGTTTCTTAATTAACCCTCCAATTGCCTTATATTATATTCAAGGTTTAAATACTACGGCAGTGCATGCACATACTGCGTTGTTTGGTGTGTATGGTTTATTAGGAATGGGATTCATTATTATATGTTTGCGTTTTTATTCAGACAGAGTCTGGAGTTCTGTAAAACTAAAAAGAGCTTTCTGGTTGTTAAACATTGGTTTAGTTGCTATGGTGTTTTTAAGCATGTTGCCTGTAGGGATTATACAAGCATATACTTCAATTACAAAAGGATACTCTTTTGCTAGAGATGCAGAATTATTATATTCCCCAACCGTACAAACCTTAAAATGGATGCGTGTTGTTGGTGATGTTATTTTCTCTGGAGGTATTTTTTACTTCTGTTGGTTTACCATACAAGAAACAGTGTATTGTATCAAAAAGAAAAATTAAGTTTAAATTTATAAATAATCAGCACAAGCCTATTTTAGGTTTGTGCTGATTTTATTTTTGTGTAAAATGAAAGAAATAGAAAACAGAGAAGATATTAATTTATTGGTGATTACTTTTTATAATGAAGTTAGAAAAAACGAGCTCTTAGGGCCTATTTTTAATGCACATTTAACTAAAGAACAATGGCCACCACATTTAGAAAAACTAACTGATTTTTGGGTTACCGCCTTATTAGGCGATGTTTGTTTTAAAGGAAGTCCGAGTAAAGCGCATTTAAAAGTAGATAAACATTTAAACCATACCATGAGTCAAGTTCATTTTGGAAAATGGATAGAAATATGGTTTGCTACAATAGATTCTTTATTTGTGGGTGATTTAGCACAAAGAGCCAAAGATGCTTCTAGAAGAATGGCAACGGGGCAATATTTATATGTTTTTAATCATAGAGAAGTATAAATTTTTTAAGACTTAAATAATTGTGATTAAATTGATTAGATTTACAAAGAATGGTCTTAATTAAGAAAACATAATGGATCTTTTGATAAAAAAAAATAAGTGACAAATGTCAGTTAGTCTATTTTATAATTTTTCTAGTTTTGCCGTTTATAAAATGTTTTTTTTTACTAAATCGAACGAATTATTTGTAACAATTATGAAAGCAACAAGATTTCTTTTTATCTTCACATTCTTATCTAGTTTCACATTTGCACAAAGCAATAAACTTAAGCTAAATTTAGACGAAACCGGAAAAACCTACATAAAAGCATCTCTTAGAATGCAATTATGGGCAAGGTATTTTGACACGAATCCAGGTACCACTATTAATAATGAAATTGCAAATAATGTTTTTGATGTTTCTTTAAGAAGAGTAAGAATGGGGCTTTCAGCACAATTAACACCTAAATTATATGTGTACTCTTTATTTGGTGGTAATAATTTAAACAGTAAAACAGAAAAAAACTTTCAGTTTGGAGTGTTAGATTTATATGCAGAATATGAGTTTGCTAAAGAATTTTCTTTAGGTTTTGGAGAATCTGGATGGGAAGGTTTAAACCGTTGGAATGTAAGAAGTAGTGTAACTTTAATGTCTTTAGATACTCCGTTATTTTCATTATTAACTGTTAATAAAAATGATGACGTTGCCCGTAGTTTAGGTATTTGGGCAAAAGGTCAAATACATAAGTTTGATTATATTTTATCTTTAAAAAACCCAACGCAATATGGAGTTGCCGCAACGGAAGGCAAAGTAGATTATGCTATAAATAACCCAAGAAAAAGAATTTCTGGTTATGTAAAATATGAGTTTTTAGATAATGAGAGTAACAAATCTGCTTATAGTGGAGGTGCAGGAACCTATATTGGTACTAAGAATATTTTAAACTTAGGCGCAGGTTTTATGAATCAACCTAAAATGACTTCGCAATTGGTAAATGGTGTAGAAAAATATTACGATTTTAAAAATTGGGCCATAGATGTATTTTATGACGCTCCTTTAAATAAAGAAAAAGGAACGGCTATTACAACTTACTTAGGTTATAATCATAACGATTTTGGCCCTAATTATGTTAGAAATGTGGGAGCAAATGATATTACGTCTGGAGGAACTTCTTTTAATGGTAGCGGTAATGATTTCCCGATGATGGGAACCGGAAACACCACCTTTTTCCAATTAGGTTACGCACTTGCTAAAGGAAAAAAAAGTTATCAATTACAACCTAATATTGCTGTTCAATATTCAGATTTTGACGCTTTAGATGATGCCATGATTGTGTATGATTTAGGTGTAAACTGTTTCTTTAAAGGACACGCCAACAAACTAACTTTAAGTTACCAAAACAGACCTGTTTATCAAAATATAAATAATCAATTAAAAGTTGATGAACGCAAAGGAATGGCTGTGTTACAATACCAAATTATAATCAACTAAACGTAATTGAATATTTAGATATTAATAGGTGGTAACTATAAAACCGACAAAACTCAAATTGAACATAAAATTCGCTGAATTAACTTTTTTGGTGTAAATTAGCACCAAAATAAGATATTATGGGAAGACAAAGTATTTCATTCACTCAACCGAATGATGAGTGGTTAAAAAGTCAAGTTGATAAAAAAGAATATTCTACTAAAAGTGAACTTGTAAACGATTTAATAAGACAAGCTCGAAAACAACAAAGACAAGTTGACTGGATTAGCGCAAAATTAGAGAAAGCTGAAAATAGTGGATTTACGAATTTAAGTAAAGAACAAATATTAGCGGAATCGAAATCGTCGATTTAATGCCTAATTATAGAATAAGTAATTTAGCGAAGGAAGACTTAATAAGAATCTATAAATACGGTATTGAAAAATTCGGAATGATTCTAGCCGATAAATACTTTGATTCTTTCTTTAAAAACTTTGATATCATAGCTGAAAATCCATTTTATTTTGAATCAGTTGATTATATAAAAAAAGGATATAGTCGTTGTGTTTCTGGTTCAGATAGTATTTATTATAAAGTAAATAATGACACAGTGGAAATTATGGCAATAATTGGAAAACAAGATTTGAAAAATATTCTCTGAATTGAAAATTACAGTTGGCAACACTTTGTATTAAAAATTGCTTAATTAGTGCTTTACAAAAAAGCAACTTTCATTACACAACAACGTTGGTATTCATTGATAACCAAAATTCATAAATCATTTAAAAGTTATTTAGCAAAACAATATAAATTAAGATTTATGAAAAATGAAAAAAAGATTAATATGAATTCAAAAAAATCAAAAATAGTTCTAATTTTAAGTATCATAACATCTGTTTTTTGTTACATAGGACAGTCCTTTAATGTTTACAATTTTGCTGTTGTAGGAGCCGTTTTTGAAATTTTATGGCTGCCAATGATAGCTTTAGTTATTATTTTACCAATATTATCTTTATTCTATTTGATAAAAGAAAAATTTAATCTGACATCTCTTTATCTATATTCATTTCTGATACTTATATTCTCAATTTTATATATCTTTTTAAGAAATCAATAACAATGAGGCACTTTATAAAATCGGTATAAAATGAATTATGAACAATAAACGGAGCTGTATGTAGAATCTAACGAGTTACGAAATTACTCACTCTATCAGAATTGAAAAAGTTTGCGGAATAAATGGCTGACCGAATTTACTCAAACACTAGAAAAGCGTATAACGGAATTAAGTCGAATAATTAAAAGTCGAGATAAAAACAACGAAATGTCAACACCGTGTATTAAAAATTGCTTTATAAAAAGTAGTTGTGTTATCTTACAAACGTGTATTTTATTGAAATAAGTTTTAAGCTTCAACCAAACTCTCTAAAGCATAAAATAATCTATTTGCAGCGTTTTCCTGAGATCCAAAAATAGAACGAAACAATTCTCCTTTTTCTGAAATAAGCAACCATTGTGGTGTTCCTTCTGCTTTAAACTGATCATACACTTTATGGTTTTTATCAATATAAATAGGAAACGGATTCTCGCCACTTGTAAAAACACTTTTAATATTGGCTTTGGTTCCTTCTCTATTTACAAAATCGGCATGAATGCCCGCAACTTGAATGGTTGGGTATTTCTGTTGAAATTCATACGCCAAAGGAATCGCACGCCCCGTGCATCCTAAACAATCGTTGTTATATATAATTAATAATAAAACCTTGTTTTTATAGACTTCCATTAAATCTACAGCAATACCGTCTAAGTCTAAAACAGATATGGATTGTATGGTGGTATTCATTTTCAAATGCTCTTTTTATTCGGTTTACAAATTTAGTGATTGGTCGTTTATATTAACAAAACATTACATAAAAAAACAGACTACTTTCTGTAATTTTGTACACCTAAAAACGACTTTATATCTACAATATAATTATTGATTTTAAATACTTATGAAAACTCAAAACACCGCATATTCCATCTTAGATCTTGCTTTAGTTTCTAAAGGAAATACTTTAAAAGACACCTTTAATAATGTACGAGAACTGGCACAAAACGCCGAAACATTTGGGTATACGCGTTATTGGTTGGCAGAACATCATAACTCTACAAATATTGGTAGTATTGCTACAAGTATTTTAATTGGTTATGCCGCAGAAGGAACAAAAACTATTCGTATTGGTTCTGGTGGTGTTATGTTGCCCAATCATTCGCCTTTAATTGTTGCCGAACAATTTGGTACGTTAGGTGCTTTGTATCCGAATAGAATAGATTTAGGTTTGGGAAGAGCTCCAGGAACCGATAGAGAAACGGCAGCAGCCATTCGATCTGATTTTATGGAAGCAGCGCAACATTTTCCGAGAGAGATAGAAAAAATTCAGACTTATTTTTCTAAAGAAAACGAGCATGCAAAAGTAAGAGCAACCGTTGCAGAAGGAGTAGAAGTACCACTTTACATTTTAGGTTCTAGCACAGATAGTGCACATTTGGCTGCTAAAAAAGGATTACCATATGCATTTGCAAGTCATTTTGCTACCACACATTTATGGAATGCTTTGTCTATTTATAGAGAAGAATTTCAACCTTCGGATGTTTTAGAAAAACCGTATATCATTGCGGGTGTAAACATTATTATTGCAGAAACAGATGAAGAAGCGGCCAATTTATCTACATCTTTAATTAGAATGATACTTGGTTTGTTTACCGGAAAAAGAGACTTTGTGCAGCCACCAACACCAATGACGGATTATTATAAGGAGATTCTAGAAAACCCACAAGTGCATCAAATGCTTAAATATTCTTTTATAGGAAGTAAAGCAACTGTAAAAGCGCAAGTAAAGGAGTTTTTAGCACAGACGCAAGCAGATGAATTAATTGCCGTAACTAATATTTATAGCATTAAAGATAGAATTCGTTCTTATGAGTTGTTTGCAGAAATTATGAAAGAGTTGAATTTGTAATTGAGCAGTTATTAATTAAAATAATTAGAAAACGCTCAGTGTCTATTCGAGCGCAGTCGAGAACTGTTTTAGTCTTCAAAGACTGAAATCTGTAGTAATTTAGAGTTGCTTGTATCTAAAAACGATTGCCGTTGTAATAAATAGCAATTGAGCTATTTAAGAAGTATATTTACCTATATTTTAGATTTTAAAAAAGATTTCAATGCCTAAAAATTACAGTGAACAACTTTCTAAACTAAATGTAAATATTCCTATAAACTTAGTGTTATCTGGTGGCGGCATAAAATGTGCAGCACACTTAGCATTGATAGAAAAAATAGAAGACTTAGGCTTACAAATAAACGCTATTTCCGGAAGTAGTGGAGGCGCTTTGGTTGCTTCCTTATATGCTTCTGGTATTTCTACACAAGAAATTTTAGAAATCTTTAAAAGAACGAGTCTTTTTAAGTTTTCTTTCTTTAGTATGACAAAAGCAGGGATTTTTGATACTTTTTTATTCAAATCGATAATAGAAAATAAAATAAAAGATAAATTTAGCGAATTAGAGATTCCAATTTACATTACGGCCTCCAACATGCAAAGTGGCAAACCTCGTTATTTTAGCAAAGGGAAGTTATTAAAACCTGTGTTGGCTTCTTGCGCGATTCCTGGTATTTTTACGCCTATTATCATCAATAAAACCTTGTATTCCGATGGCGGAATTTTAGATAATTTTCCGATTAAACCTTTTCTAAAATCAGGATTGCCAATTATAGGAAGTTATGTAGCTGAACCTGCTCCAAAAACGCATTTACAATTAAATTCTACCTTTAAAGTAATTACACATGCTACATACTTAAAATCGCATGCCGCAGAAAGCCATAAGTTTGCAACTACTAAAATGACTGTTAGTTTTCCGTTATCTGAGTATTCTGGTTTGGATAATAAAGATTCTGAAAAAATATTTGATATTGGGAAGGGGTATTTGGATGGGGTATAGGTAATTCTGGGTAAATGTTAAAAATTTAGATTTAATTAAAACGATAATATAGCTAACCATAATTTATATAGTTATCATTTTTTTTGTATATTTTTACATCAAAATACATTAACATAAATGGCAGCAGCTGAACAAATAAAAAGTTTGATTAGATCATTCAGGGAAGGAGATGATTCTCGCTTCTATGCTACTGCTATGCAAATAGCTGCAGCAGAAGCCCGTAAGGGACGTCAAGAACTAGCCGAAGAGTTGAAGAAATTAATTCAAGATTCTAAAAAATCAAAAATTAATGAAAGAACTTTAAAAAGATTGCCTGTCAATGCAGCACAAAAAGAACTTAATGATTTATTAGAGTTTTCAAGACCTGATGATAAATTGAAAGACATGGTCTTATCTACTAATCTAAAAAAATCTCTTCAAAGAATTTTAGATGAACAAAGACAAATAGAAAAATTAAGACAGCATAATTTATTTCCTAGAAAAAAAATATTATTAACGGGCCCTCCTGGTTGTGGAAAAACAATGACTGCTAGAGTAATTTCTAATGAATTAGGTATTCCACTATTTGTAATAAGGTTAGATGGTTTAATCAGTAGATATATGGGAGAATCAATAGCTAAATTACGTTTGGTTTTTGATACAATGAAAGAATTTAGAGCTGTTTATTTATTTGATGAATTTGATAGTATTGGTACAACGAGAAGTCAAGGAAATGAAGTTGGAGAAATAAAAAGAGTTCTTAATAGTTTTTTACTTCAAATAGAAAAAGATGATTCAAATAGTTTAATAATTGCAGCTACAAATATACCTGAGAATTTAGATGAAGCATTATTTAGAAGATTCGATGATATTATAAATTATCCTATACCTACAGAAGAACAAATATTTAAATATTACAAAAGAGAACTTTTAAAAAGTGAATTAATAGCTGATAATGCTTTAATAGAACTTTCTAAAAAATCTATAGGATTAAATTTTTCTGATTTAGAAAAAATTTGTCAAGATTTTTTTAAAAACATTATTGTCTATGGTAAGGAAACGTCCAATTTAGAATTTATAACTGAAACTATTAATTCAAGAAAAAGACCTTTCTAACAAAATATGTCTGACTTAAATCACATTTTTCTTAATGGAAATAATTCTTCATTACCATATAGTACTTATGGTGGTGGAAGTTTTCTTTTTAAAGATGATAGAGATAGAAGTAGACACGGTTTAAAACTAAAAAATTCTTTCAACTCTGCAGTAACTGATTTTACAGGTGGAAATGAAGAATATGAATTTGTTTATATCGAATTTGAATCTGCATTAAATTTTGAACTAGCTTTCGATAGTTTTGAAGATGCAAAAGGAAACTATAGACTTGCCTCTTGCAAAGCGAAATTCTTTACAGATGCTGATGGTAATGAGCAAATAGTATATAAAATTGCGGTTTATTTAAATAAGAAAGCTGTTTCTAATTTTTTGAATAAAGTTGAAAAATACTTAACAGAGGAAACTATAATAGAAAAGCCCAAAAACCAAAATTTAATAGCTAATATAGAAAATATTAGAGCAGCAACTCTAGAAAGTTTTTGGCAAGAACCTGAAATAGATTTCCCAAGCTCAGATGTAAGTGTATGGTGGGAAGTTTGGTTTAGTGGATCTAATAAAGAAGTTGTAGAAGAAACTTTAAATACATTATCCACGGATACTATTTTAACAAATAACAGATTACTTGTTTTTCCAGAAAATATAGTAGGCTTAATTAAAGCTACTCCTGAAGAACTAGGAGAAAGTTTACTTTATGTAGATAATTTAGCAGAAATCAGAAAACCAATTGAAACTGCAGACTTCTTCACAAATCTTGATAAAGATTGGGATGGTGATTTTGTAAGTGATTTACGTAGTAGAATTAATAACCAAATAGAACAAAATAACGTCTCAGTTTGTCTTTTAGATTCAGGTGTTAATAGAATTAATCCATTATTAGTAGATTTAATTCCAGAAAGAAATTTAGACTCAATAAATCCAAATTGGACAAATTCCGATTCTTATAGGCAAGGACACGGGACTCCTATGGCTGGTCTTATTATATATGGAGATTTGAACGATCCATTAACTTCTAATTCGCAAATAAATGTTTCCAATAATATAGAAAGTATTAAAATTATTGATTGTTTAGCGAACGATCCGGAATTATATGGGCAAATAACTCTTGAAGCTATAGCTATTGCAGAAATTATGAATCCAGATAATAAAAGAGTTGTTTGCCTAGCTATTACAGCTCCAGATCATCAATATTTAGGGAGACCTTCTTCTTGGTCTGCTGCTATTGATCAAAAGTTGTTTGGTTCTATAGATAATAGGAATGATGAAACTTTGGTTTTAATATCAGGAGGAAATTTACCTTTGAATGATAGATTAATATATCCATTATCTAATGATGATTTTTCGGTACAAGATCCTGCACAATCTTTTAATGCTATCACAGTAGGATCTTTTACTAATAAAGATAGATTAGACACACAGCAATTTCCAAGTGCGGAATTATTAGCTAAAAAAGGTCAAATGTCTCCATGTAATTCTACTTCAATAAATTGGAATAAAAAATGGCCTAAAAAGCCCGATGTTGTATTTGAAGGAGGTAATGATGGGATTTTCAATTCAGGGATTTTAGATCACGATTCTTTAAAACTTTTATCGACAGGAACAGTTGGAATAGGAAGTTCTGTATTAACTACTTTTTCAGATACAAGCGCATCAGTAGCATTAGCATCAAAATTTGCCTCTGAATTATATCAAAAATATCCAAGTTATTTACCTGAAACAATTCGTGCTTTAATTATTCATTCTGCTTCATGGAATGATATAATGTTAAATAATAAAAAAATAGAAAGTTTGTCCTCAGAAGAAAAATCTAAACTTTTAGCGAGAGTGGGTTATGGAATACCAAACTTAAACAAAGCTAAATATAGTGCTGAAAATTCTTTAAACATTATTGCAGAAAGAACATTGCAACCTTTTAAATATGATAAAAATATAGTTAAAACAAATATTTTTCATTTGTTTGATTTACCATGGCCAACGGATATTTTGTCTGATTTAGCTGAATTAGAAGTGAAATTAATAGTTACCTTATCATATTTTATTGAACCAAACCCTGGAAATAAAAGATATGCTAACGATCAATCATATAAATCACATGGATTAAGGTTCAAAATGATTGATAAGAATGAAAGTCAGAAAGCTTTTAAATCTCGTGTTAGTAAGTCTATAAAAGAAGAACAGGGTGATTATGTAGCTGAAGGTCGAGAGGATTGGATATTGGGAAGTCAAGTTAGAGATAAAGGTAGTATACATAAGGATCTCTGGATTGGTTCAGCTGCAGATTTAGCATTGAGAAATAATATTGCGGTTTATCCAGTCGGAGGATGGTGGAAAAACAGAAAAAAACTCAAACGTTATGATTCATCGGTTAGATATAGTTTAATTATTTCTATCGAAACCAATGAAGCTGAAATTGATATATATAACGATGTTTTAAATCAAATTTTAGTATCAATACCTATTGATAATTAAACAAGAAATTTTACGTAAATATGTCACTAAACTAAAAATTCTATCTTAAAATACTTTCTTCCATAAAGTCAAATGTTATTCATCATCAATTTCATTACGGCTTAAAAAGACCCTTGAGGTTTTAAAAACCTGAAGGGTCTCTAATACCTACTATAAACACTTATTAGAGATACCCCAATTAATAGTATAAATGTTTCTTTTACATAAAATGATATACGATTGAGTTTATTAAATCACAATCCCATCCCGACATATTATAATTTTAGTAGCAATTCAAAAGATATGGAGCGGCAAGTGTCCAAAGAGCTTTTGTGGTCTAGACACGATAGTGTAATATCATGTAGAATTCAATAAAATTGTCAGAAGTCTAGATTTTTGGTGAAGCTTGTACTGAACTTGATTCAGTATTCATCAATGGAAAAGAACAATGAAAAAAAAATAAAGAAGTATCTTTTTTAGGTTGTTACGAGGAAATCGAAGTTCTCTGTAATATCAGTCATAGATTGCTTCGTGCCTCGCAATGACTTTGAACATCCCTTAGTAACTCACATTCAAATCATAACAAGAGATCAGTTCTCATTATTGTAAATAGATGCTCTTTATTCAACAAACCACCAAAACTCCCATCCATAAAAATACCGTTTTCGTATAGTAAAAACCCGCAAACGTATATTACAATTTCATATACTAGTATAAAGTTTCACTTTTGAAGTGTTCAATTAAAACATTCAAAAAAATGAAATTATATATCCTCATTCTTAGCTTACTTTTTGCGCAGATTTCTTTTGCACAAGATATAACTACAAATTCCGCATCAAAAGTATGGTCTTTGCAAGATTGTATCGATTATGCTTTAGAAAATAACATTACGGTTAAAAATGCGGTACTGACTAAAAACATTGCCGAAATAGATTATAACAAAGCAAAATCATCTCGATTACCAAATTTATTTGGAAGTGCTTCGCAAAGTTTTTCTAACGGAAATACCATTGACCCAATTACAAGTAGCTATGTAACAGACCAAATACACAGTACAAACGTAGGGATTAATAGTTCTATGACTTTGTTTCAAGGCAATCAAATAACCAATCAAATAGCACAAAATAAGATCTTATTTGACCAAAGTGTATTTGAAGAAGAAGTAGCACAAAACAACATCGTTTTAAATATTTTAGAAACGTATTTGCAAACATTGTATAGCAAAGAAAGTATTGTTATTGCAGAAAACAACTTGGCAGCTTCAGAAACAGAAGTTATAAGAGCAAAGTCTCGTTTAGATGCAGGAAACATTGCATTAAGCGATTATACGGAAGCTCAAAGTCAGGCGGCAACCAACAAATACAATGTTATTGCTGCTAAAAACAACTATCAACAATACATTATTGCTTTAAAACAATTATTAGAGTTATCTCCAATCGAAGATATAGAAATTGAAACCATCGATGAAAATATGGATTTAGTAAATCTAGAATTGAACAAGGCTGATGTGTATGAAAAAGCATTGGGAATTTTACCAGAAATACAATCGAGCAACTTAAATATAGAAGCAAATAAAAAACAATTAGACATTGCAAAAGGAGGTTTTTTACCAACATTGGCTTTGTCAGGTAGTTTAGGTTCTGGATATACAAGTATTAATGATAGTACGTTTTCAGATCAGTTTGATGTGAATTTCAATCAGAAATTAGGACTGTCTTTAACCATTCCTATTTTTAATAGAAATCAAACAAAATCTGCGGTACAAACGGCAAGCATCAACATAGAAAAAGCAGAAATACAAAAGTTATCTACAGAAAAAGAAGTGTATAAAAAAGTAGAAACGGCGTATCAAAATGCATTGTCTGCACAAGAGCAAGTAATTGCAGCAGAAGCTTCTAAAGTAGCAGCTGAACAATCTTATAAGTTGGCACAAAAAAAATACGAATTAGGGGCTTTAAGTACTACAGATTTAGTGATTAGTCAAAATACGTATACAAATGCACAGCAAAATTATTTACAATCTAAATACTTAAATATTTTATACCATCAATTATTACAATTTTATCAAGGAAACGATATCAAACTTTAATAAACATCAACATGAAAAAAAATAAAAACATCATCATTATAAGCATTGTAGTCGTTGTACTTGCAATTGTAGGATACACTTTTATGAAAGGCGACGATGCCCTTATTATAGAAGCAAAAACGGTAGTCGCAAAAAAAGCAGATGTTACCACAATGGTAACGGCAACCGGAACGATTGAACCCATTACACAAGTAGAAGTAGGGACGCAAGTTTCTGGTGTTGTAGAAAAAATCTATGTAGATTATAACAGTGTAGTTACAGAAGGACAATTAATTGCAGAATTAGATAAAACAAACTTAAATGCTTCTAAAATACAAGCACAAGCAGCGTATGATAATGCGGTAAGCCAGAGAAATTACATGAAAACGATTTACGACAGACAAAAATCGTTGTACGACAATCAAGTGATTAGTAGAGCTGATTTTGATGAAGCAACTTTTAATTATGAAACTGCAAAAGGAACCGTAACACAACGTTATTCAGATTTACAATCTGCTATAACAAATTTAGGATATGCGAATATTTATTCGCCAATAAATGGAGTTGTTTTATCTAGAGCTATTGATGAAGGTCAAACAGTTGCTGCTAGTTTAAGTACACCAACATTGTTTACAATTGCACAAGATTTAAAAGAAATGCAAGTAGAAGCAGATGTTGATGAAGCAGATATAGGACAAGTAATAGAAGGGCAACGTGTTGAGTTTACCGTTGATGCATATATTGGTGAAACCTTTGAGGGAGAAGTAACTCAAGTGCGTTTAGACCCAACAGTAACCTCGAATGTGGTAACGTATACCGTAGTTATTAAAGCGCATAATCCAGATTTAAAATTAAAACCAGGTTTAACAGCAACCATTTCTATTTTTACTTTAGAATTGAATGATGTATTAACAGCAGAAGCTAAAGCAATTAATTTTAAGCCAGAAAGAGGAACCCTTGCAACTTATAATCTTCAACATCAAATAGAAGAAACAAACAATGGCCAAAGATCTAGAGAAGAAACGGCTCTTTGGGTGTTAGAAGAAAACGGAACAATTACACCAAAAACAGTAACTCTTGGTGCTAGTGATGGAGTAAATGTGCAAATTTTAAGTGGGATAAATAAAGGAGATAAATTGGTGTACAGTTTACAAGGTGTTTCTAAAAAAGAAGCAGGAGGTACAGCAGAGAAAAACGAAAGTCCTTTTATGCCACAACGTCCAGGAGGAAACAGAAAAAAATAAGAAACCATGAGTAAAGAAATCATAAAAATACAAGATTTAAAACGAGAGTTTACCATGGGAACCGAAACGGTTCATGCATTAAGAGGTATTTCTTTCGATATTAAAGAAGGAGAGTTTGTAACGATTATGGGATCTAGTGGTTCTGGTAAAAGTACGTTGTTAAATATCTTAGGATGTTTAGATCAACCTACTTCTGGTACTTATCAAATTGATGGTGTTTCTGTTAAAGATTTAAGCAGAAATGAATTGGCAACCATCAGAAACGAAAAAATAGGATTCATTTTTCAATCGTATAATTTATTAGCAAGAACCTCTGCCATAGAAAATGTAGAATTACCATTGTTATACAACAGTAAAGTGTCTACAGAAGAACGAAGAAAAAGAGCAATTGAAGCTTTAGAAATGGTGAGTTTAGGAGATAGAATGGATCATACACCTGCGCAACTTTCTGGAGGACAACAACAACGTGTTGCTATTGCTAGATCGTTGGTTAATAACCCAGTTATGATTCTTGCTGATGAGGCAACAGGAAACTTAGATACAAGAACATCTTACGAAATTATGTCTCTATTTCAAGAGTTGAATAAAAAGGGGATAACAATCGCCTTTGTAACACACGAACCAGATATTGCCACTTTTAGTAGCAGAACTGTAGTTTTAAAAGATGGAAACATCATACAAGATTACCAGAATAACGATGTGCAATCTGCGGCAAAAGAACTGGCAAAATTACCTAAACAAGAAGATTAATTATGAGAGTATTAAATTTATTAAAAATTGCTACAAAAGCCATCATTCTTAATAAAACGAGAACTTTATTAACCATGTTAGGTATTATTATTGGAGTAGCTTCGGTAATTGCAATGCTAGCCATTGGTGAAGGATCTAAAGAAAGTATTCGTACTACTATTTCTGCAATGGGATCTAATATGATTACCATTCAGCCTGGTGCAGACAGTAGAGGTCCGGCAAGAGGTAGTGGTGGCGATGTGCAAACCTTAACACTTGCAAATTATGAAACTATTAAAGCACAATCTGACTTAATTAGCTACATAACACCTGTAGTTAATGGTAACGGACAAATTATTAATGGCTCTAACAACTGGCCTTCTTCAATATATGGCGTAAACCCAGAATATTTAGACATTAAAGTGGTTGGTTTACAAAGTGGAAGTATGTTTACGGATGCTGAGGTTAAATCGGCTTCTAAAGTGGCAGTAATAGGGCAAACCGTCGTAGATAATGTGTTTCCTGATGGTCAAGATCCTGTGGGTCAAATGATTCGTTTTAATAATATTCCGTTTAAAGTAATTGGTGTATTAGAAGAAAAAGGAGAAAATACTTTTGGTCAAGATCAAGATGATGTTGTAATAGCTCCTTATACGACAGTACAAAAACGTATACTAGCAATTGATCACTTAAACCAGATTATAGCATCGGCAATTAGTGAAGATGATGCACCAGATGCCGTAGAACAGATAAGTAATATATTACGTACCGAACATAAATTGTTAGATACTGAGGATGATGATTTTAGCGTACGTTCTATGGAAGAATTGATTTCTACCTTTAGTTCTACAACAGAAATGTTAACCATTCTGTTAGTTGCAGTGGCTAGTATTTCTTTATTAATTGGAGGTATTGGTATTATGAACATCATGTATGTTTCTGTAAAAGAAAGAACTAAAGAAATTGGTTTGCGTATGGCAGTAGGCGCAAAAGGAGCAGATATTTTAATGCAATTTTTAATTGAAGCTATTTTAATTAGTATTACCGGTGGGTTACTCGGTGTATTACTGGGATTAGGAGCCTCCGTATTTATAGAGCAATTTCTAGGCTGGCCAACAAGTGTTGCTTTGTATTCTATCATTATTTCATTTGCAGTTTGTGCTGTAACGGGTATTTTCTTCGGGTGGTATCCTGCAAGAAAAGCATCGGCATTAGATCCGATAACAGCATTACGCTACGAATAAAAAAAATACAATGAAAAAAATACATAATAGAAATACAGTTTTGACTTTTACAGTTTGTGCCCTCGTATTTATGAGTTGTAAAAACACGGGAACTTCAAAGAAAGAACAAAATAAGAATTACAATTACACACAAATAGCAACAGGACAGGTAAAAGCCTATGGTGAAGATGGTGAAATTTTAAGTGATTTAACACCAGGTGATGCTCTTTACGGACAAGATGCCAACTATTTAAAAGGCGAATAAATGTCTTTTCAAAAAAGTGAAGAAGGAACAATTTTAGATTTAAACACTGGATTGACATGGCAAGAAATTCCAACAACAGAAGGTTTTGATTGGCAAGGAGCAAAGGATTATGTAGAAAATTTAGAATTAGGTGGTTATGATGATTGGAGAATGCCTACACTTAAAGAATTATATTCTATTAGTGATTTTAGTACTGGTTGGCCTTATTTAGATACCAATTATTTTTCATTAGTTAATAATGAGCGTGTAGATAAAAGCGAGCAATATTGGGCAATTGAAAAATATGTTGGTCATACCGAAGAAGGTGGTTATACAGCTGCTTTTGGAGTAAATCATGCAACCGGACATATTAAAGCCTATCCTGGAGAAGCACCTGAAGGTAGAGGAGACCACAAAGGTCCTCCACCAATGGGAAAACGTGATGGTAAAAAACAAGGTTCTGGTGATCAAAAAGCACCGCCATCTAGAGATGGAGAACAAGATGGAAAAAATACAGCAGGACACAGACCTCCACCTCCAGGAAATGGAGAGAGACCAACTGGCAATCCAATGCTAAAACATGTCCGTGCAGTTCGGGGTTCTATTTATGGAATTAATGATTTTGTAGATAATGGTAACCAAACAATTACGGATAATGCAACTGGTTTAATGTGGTCTAAAGATGATAGTAAAAAAGGTTTGGATTGGAAATCTTCTTTAAAATATGCAGAAGAATCAGAATTAGCAGGACACTCAGATTGGAGATTGCCAAATGTAAAGGAATTACAAGGTATTGTAGATTATTCTTATGCTCCTGGCGCTAAGGAAGCTACATTAAATAGAGCTGCAATAGATCCATTATTTAATTCTTCTGAAATTACAAACGAAAATGGCGATAAAGATTTTCCATATTTCTGGACTAGTACTTCGGCAAGATTTCAAAAAGGAAAACCTTATTACTATGCTTGGTACGTAGCTTTTGGTAAAGCAGTGAATGCAGAAGGTTTAGATTTTCACGGAGCAGGTTCTGTAAGATTTGATACCAAACATGAAAACGGACCTGCAGGAGAAGGTGGTGAGCGTTATTATAATTATGTACGTTTGGTTAGAAATGTAGATTAAAAAATAAGAAGTAAAAAAGTAACTAATAGTAAACGTGAGTTTTACAATGAAAAACCTAGTTTTAAAGACTAGGTTTTTTCTGTTTGTGAAATTTTTGTTAAATGTTGTGTTTTTGATTTCAAAACGATTCGTTTTATAAAAGTAAGGGGTGTTATATATTGAATTAGCCTTATATTCATTTTTTGCTAAAACGAAATCAAATTATAAAATATATTCAGATGAAATCTTTTATTCAACATACATTTTCCATGCTGTTTCTTTTATTTTCTAGTAGTGCTATTTTGTCACAAGACAAAAACACTACTATTACAGGAACTTTGGTTGAAGATGCCACTTCTCAGGAAATTCCGTATGCAACGGTAGTGCTTCATGATAAAACGACTAAGAAAATAATAGCAGGTACAACCTCTGATGATTCAGGGGAATTTAGTATTTCTACCTCCAATTCCAATTTTTATTTAGAAGTAAGTTTCATGGGTTTTGAAACAAAAAATATTTAAACTTTTAATATCAGTAATAATAAAGCTGATTTAGGGAAAATTATACTCGTTCCAGATAATCAAACATTAGATGAGGTAGTAATTACAGGAGAAGTTTCTAAAACCGTTTTTAAATTAGATAAACGTGTTTTTAATGTTGGTGCAGATATTAGTAGTACAGGAGGATGCTACAAACCCGAAATATAAGTACGAATTGAATTACAAAAAGCAGTTTGAAAATAATGAAGATCATACTTTATTGTTTAGTGCTTTGGGAAGTTTTTTAGGGAAAGATCAATCGTCTGAATTTACAAATATTACTATTTCTGGTGATGATAATGATAGCAATCAAAAAACAGCTACCAATTTTCAACAAGCAGATTATACTTTTAAAGCCGATTATACAAACCCAATTTCTGATGCTTATACCATAGAAACGGGTGCACAATATGTAATTGGATATACACATTTAGATTTAGGTGTTTGTAAAAAAATATTTAAAGGAAAAGCCATTGTAAATTTAGGAGTTAGAGATTTGTTTGTATCTAGAATTTCGGAACAATTGGTATCACAAGAAACTTTTGAAACTTATAGTTTTGCACAACGTGGTCGCTTTATTACTTTAGGTATTAGCTATGGATTTGGTAAAGGTGAAGCGATGACGTATTCTGGAGGAAGAAGAAGGTAAGGCTATGCTTTAGTATTATTTTTAGGAGTCGAGAAGCATACCCAATAAGCATTAAATTTAAAGAAATCATACAAGTTCTCGACTCCGCTCGAACACCCAGTTAAACAAACGGTATATAAGAAAAGTTCCAAAAACGGTCTTCGATCGGAGTCGAGAAGCAAAGTCAATACGTATTCAGATTTAAAGAAACAACACAAGTTCTCGACTGCGCTCGAACACCCTGTTAAATAAACTGTATTCAAGAAGAGTAACCAAACGGTCTTCGAGCGGAGTCGAGAAGCAAAGTCAATATGTATTCAGATTCAAAGAAATCATACAAGTTCTCGACTCCGCTCGAACACCCTGTTAAATAAACTGTATTTAATAAGAGTAACAAAATGGTCTTCGATCGGAGTCGAGAAGCAAAGTCAATACGTATTCAGATTTATAGAAACAACACAAGTTCTCGACTGCGCTCGAACACCCTGTTAAATAAATGGTATTAAAGAAAAGTAACAAAATGGTCTTCGAGCGGAGTCGAGAAGCATACCCAATAAACATTAAATTCAAAGAAATCATACAAGTTCTCGACTCCGCTCGAACACCCTGTTAAATAAACTGTTTTCAAGAAGAGTAACCAAACGGTCTTCGAGCGGAGTCGAGAAGCAAAGTCAATATGTATTCAGATT
>NZ_JALCZP010000080.1:0-1381 GCF_023555435.1 Polaribacter sp. Z014
TCAGGATAAACATCTAATTTTAACCAAAAAATTAACCGCTTAATTAATAATCGAAATTTAAAAGATTACTCTTGTTTTATAGGGGTCAAAACACAAAACCAATCTCTATTAAAAGAACCAACAAAAAAATTCATATTAAGTATAAGTTTAAATTTAAAGGGTTTTATGATGTTCATCTTCTATATAAAAAACAAGTAATTGCAACGTACACCTTTAAAGTGGGGCACTAAATAGTATTTTCTTTTATACCGAATGATATCAACTAAAAAATAAACAGTAAATTTATCTTTTTAAAGATAAAAATATGAAGTGGAAAGGAAATAGAAAAAGTTCTAATGTAGAAGATAGAAGAGGCGCATCATCTGGTAGCAGTTCTGGAGGGTTTTTAAGCGGAGGAATGGGAAAACTATTAATTCCTTTAGTTTTAAAGTTAGTTACTTCTAAAAAAGGACTAATAATTGTAGCTATTGTTTTAGGTGTTATGTATTTTACAGGAAATAATCCTTTAAATTTTCTTACAGGAAACACCAATAATCAAATACAATCTTCATCTACCTACAAAGGAACCGCAAAAGAAAATGAGTTGGCAGATTTTAGTGCTACCATTTTAGCGAATACAGAAGATATTTGGAATCAAATAATACCAAACTACAGAGAGCCAACTTTAGTTCTATTTTCTGGATCTGTAAATTCTGCTTGCGGAAGTGCTTCTAGCTCTACAGGGCCTTTTTACTGCCCAGGTGATGAAAAACTATATATCGATTTAAGTTTTTTTGAAGAAATGGAAAGAAAACTAAATGCTCCTGGAGATTTTGCACAGGCTTATGTAATTGCTCATGAAGTAGGACATCACATTCAGAATATTACAGGAATGAATAAAAAAGTACAACAAATGAGAGGTCGTGTTAGTCAGACCGAATACAATAAATACTCTGTAATGTTAGAGCTCCAAGCAGATTTTTATGCAGGTGTTTGGGCCCATCACTCTCAAAAAATTAATAAAATGATGGAACAAGGTGATTTAGAAGAAGCACTAAACGCAGCACATGCTATTGGAGATGATAGACTGCAAAAAAACTCTACTGGAAAAGTTGTCCCAGATTCTTTTACACATGGTACTTCTGCCCAAAGAATGCGTTGGTTTAAAATAGGTTTTGATACAGGCGATGTAAATCAAGGTGACACTTTTAACGCGAGTTCTTTGTAATTTTTACATAATTTTTTTTCACAAAAAAAGCTTCAGATAAATTCTGAAGCTTTTTTGTTATCTATAAAGAGTAAGTTATTGGCACTGTCTCATAAAGTGTGTAAGTTTTAAAATCTCAGGTTAATTAATTAACCTGAGATTTTTTTATTAATTTTAAATTTTACATACTTATGA
>NZ_JALCZP010000081.1:0-1373 GCF_023555435.1 Polaribacter sp. Z014
ACAAAGATTTTAAATTGAATATTGAAGTAAACCACGCTACTTTAGCACAACATACTATGCAACACGAAATGGCAGTTGCAGCCAAAGCAGGAATGCTAGGAAGTATCGATGCAAACAGAGGAGATTACCAAAATGGTTGGGATACAGATCAATTTCCAAACAACGTTCAAGAAGCAACAGAAGCAATGCTAGTTTTCTTACAAGCAGGAGGTTTACAAGGAGGTGGAGTTAATTTTGATGCAAAAATAAGAAGAAACTCAACAGATATGGACGATGTTTTCCATGCACATATTGGAGGAGCAGATACATTTGCTAGAGCATTAATTACTGCAGATAAGATTTTACAATCTTCTTCGTATAATTCACTAAGAGAAAAAAGATACAGCTCTTTTGATGGCGGAAAAGGAAAAGATTTTGAAGCAGGGAAATTAGAATTAAAAGACCTATATAACATTGCTCAAGAAAATGGAGAATTAACATTACAAAGTGGTAAACAAGAGTTGTTTGAGAATATTATCAATCAATATATCTAAAATAAAAAAAAACCTTTCAGATTTAAAAATCTGGAAGGTTTTTTTATAGAATTAAATTTTGAAAAAAATGAACAAAAAAATAGACCAACAATCAGCAGATAATATTAGAGCATTATGTGTTGCCATGGTAGAAAAAGCAAATTCAGGACATCCAGGAGGACCAATGGGAGGTGCAGATTTTATGCACATCTTATATTCAGAATTCTTTAATTTTGACCCTTCGGATATGACTTGGGCGTTTAGAGACCGTTTCTTTATGGATGCAGGACATTTATCAACCTTAATGTATGCACAGTATTATCTTTTAGGAAACTATGAAAAAGACGATGTTGCCAACTTTAGACAATGGGGTTCAATTACTCCAGGTCACCCAGAAGTAGATGTAAAAAGAGGAATAGAAAATACATCTGGACCTTTAGGACAAGGACATACTATGGGAGTGGGTGCAGCAATTGCAGCAAACTTTTTAAAAGCACGTTTTGGAAACTGGATGGATCATAAAATTTATGGTTTTATTTCTGATGGTGGAGTGCAAGAAGAAATATCTCAAGGAGCAGGAAGAATTGCAGGGCATTTAGGCCTAAGTAATTTTATCATGTTCTATGATTCTAATGACATTCAATTATCTACACCTACAGATGAGGTTACTTCGGAAGATACGGAGATGAAGTATAAAGCTTGGGGTTGGAATGTTGTTACTATTGATGGTCATAACCATGATGAAATAAGAAAAGCCTTAAAAGATGCAAATGCCGAAACAGAAAAACCAACACTTATTATTGGAAAAACAATAATGGGTAAAGGTTGTGTTACTGCAGATGATAAAACTTTTGAAGGTGA
>NZ_JALCZP010000082.1:0-1353 GCF_023555435.1 Polaribacter sp. Z014
CTAACGTGGTTGTGTATTGAAAGTTGCGGTTTTATGAACGACTATTTTCCGAAAGAAAACAGAAGTGAATAAAAAAGCAACTACTTTTATTAAGCACTAATTTAGCAATTTTTACTACACGTTGTTGGCTAAAGTACTTTTTTTGTTAAAATCGTATATAATTTTTCATTGATATAGTAATTTCCAGTTCCTAGTTTTTGTTTTGTTAGAATTCCATCTTTCGCTAATCTATTTAAATAATTAGCAGCGGTAATTCTTGATACTCCTAAATCTCTTTCTATAAACTCAATTTTTGTGTATGGATGTTGAAATAGGTTATTCAATAAATCTTGACTATAAAATTTATAATTATCTCTAATTAAGTGTTTATATTCAAGCATTAATTTCTGAATATCTTTTATTAGAATTATAGTTTGTTTAGAAGTTTGCTCGACTGCTTTGATAATATAGATTAACCAATTTTCCCAATTGTCAGTAATTCTAACTTCTTGTAATAATTCATAATATTTAGCTTTATTTTCAATAATAAAACTACTCAAATATAGAATTGGTAAATCAAGTAAATCTTTCATTACTAAATAAAGCACATTAATAATTCTTCCTGTCCTACCATTACCGTCATAAAAAGGGTGGATACTTTCAAATTGATAATGTATAATAGCCATTTTTACTATTGGGTCAAAGTCAGATAAAGTATCGTCGTTAATAAATTGTTCTAAATTAGACATTAAATTTTTTATAGTTTCAAGGTCTTGTGGCGGAGTATAAACTGTTTCTCCAGTTTTAGCATTTTTTAATGCAGTTCCAGGAACTTTTCTAAAACCTGCATTATTTTTTTCTAATTCAGATTGTATTTGGATAATGTCATTATTTGTTAAAATATTTCTTTTTGAAATTAATGAATACCCAATTTTTAATGCAGAAATATAATTTTGAACTTCTTTGGCATCTAACGATTTTACTCCATCTAAATTTAGTTCAGCTTTATAAAGATCATCGTGTGTTGTGATGATGTTTTCAATTTCAGAACTATCTTTTGCTTCTTGTAACCCTAATGTATTAATTAGGATATTTTCATTTGGAATACTAGATACTAAACCTTTTAATTCAGCTAATGCTCTATGAGCTTCATTTAATTTTTTAAGAACATTTTTT
Organism: Polaribacter sp. Z014; assembly: GCF_023555435.1. Classification (NCBI taxonomy): domain Bacteria; kingdom Pseudomonadati; phylum Bacteroidota; class Flavobacteriia; order Flavobacteriales; family Flavobacteriaceae; genus Polaribacter; species Polaribacter sp. Z014. The sequence goes on from NZ_JALCZP010000082.1 coordinate 1,156, forward strand.
GTTTCAATGTCTTTTTTTAAAGGAAGTTTTTCAAGTTTAAAATTATTCATAATGATAAGAAATTCTATTTTTCTTAACAAAGGTAATTTATAATGATAAGAAAATGGACTTTTCTTTACATAATAATTTTAAATGATAAGTTATTTTAGTTTTCTTTACATTATATTTTTCGAGCTCACTGAGGTATTTTTGCCAACG